>DASXQW010000291.1:0-27311 GCA_036506975.1 Casimicrobiaceae bacterium | reverse complement strand
GTGGTGGACAACGCGCTGTTTGCGGAACGGGAACGGGCGCAGGTCATGCTCAATTCCATCGGCGACGGCGTCATCAGCACCGACGTGGACGGCAAGGTCGCGTATCTCAATCCGGTCGCGGAACGACTGACGGGCTGGTCGCGCGCAGAGGCGTTCGGCCGGATGTTTACCGAAGTGTTCCGTATCATCGACGGCGACACGCGCCAAGCTGCTCCGGATCCCATGAAATTGGCCGCTCAGCGCGACGATACCGTCGGCCTTGCCGTGAACTCCGTGCTCATCCGTCGGGACGGGCTTGAATCGGCGATCGAAGACTCCGTGGCCCCGATCCACGGCCAGGACGGGCAGGTCACCGGCGCCGTGATGGTTTTCCGCGACGTGAGCGAGGCGCGCGTGTTGGAGCTGAAGCTCTCCCATCTTGCCCTGCACGACTCTCTCACCGGCCTGCCCAATCGGATGCTATTGAACGACCGCCTCAATCAGGCGATCGCGTTGGCCCGGCGCCATAGGAAAAAGGTCGCGGTGCTGTTTCTCGACCTAGATCGCTTCAAACATGTCAACGACTCGCTGGGGCATGCGATCGGCGACAAGTTGCTGCAGGAGGTGGGCAAGCGGCTCGTCGCCGCCGTTCGTGGCTCGGACACCGTCAGTCGTCAGGGCGGGGATGAATTCGTGGTCGTGCTCTCCGAAGTCGAACACGCCAGAAATGCGGCACGACATGCTGAAAAGATTCATGCGGCGTTGTCGCCGCCACATGCGATAGCGCAGCATGATCTGCACATCAACGTAAGCATCGGTATCAGCATCTTTCCCGACGATGGGCAGGACGCGGGAACGCTGATCAAGTGCGCGGACACCGCGATGTACCACGCCAAAGAAAATGGGCGCAACACTTACCAGTTCTTCAAGCCCGACATGAACGCTCGGGCGGCAGAGCGGCAATCGCTCGAAGCCCGCTTGAGCCGCGCGCTCGAGCAACGCGAGTTCGTGTTGCATTACCAGGCGCGAAAAAATCTCGGGACCGGAGCCATCTCGGGCGCGGAGGCGTTCATTCGCTGGGCGCATCCGGAGCGCGGCCTGCTCCCTCCGGCGCATTTGGTGCCCATCGCCGAGGACTGCGGTCTCATTGTGCCGATCGGTCAATGGGTGTTGCGTGAAGCCTGCCGACAGGCTCAAGCGTGGCAGACGGCCGGCCTGCCGCCCGTGCCGGTCGCCGTCAACATCTCCTCCTTGGAATTCCGGCACAAGGACTTTCTCGCCAGGGTTCGCGCGATTTTGGCGGAAACTCGGCTGCAGCCACACTATCTCGAGCTCGAAGTAACCGAGAGCATACTCATGCAGGATGTCGAATCCACCGTCGCCGTATTGCAGGCTCTCAAGTCCATGGGCGTGCGGATCGCCGTCGACGACTTTGGCACCGGTTATTCCGGCCTCAACTACCTGAGGGAATTTCCAATCGACGCTCTGAAGATCGACCAGAAATTCATCCACAAGAGCACTATCAACCCCAATGACGCAGCCATCGTCAGCGCAGCGATCAGCCTGGGAAGGAGCCTCCGGCAACGGGTCGTTGCCGAGGGCGTAGAAACCCGCGAGCAGCTCGCCTTCCTTAAAACGCGCTTCTGCGACGAGGGACAGGGCTACTACTTCGGCCGCCCGGTGGTCGCTGAAGAGTTTGCGGAGTTGCTTGGCGCCCCGATGCGCCCGCCGCTCGCATCGCGGCCCGTCTCAGCCCTTGGCGCCCCGTAAAAGGGCACCTGACTTGGCGCCGGCAGCCCGCTTACCTTGGGAGCAAACGGTCGTATTCGCGTTTTACGACCGCATAGCACTCGCAAACTCGCGCTTCCAACCCTGGGCGATCAAGTACGCTGATGTGACCGCGTCGATAGTCAATCAAGCCCGCTCTCTGCAGATTTCCGGCCGCCTCTACAACGCCCTGCCGCCGTACGCCGAGCATGTTGGCGATCAATTCCTGCGTCATAGTCAGCTCACCTGAGCGCAATCGGTCCAGACTCAATAGCAGCCAGCGGCACAATTGCTTGTCCAGCGAATGATGCCGATTGCAGACGGCGGTTTGCGCCATCTGCGCAATCAAGGCCTGCGTGTAGAGCAACAGCAGGTGCTGCAGCGGCCCGCCCTGTTCGAATTCATGTTTGATAACCCGCGCGCCGATCCGATACGCGTGACCGCCACTTTGTACGACCGCCTGGTTCGGCGCAGTGTGCCCGCCAAGGAACAGGGAGACGCCGAGCAAGCCCTCGTACCCCGTCACCGCGATCTCCGCCGAAGCACCATTTGCCATGACGTAGACAAGCGAGACGATGCAGGTTGTGGGGAAATAAAGGTACGGCAACTCGCTTCCGGACGTGTACATGACCTCGCCGAGTGGCATCGGAACGAGCTCAAGATTCGGCAACAGTCTTTCGTAGACTGCTTGGGGCAGGGCCGCCAGCAGATGATTCTGCCGGGGAGTAGGGGGCGCTGGCATCGCGAACTACCGCTTAAATGCCTGCAAACTCCTTATGGGGTGCTGTTACCCATTATAAATCCTCTGTTTCTATGACCGCTATGGGTGGAGCGGCGTTCCCGTCGGCACGACCGGGGGGCACGCCCGGTTCCCGCCAGCCCAGAAGCCCGGGCGGCAACCTACTTCTTGGCATCTCATTGCCAGGGCAGGTCCCCGGTGACGGCGGTGGATAAGTCCGTCAACGGACAGACAAACAGGCGCTTGCTCCGTTAGCGTTTAGCCTGGCGCTTGGAGGACCCCGGGTAGGATTTGCCTCGCAGATAGGAACTTTGACAGTGACGCTCATGGTTTCCGGTTGGTGGTTGCTGGCGGGTCTTTGGACAGGCGCTTGCCTTGGCATCCTGCTTGCAACGTGGCTCTATAAGGCTCGCCACCGCAGCAATCCGGAGAAACAGTTTCTATCGGGCGCACGAGCATTGCCACTTGGAGATAGGCAAACGACTTCCGAGGCCTGGCCGGGACAAGCGGGCGGCGCCTAGCGGAAACGAGAAGATCCTACGCAGCCAGTGCAATGCGAATGGCGGGGAGCATCTGCGCAACCGCATTCCGCCCTTCGGCGATCGCCAATGCGGCGCGGTGATACTCGAACGGCCCGATAAACCCCAGACGCGGGCTGAGCAGCACGTCGGGCGGCTCGATGGCGAGACGTCTTTGTGCGATCGCTTCCTGCATGATGTCGATCGCGCCCAGCAAGGTATCGGCCATGGACGGCGACGGCATCGCGGCGCGATGCGTCAACGTATCGGCACCATTGCCACGCCAAAGCAGCAGCGCGCTGATGAGGCGGCTGCGACCTGAGTTGATCGGCGCGACTCGGTTGGTCACGAAACGTCGCTCCCTGTCCGAACCGAGATCGACCGCGATGACCACGTCCGCGCCCATCGCACGACAGAGCGAGACCGGCACGGGATTGACGATGCTGCCATCGACGAGATAACGGCCGTTGTGCAGCACGGGTCGGAACAGTCCTGGCACGGTGCACGAGGCGCGGACCGCGTCCGAAACCTTGCCATCGCGCAACCAAATCTCTTCGCCGGACGCGAGATCGGTAGCAACCGCGGCAAACGGCAGCAGCAACTCGGAAAACTGGCCCGCGGCGCACTGGCCGTGAAAAAAATCGAGCAGGCGATCGCCCTTGATGAGGCCGCCTCGCAATCCGACATCGAGCAGGCCTAAGACACCCTTCCACTTGAGAGCAAGCGCCCAGATTTCGAGCTGCTCGATGCGTCCGGCGGCAAAAGACGCTCCGATCATCGCTCCCATGGAGCAACCGGCGACGAGATCGGGGACGATATTCTCTTCGGCAAGCGCTTGCAGAACGCCGACGTGCGCCCAGCCGCGCGCCGAACCGCTTCCGAGCGCTAGGCCGAGTGTGCGCCGCTTGGCCATTGCGTTGGGTCTGAGGTCGCGCCGCGTCCCAAGCGGATTCGCTTGTCCGGGATCGCTACCGGCAGATTCGTTCTCCATTGAAGTATCAAACGCGGGCTTTTCCTGCCCGCGGGAACATCAAGGAGAAAATACGAGGATCAGGGGAGTACCGCTTGGGCGGCTGCGATGACCGGCAGTTCGCTTGAGGAACCCGCTCTTCTCTTGTACTCGAATCCCATCGGTGCGTCAAATCACGAGCGGCAGTACAGGTTCTCGTTCGTGTCGTGGATCGCGTCGAAACTCACATCAATTGCATAGAGGCTGATCGCGCCTCTCCCGTCGGTGCCGCAGCGGGCGGCATTCACTCGCCAATACTGATCCACCCTGAGATCGGCCAAGACGGCACCCCGACGCGTGCATTAGAGGGCGTGTGCATAAGCCCACCATAACAGCACGCTTATCGCGGCATAGAGGAGAAGTGACACGCCGCCGAGCTTGATGTCCTGGAACGAGGGCAACGCCGCGAAAAGCGCGGTAGCAGCCAAATAGCCTGCAAGCAGCCACCATCCCCATTGACCCTCGATCCATAACGGCACGAGAACGTGGATGAGGCACAGCCACGCAATGGGCAGGAGCAGCAACGGAGCGAGCGCAACGAACGCGCCGTTGAGAAGACCGATGTTGCGAAAAGATACGGAACCCAGTACCCAGCCGTTGCCGCTCCTGCGCGGCCAGATGGAAAACCCGTGCGGCTTTGCATGAAAGAGAAAGCCGACGACAAGATGTGTCAGCTCGTGGGCGATCGTGCCGGGAAGCGACAGCAGCGCGACACGCCACAGGGAGTCGCGCACACCACGGAGCAGCGCATAGAAGATAACTACCAACGCCACGCTGGGCACAAAGCCATCGTGGTGCAGGTAGGTTTGCAGATATTCCACGCGCCCATTCCCGCAATACGGTGGGCGCCGTCGGGGATCAGGCCGCGCGCTCCATCTCCGGGCTCCACTTTCCGTGGCGCGCCAGGCTGTTCATCTTGATGCGTCTGGAAAACGCCTGTTGCGCCGCCGGCGCGTTCTCCGGGCGGCCCGCCCAGGAATGCATTACGGGGTCCTGCAACGCACGCGCATAGGAGAACGACAGTACCCACGGGGCGCGCGGATACGTGACATTGATTGCGTTCAGGTTGGCGGTTGCTTCCTCGGGAGCCTGGCCGCCGGAGAGGAAGTTGATGCTGGGCACCGCGGCAGGCACCGTCCGACGCAGCACCTTGACCGTTGCCGCCGCCACCTCTTCCGGGCTTGCCTTGGGCCGGTGGTCCTTGCCGGGGATCACCATGTTGGGCTTGAGCACGATGTATTCCAGCATGACGTGATGCCGGTGCAGCGCGTGGAACACCGCGTGCAACACCGCCTCGGTAACTTCATAGCAGCGTTCGATGCTGTGGTCGCCGTCGATGAGCACCTCCGGTTCGACGATGGGGACGATGCCTTCGCTCTGGCATATGGCGGCGTAGCGGGCCAGCACCTCCGCGTTGGCTTCGATGCCGAGCGGCGTCGGATTATGCTCGGTGATGCCATAGACTTCGCGCCACTTGGCAAAGCGCATGCCCTGAGATTTATAGGCCTTGAGCCGCTCCGCCAAGCCATCCAATCCCTGGGTGATCAGGTCCCCCGGCGCGCCGGGAAGCGCTGTCGTGCCCTTGTCCACCTTGATACCGGGCATGATGCCTCTGCGGGCCAGTACCTGCGGCAGCAGCGTACCGTCCTCGGCGCTCTGTCCGAGCGTTTCCTCGAACAGAATCACTCCGCTCAGGAACTGTTCGGCGCCGGGTGTCGTTATCAGCAGCGATCGGTAGGCGCGGCGCGTTTCGTCGGTGCAATCGATGCCGACGGCCTTGAACCGCTTGCTGATGGTCGGCAGGCTCTCATCCGCCGCGAGAATGCCCTTGCCGGGTTTGGTCATATCGGCGATCGTCGCCTGGAGTTCGTCTTCTACCTTCATGATTGCATTCCTTCACCTTGGATACCGATTCCCGAATCCAGCGCTGCCGCATCAGCATTTCCCCGATCTCGAGCTAATGAATCCGGTATGACCTGATCCGATCGAGTTTCGCCGCATACAGCTCGTGTTCCTTGCGCGTCGTGCTGCTTTCCATCGCGATAGTCAGTTGCGTGCGCGCCTGCTCGACTTCGCCGAGGCCGAGGTAAGCGGCCGCAAGCCAGAAATGGAATTCGTGGTAGTACGCGTCGCGATCGACTTCCTTCGCGAACAGATCTTTTGCCGTCTTGAAATCGCCATTGCGCATGGCTGTCAGGCCAAGGTTGAAGAAATGGAAGGGCGGATAGGGTTGCAACTCGTCCAGCTTGCGGGTCAGAGCCTTAGACTCCGCGACGCGGCCTTCGTCGTTGAAAACCAGTGCCAGATTCGACATGACCTCGGTATTCCCGGGCTCGAGTTCGAGAACGTGTTTGAGCGTCCGCTCGGCCTCTCGCAGATTACCGTGGTTTCGGTAAATAACGCCCAGTGTGTTGTAGGAGCTCAGAAATCTGGGGTCATGTTCGATGGCCTCGCGCGCCCACCAATAAGCGTCATTCAGCTTTCCTTGAGCGAGCGATTCGACCGCCCGGTTGTTCATGTACATCGCGACGATGGTTTCCTCTCCGATGACGCGTATGCGCTTCCCGCGGATACCTTCCGGCGGAAGAAAATCAATGGTCATCGGGGCACTGTCGTAGTCTAGAACCCGGTCCGCGATGTGCCCTATGCCCAGCGTCAGATTGACGTGCGAGCTCGCAAAATACATGTCGCCGCTGCGGCTCCAGGAGTCGTCCACAAACACTCTTTGGTATCGAACGGGGAGACCAATCTCCTTCGCGAACGCGGCGGTCATGATGACCAGGGACAGACAATTTCCGGCTCGCGCCGCGAATGTCTGCGCTGCATTTCGAGTCATCTCCGCGTCGTATTCCAGCTTGAGCTGGCTCTTGTCATAAAGCGCATCGATAAGCCCCCGTCGCGGATCTTTGGCCAGCAATTGGCCGGCAATTTTCGCTCTCAGGTAGTGCTTCATATCATCGCTGAGGGCAAAAACGCTATCGCCACTGATGCGCTCCGACGGTGCGGCAAACAAATGATCTCGGAACAGATCCTCAGTCGTCTGTGGCACCGGGGCGGTCGCGCAGGCAGCAAGAATCATGGAGAAGACCAGGACAACCCAGTTTTTCATCTGGCGCTTCCTTTCACGGCGAGGCAAACCGCGCCCACTGCGGAAAGTATCTTCGTCGCTGTGCGTGTGGTCAAGCCGGCAATCGCAACGCAGTTCATCGCGCGGACGCGCTCGCGCTTGGCGGTGACGCGACCCCGGACCCGGCGGCGCGCCCGAAATCGGCCAAACTGACCTGAGGAAAGTACAACCCCTCCAGCCGACGCACCCACCACCGACCGGTCGCGGCGCGGGTGCTCCGGTCGGCGAAACGATAGTCGTAGAGCTTGGCCCGCACATAATTCGCGGGGCGATCCGGAAACGGATTGGAATCCAATAGCGCGAGCACCGGCGGACTGCCTTCGAGCAGGCGCAGTATGAGGCTTTGGAACCAGGGATTCGCCCGTGCATCGCCGAGAGCGGCGAACCACATTTGCCAGTCGAGACGCGGTTGGTGCGGGATGTTCCACGGCGGAGGCCGCGTGACCGGACCGGGCTTGTACCGGAAAACGTACTCGCGCCACACCTGCCCGTCGATCGAGCCCTCGATCACGATTTCCGGCCGTGCGGTCGTCATGACAGCGAACAGCCCATACGGATTGACGATCAGCAGAGGTGATATAGCCTCGGAAATTATCCCTGCGACGGGCAGCTCGGTATGCGCGAAAACCTCCCAGATCCGGTTCATTCCGACCGGCACCACGATAAGCGCCACCACCATTGCGATAACGGTCGCTGCGCGTCCCGGGTTCGGTGCCCGCCTGTGCGCCCACGATTCAAGCCGCTGGGGAATGAAGCGGCGCAATGCAGCGTCATCGAAGAGCAAAATGCACATTGATATGCTGAGCAGGTTGAAGAAGTTGTAATTCCCGGTGAACAGGATCAGCGCTTGGAATACCAACAGACACCAGGCAGCAACGGCTCGCGGGCGCCGCGGCAGAAAAATGAGGACGACACTTCCGAGCTCGACGCCGAGGGTGGCGGCGGTGCCGGCGACGAGGAACCAAGGCGGCAATTGTGCCGCATACCACGCAAGCGGCGTGGGCAGGGGTTGCGTCCAGAAGTGATATTCGAGCGCTGTCAGGTTTTGCCACGTCGGGTCGCCCGACAGAAGCTTTACCGCGCCTGCCAGGAGAAAATAGCGGAAGACCAACCAGCGATAAAGCCAGATCACGATCCGGGATCCGCCCGCGAGGAATATGGCCAGAAACCCCGTTTCCAGCAGCAGAAGATCCCACTGGAAGCTCATGAAGTCCTGTCCTGCGTAAACGTAGGACAGATACAGCGCGAACAACGCGATGAGCGCCGGCCGCGTCCACCGATCCAGGATGACGAGCAACCCCAGTACCACGCCGACGATGGTGCCCGCGACCAATGCGGCGTCGCCCGAGTTGAGCCAGAACAACATAGGCAGGACGCGATAAGCCGCGCTGCCGAGCACTTGGTGCGCCGCATCCATGTACGCGTCCAGCGGCAGGATTCCGGCGTGGCCCACCAGCCCCTGGATCTGAACCGCGAGCGACGCGAACGCGGCAATGTAGATCCCGCCGAGCAACCGCAGGAACACCCAGGTCACGAGTTGATAGCGTTCCGGCTCGAGCGCGGGTCCCCACAGGAGCCTGGAGACGCGATTGAGCAAGCCTCGACGGCGTGCGAAGAATGCGTAGGCCCATTCACTCGCCATCGCAAAGCCCGGCAGGTGTGTGTACAACCACCACCAGGCGGCACGTCCCGGAGCATGGCGCAGCACGCGATACGTTGCAGCCGCGCCTGAATACACTTGTCGGTCGGGCTCGATTAGCTGAACAGCGTGCGGAAATGCTTCGCGCGGAATCTCAGGGAAATCCGCCGCTGCCTCCTGATATGGGCGGTAAAGCACGCGCTCGTCCGTCAGCCCCCGCCAATAGTTCACCCAGTAGCGGCAGATGCCACAGTCGCCGTCGTACACGAAGGTGGGGCGCGTGTCTGACATTCGTCGTGGCGAGACGTCGATCGATCGGCAACCCGTCTCTCTTGTACTATTGTGACGGGCAATGCTCGAGGAAAAAAGTGGCGCCGGGGGATCGGGCCGAGAACGACGACGATCAGCGACGGCAGCAGGTTTCGCTCGGGCCGGTCGTTCCGGATCCAGGCCCGGCGCGTCGACCGCGCTGTATCGCTACAGCTACTCCGCGAGCATTCGATGCTGCGCGCGCGCTCGGTGTGGGGCGGACTGCACGAACAAGGTGTCGCTGGAATAGTAAAGGGAGGCGGGAGCCGCGTTCGCGTCGATACTACGGCTGACCGAAGTCCCCGGCAGTGAGACCCACGAGAAACTCCGCGACCCAGGCTCTGCCCGGTCCGCCGAGGTAGGTCGCGGTGCGCCCATTGTGAACGTTTTCAACGCGGACAGCGAAAGTAGCCCCTCCTGATGCGGGAGCGCTGATGCCGCGTATCCGCTCGACGTCGAGCGCGAAATCATCGGGAGCAAATCCAAAACGTACGACTTCCGCCGCAAACGCGAGCTGGTCCCCGCGGGCCAACAGGTAGTGACGGCGTTCGCCCCGAAGAACGGGCTGTCTTTGCTCGCTGAAACTGAGGTGAACCGACTCGGTCGCCGGCGCAATCTCGCGTTCTTCCCCCATGGCTCTTCCCCTCCCGCGAACTGATATCCGCGGCCTTTGCTAAAGCAATCGTCGAGCCATCTATGCTTTTTTGTTATTTTCCCGCGTGTTAGCCAATCGATTACGGATGGCGACCTATGCCATTGTAAGGAATGCCGTCATTTGATTTTTCGGTCCGCAGCCGGAAAGGCTGGTACGGTCGCCCAGGAGCACCAGACGCGAGGCGTTTGTCGCCGAGCTTCCGCGCTCCAGGCGGAATCCTGAGCACGTGCGGCAGCCGGCGTCCGGCGGTCTCCAGGGCGTTCAGTGGCTCGTTCTTGCAACCTCTCGTGCGAATCGAACGGCGCTAAAGCAGGGCGCTACGCCGCTGCGCGCACTTTGCGCTGGCCGAGCGCCAATACGACGCCCGTGCCAATGTCGGCAGCGTGCGTTCGGGCTTGTCTTTGCTGTTCGCGGCGAATCCTGGCGAAAGTTTTGCGGAGGTCGGTGTCGACGCTCTTCGTGTAGCGGAACGAAGGATCGAGGATAGATTTCATGGGATCTCCTATTCTCGCTTGCGCGATATGCGCTTTTCCCCGGCAGGTTGCATGCAAGAGTCGTTCCTAAGGTGCAATCGTCACGAAGGTTCAGTGGGTTATGCAGGGACGTCGAGCGCCGATAGATCGTAACTGTAAAGTGGATCGACACTTTGATGACCACAGAACTTAGACAAATTGTGCAGCACCGTCGAGCGAACTGCTGCGCGGCTTCGTTGCGATGACGAATGGTTGGCGACAAAAGATCATGCTGCGGTATTTCCTGCCACAATTTATCGATGTCGATCTACCGCAAGTTCAAAAGCGCTCCTCGCGACGATCTTCACTATTTCGCGCGCGAAGCAAGCAAGTGATCGCGATACGCGCTCCTTCACGTCCGGGACCCGAGCCCGGGAATGGCGGTCTCGACAATTACCGTGATCGGATCGCCCACCTTGATGCCGAGCAGCCGCACCGCGCTCGCTTGATTCGCTGCGAGCTCTACCAAGCCGACGCTGTTTTCGTACCAGAAGGCACCGCGAACCGGCGCCTCTGCAAAAACGCGCGCGTAGGAAAGACGCTGGTCGCGGACGGCAATCATGGCGCTTTGCGCTAGATGGCGAGCGCGCAAGCCAGTGAGCGCATTCCCATAATGATCCACGTGAATGACTTCCGACAGATCGTCCGGCCCGAGCCGGACCTGCAATGCTCCGATCTGCTCAATCTTGTCAGCGGGAAACGCTCCATTGGCAATCCACGCCGCGACCGGGGCGAACAAGTCGCGTCCGTGAAAAGACGCTGACAACATCTCCGGGCGCCAGACGATTCGCCAGGCCCGCGTTTCCGCGGCACGGGCGGCGACCACCGACAGCAGGCCGTTATCGGGTCCCACATACGATTTGCCGTCCGCTTGCAGGACGACTGCATCGCGGTCGGTACCAACATCCGGATCGACCACCGTCAGAAAAACGCTACCGACCGGAAACCGGTCCTGGAGCGCGGCAAGCAGATGAGCGCCTGCTCTTATGTGGAAATTGGGTACGCCGTGGAACAGGTCGACAATGTCCGTGCCATGCGGCAGGTGCTCCAGCAGCGTCGCCTTGATCTGCGCCACATAGATGTCATCGGCGCCGAAGTCGGTGAACAGGACAATCATGTCTGGAAAGGAAACGCAATGCGAAAGCCTATACTCATATTGTCTTCACATTAGCGTGTCCAGCGAAAGGAGAACGGAAATGATCAAGATCCTGGCACTTGTCGTGGTCGCGGCATTAACAGGCTACACCTTGCACGTCCTGGCTCAGACGCGCGTAGATACCCGCGCCGCAGTGACACCCATCGTGAGCTCTTCCTCCAACGGTGTTTCATTCGCCTGGTTTTATGATCCGGCGGAGCGCACTGTATACGCGTGCCGCGCGGGGCAGGGCGGAGCGGACACTGTTGAATGCAAGGCGAAAACAGTGCTCCCGTGAGCCCCGCGGTCGCGCGGGAATCGGCCACCGCTGACGCGAACGCTGCGATCGGACGTACCGATCAGACTCGATGTCGACTTTCGCCGCGAGTCACGCCGCCGGCGATGAGGTGCGCGGTTCGCAGCGGTTCGGGCATGCTGCTGTGGACGGCAAGGCGCTTCAACACCCGCCGCGCATCATCGATGCTGATCCCTGCGCGCTGCACGAACAATCCGGCGGCGGATTCCATCGGCCCGGCCTTTTCGACGAGACGCCATTTGCGCAAGCCGCCGGGCACGTGCTCGAGCAACGCCGCCTTGATCCGGGGCAGATTGGGACGGCGGCGTACGACGGTCATGACGGGCAGATGCAGCGCTTGATGCAGCGCGTCGAGGTCTACGACGTTGAAGCCGGCAAAGGCGATTCCTTGGAGCAGCACGAGATGTGCCTGCGGCACAAAACGTGACGCGCGCAGCGTGCGGATCAACACTGCCGTCGTGTTGACGCCGTCGCGTCGTACCTTTGCGCTCAGCACGCCGTCCAGGCGCAAGCCTGCGTAAACGGCGCCGACAACGAGCACGTCGCCGCGATCGTCGCGGTCGAACGGCGCATCATCGAAGCCGATGACATGAGTGAACCGGCTCGTCATGTTCGATGTTTTCAGGCTCGCTCGCCGGGATGCATTCTTCTTTTGCGCGATCGGTTGCCATTGTGCTCCCCAAAGCCGCAATCGAGAGAAACGGCACTCGACGCCAGAGCCTTTTTCCACTACGGTTATCGTCGTGCCCGCCAATCTCTCGCCCGAATACAAGGCGGCCGAGGCTGCCTTTCGCAGTTCCCGCGACCCGCGGGAGCGCCTGGAAAGGTTGCGTGACATGTTGCGCACTATCCCGAAACACAAGGGGACCGAGCGCCTTCAGGCCGATATCAAGGCGCGCATCAAGGACCTCTCCGAAGAACTCGAAGGCGCCAGGAAGGGCGGAGGACACGGTGGCCCGCCGCTGGTGATCCGGCCCGAGGGCGCGGCGCAAATCGCGCTCCTCGGGCCGCCGAACGCGGGAAAATCCTCGCTGCATGCGCGACTGACGGGATCCGGGGCGCACGTCGGGCCCTATCCATTCACGACCCACTACCCCGAGCCGGGGATGATGCCGCACGAGGATGTCCACTTTCAACTGATCGACCTGCCGGCGATCGCCCCCGAGCATCCCGTACCGTGGCTCGCCGGAGCCTTGCAGACGGCCGACGCGGGCTTGCTCGTCGTGGATCTCGGCGAGCCCTCGTGCCTCGATGCGCTGGAGGCGGTGCGCTCGGTGCTGGAGAAGAAACGCCTGACGCTCACCGAGCGTTGGGAAGCAACGGGAACAGCGCGGGGCAGCGCGCCTCAAGGTGACGAGGATCCGTTCGCGCTGCGGCTGCCGACACTGATGCTCGCCAACAAGGCCGACCGCATTTCCGATTTGGATGCGGAGCTCCAGGCGTTTCGCGAACTGACGAGCTTGCGCTATCCCGTGCTCGCCGTTTCCGCAACCACGGGTCGAGGTCTGGGGGAGCTCGGACCGTGGCTTTTCCGGAGCCTTGGCATCGTGCGCGTCTATACCAAGGCGCCGGGCCACCCACCAGAAAAGAACCGGCCATTTACGCTGCGTCGCGGCCAAACCGTGGGAGATGTCGCGCGGCTCGTGCACAAGGATCTGGAACGCTCACTACGCTATGCCCGCATCTGGGGCCGCTCCGGATTCGATGGGCAGCAGGTCGGGCACGAGCATTGCGTCGCGGACGGCGACATCGTCGAATTGCACGCATAAGGCGCCGGCAAATGCAGATCGGGGTGCACTGCTATGCGAGCCATCGCGGTGAAGAGGAGCCGCGCGCCTTTGACCTCGGAGAGCGACGCCTCGACGTGATCGAAATCGTTCGACCGCTGGCTTGCGCCCGATCACCGCTACTTCAAAGTGCATGCCGACGACGGCAACGTTTATATCCTGCGCCACGATGAGCGAGCCGGCGAGTGGGACATGACGTCGTTCACGGGGCGGCCGTGACCTACCGGTATCACTCAGGTCGGCCCACCGGGCGGCCGCTGCCGCTGCAATTCATGCCAAACTTTTCACTCGCTCGGAAGTGTGTCCACGAGTTCCTTGAGCCGCATTTTGGCGTCGTGCAGAATCGACGCCCCGTCGCCCATCAAAAGCGTTTCAAATTCCAGGTCGAGAAGTTTTCTTACGCTCTGCCTCAGGCGTGGGGGATCGTCCATCACCTTCTCGCGCAGCAGTCCACAGCGCCCCGGCGGATTGCCGATCACCGCATCCCCAACGATCAGGAGCTTGCGCTCGGGCCAGTGCAGCGCGACCTCTCCCGGTGATTTTCCCGGGACGCCCACGATCGTCAAGGGGCCAACCTTCTCGCCCACGTTCAGGTCCCCATCAATCTCAGCCCCTTGCTTTCGGGCATGGGCAGCGTCGTCCGGGTGAATGAAGCTGCGGGCGCCGGTGCGGGCGCGTATCACGTTGGCCGCTCGCGAGTGATTGCGATTGGTGAGAAGAATTTTCGCACACCCCATCCTCGCGATATCGGCAAGGGCCGCGTCGCCCGGCGGTACCGGATCGATGCAAAGATTTCCCTCTCCATGGCGAACGAGGAAACCGTTGAAGTTGTATCCGTGCGGCTCGGAAAACAACGCCCATGAAAAAATATCGGTGGTGATTTCATGCATGCTGCGGCCTCCTTCAAACATTGCCCGTTTCGCGGGTGCGAACAAACCGCAGCTGCGACAGCATCTTGTAAACGCCGGCGGCAGCGACGCCGAACACCCCATGCGTAACGACGGTGATCCAATCACGGGCAGCTTCGAACCAGGGCAAAACGGCGGTAAAGCCGTACATGTTGATTCCATACAAGCATAGGCCGAACGCTGCGCCGGCAAGCAGGGATGGCGCCGTGCGCAGACGCGATATCAACGGGGATAGTGCCATGCCGTAGGCGATGGAAAGCACGAAATGGACCAGTGTTGCGACAAGCATCACCGTCCAGTCAAAGCTCGCGGGTGGCGGTAACACCCCACGGCCCAAGACGATGGCGGCGGCGAAACGTGCGTCTCTGAAAAAGATCGTGGGAAGGGCATCGGTAAAGACTGACCACAAGGCGATTTGCGCGACGGTGGCGAGGATGCCAGCGGCGATGCCAGCGCACACCGCGGTGCTCAGGTTTGCGGAATTGTGCATCTACCGGCGGCGGGCGCGTTCACGGCTGAAACTCGTACGGCGGCAACGTGGACAGCCGATGATCGTCCACAGCGCCGCCCATGGTGAAATGGTACAGGCTTTGCCAGGCATGACCGTTGATTCCAAGTAGGGCGTGCATTTCGTCATCGAAGAAACAGCCGATCCCGGTAGAGCGCACTCCGGCGGCCTCGGCTTCGAGATAAAGGACCTGCCCGAGCATGCCGCACTCCCAGTAGAGGTTGCGGTAAAGCCATGGCTCGTGCAAAGCGGCCTCAAAGCGCGCCAGCATCCCCAATGCAAAACACGAGTCTGCTCCGATGTCCTGGTGGCAGCAGATCGACTTTGCTACCTCGCGTAAGTCGTAAGGCAACAAAAGATACAGTGGCAGATGATCCGGTCCACACTTCTGCCACAACCATTCAGGGCGCATCGATTGCTTCAGATCGAGGAGGCGAGCCGGATCCCGAAGAAACATATACAGACCCGGCTCCAGGTCAGCCACGCGGTGCACCATCAGCGCGGGATGCACCAGAATGGGAGAGGCTAAAGCATTCCACGGCGGTGTGTCTTGCCGCACCATCAGACATTCAAGCATGGCGAAGAAAGCCGCGGAGCTGATACCTGTACTACCGTCGAAATCCACGGCGCTCCGGCGTTGTCGTGCAAGCTTCGCAAACCTCAGATCAAGAGCAGGGGCAGCGGGGAGTGGCAGCGACGCGGGTACGGGCGCGGCTGGCTCCGGCCTTGGAGGCTTGTGAGTGACGCGATGTATCAAGTCGATGTCCGGCCACTGCACCTGCTCTCGGCTCAACCGGTTGGCGCGGCCGTACCAGTTTGCGCTGCGCAGAGGGTCCAATAGGCGCGCGAGATCAGGCTGCGCATCGGGATCACCCACCCACAGCAGGGTATCCGGCGCTTCTGCTTCGGCAGGCTCGAAATCCGCGCTGCGGTCGAGGCCCAGCAAGCCGGCCACCACCTCGTCCGCGGCGGGAAGGGCCATTCGGCTTTGCCAACCAAGCGCGGCCGCGGCATAGCTCACTGCAGCAACGGCATGGCCACAATCATGGTGGCAGTAGCGCCACGCGCGCATGCCGTATTTCCACGCTTCGCGCCAATAGATCGAGCTGATGCCTATCAGAACGCCGCTGCCGGAAAACGCTTCAGTCCAACGCGGGTCATCGACCGCCGCGCGTTTTTCAAATACGTGATCCCGGCTCAGGTAGTGGTACACCCCGGCCGCCAAGCCGGGAAGCGGCGGACACAGAACATAGGCTTCGGTCGGATGCAGGTTTCCGCTCGAAGGGTTGCAGCGAAGCGCCCAGCGCTTGCCGCCATAGGATTTCCACGCCGAGAGGCCGAGTGAGAGTTCGAAGAGGATTGCCAGCTTGTCAAGATCGAATCTGCTTGGAGGCGGCAGGCTCCCGCGGCGCACGTCGTTGTAGCGTGTGACCAAGGAATCCGCGGCTAAAGGCAACTTGATCTGCGGTGCGCCGCGAAACTCCCGGAACGGGTCCGGCTGGTTTGCCCAGTCGAGTCCGGTCGGGCCGGGAGCGTAATGGTTGACGCGGTGCTTGCTGCGCTCGTGATACTCGAACAGACCTTGCATAAACTCGGGCATGTTGTACGTGATGTGAAGCTTACCGCTGATCTTGCGCGGACGCACAGTCGGGGGAGCCAGATTAATCAATACGTTGCGCGCATTTCCGCGCTTCGCCAACGGGTCGCTAGTCATTTGCGTCTGAGCATTGACGCAGGACCAAAGGCTTGATTTCGATGTCGTGTGCGGTTTGGTGCACATCGAGCACCGGCGTAACATGGCTTTTTCAAACGACTTAGCCTAATGTCCTCCAGCCTTGCTGAAAAACTATCGGTGGTAGCCGTCGTCGGCTTCATTGCAGCCGTATTTGCCCTGTTAATGGTGGGCGGAGCAGGCCCGGCGTACAGGCTGGGACTTGTCGATTTGACCGGCGCGTTTGTTCTCATGCGTTGGGGCGCTTGGATGGGTCTCGCCGCCCTTTTGGTCGCTCTTATCGGCGCGTGGATCACCCGGCCGGGTGCGCGAAGACGCGGTTTCGGCTTGACGTTGACCGGCGCGGTGGCAGGAGCGGCCGCGTTTGGCGTACCGTTCGCAATGTTGGAGAGCGCTAAGGCATCGCCGCCAATCCACGACATCACGACGGACACAGAGAATCCACCACGATTCGTAGCCATCATCGCGCTGCGGCAAGGCTCCCCCAACCCTGCTGAATACCAAGGAGAGGCTGTCGCCCGGCAGCAACGCGCGGCGTATCCAGACATTCGGCCGGTCACGCTTGCCGAACCGCCTGATGCAGCGTTCAAGCGGGCGTTAACTGCCGCCCGCGAAATCGGCTGGCAAATCGTCGCCGCCGTGCCGGCTCAAGGGCGGATCGAAGCAACCGACACGACGGCCTGGTTTGGGTTCAAGGACGACGTCGTGATTCGCATCACTCCCACCGCTGGCGGCAGCCGTATCGATGCGCGCTCGGTCTCGCGCCTCGGGGAAGGCGACCTCGGCAAGAATGCGGCGCGCATACGAGGCTATCTGCGGCGAGTCCAACAATGAAGCGTCGGACGATCCATTCTGAGTACACTATTCGTCCGAAAGTCGCGCCCCGTCGCGAAGGCTGACCGGAAAATTCCAGAGATATCGGATGCACGCTACCTTTCCACTTCTTCGCGACACCGATTTCCCAAGCGTACGTCGGCGCGAGCTGGAAACGCTGCAAGTCAATCTCGGCTATCGCTGCAACCAGACTTGTCAGCATTGTCATGTGAACGCGGGTCCAACGCGCAAGGAAATGATGGACGCCGAGACCGCGGCCCTCGTGATCGAGGTCGTGCGTGCGCGCGGCATTCGGGTGGTCGACCTGACCGGCGGCGCGCCCGAATTGAACCCGAATTTCCGGACCCTGGTGGTCACGGCGAAAGAAGCCGGAGCGCGCGTAATCGATCGCTGCAATTTGACTATTCTTTCCGAAGCCGGCCAGGACGGATTGGGCGAGTTTCTCGCGCTGCATCGGGTGGAAGTGGTTGCCTCCTTGCCATGCTATTCCAAAGAAAACGTCGATGCGCAGCGCGGAGACGGAGTGTTCGAGCGCAGCATCGACGGGCTGCAACGACTGAACGCGCTCGACTACGGCAAGGCCGACACGGGCCTCGTCCTGAATCTGGTCTATAACCCACTGGGCCCGTATCTGCCGCCGAGCCAAGACGATCTGGAGCGCGACTACCGGCGAATACTGGGAGAGCGTTTTGGCGTGATTTTCAATCGGCTTTTCACGCTTGCCAATATGCCCATTCAGCGCTTCGGCAGCCTCTTGATCTCCAAAGGACAGTTTGGTGCTTATATGCAGTTGCTGCGCGATGCCTATCGGCCGGAGAACCTCGACGACGTGATGTGCCGGAGCCTCATCTCCGTCGACTGGGAAGGCAATCTGTACGACTGCGATTTCAACCAGATGCTCGGGCTCCCGCTCGGGGGTCGATCTCCGGCATCGCCGCGCCGCCACTTGCGCGATCTACTGAGAGGCGATCATGGCTTCGATCATGCAGCAATCGCCGTAGCCGATCATTGTTACGGCTGCACTGCAGGGCAGGGCAGCAGTTGCGGCGGGGCATTGCGGGCAGCATGAAGCCGGTCGTTTGAGCGTATACACGTGATCACCGAGCCGTAGGCGACGCGACATGCGCGCGAAGCCCATTGTCGTCGGTGTGCTGCTCGCGATCGTGGTGGTCGCCTGGTTTGCCCTCGATCTGGGCCGTTTCCTGACGCTGGAAAAGCTGCACGAGCATCAGCAGTGGCTGGTCCAGCAGAAGAATGCGCAGCCGGTGCTATTCGGAGCGGCGTTTTTCGCGGTCTACGTCCTGGTTACCGGCGCATCGATACCGGGCGCCGCCGTCCTGACGCTCGCGGCCGGGGCCGTATTTGGTCTGCTGTGGGGCATTGTTCTGGTGTCCTTTGCTTCCGCCATCGGCGCCACCATCGCATTCATCGTGGCACGCTACCTGTTGCGCGATTTCGTGCAGCGCCGTTTCGAAAAACAAAGCGCGGCCGTCGACGCGGGCATCAAGAAAGACGGGATCTTCTACCTGCTGGCTCTGCGCCTGGTTCCCATCTTTCCCTTCTTTCTGATCAATCTGGCGATGGGTCTGACCGCGATCCCGGTGACGACTTTCTACTGGGTGAGCCAGCTGGGGATGCTCCCGGGCACGATCGTGTACGTCAACGCCGGTACCCAGCTCTCGCAGATCAAGACGCTTGCCGATGTGGCCTCGCCGATGCTGCTCGGATCATTTGCCTTGCTGGGCATTTTCCCGCTGCTGGCGAAGTTCGCATTGGACCGAATCAAGGCGCGCAAGGTCTATCGTCGGTGGGTAAAGCCACGCCGTTTCGACCGCAATTTGATCGTCATCGGCGCCGGCGCCGCCGGCCTGGTCGCCACCTATATCGGAGCCGTCGCCAAGGCAAAAGTCACGTTGGTGGAGGGCGGGCTGATGGGGGGCGATTGCCTCAATTTCGGTTGCGTTCCATCGAAGGCTCTCATTCGGGCCGCAAAAATCGTTCATCAAGCGCGCCACGCGGACACGCTTGGCTTGCGCACCGCGCGCATGGAATTCGACTTTGGAGATGTGATGGCGCGCATCCGACGCGTTATCGCGACTATCGCACCGCACGACTCGGTCGAGCGCTACACCGCGCTGGGCGCCGAGGTGCTGCTCGGTCACGCAAGAATCGTTTCTCCGTGGTCGGTCGAGATAAGCAATGCAGGCGCAACCCAGACGCTGACCACACGCGCCATTGTCATCGCGGCGGGTTCGAGCCCGGTCGTCCCGCCGATCCCCGGCCTTTCCGCCGCGAACTGCCTTACCTCGGACACCATCTGGGATGTGTCCAAACTACCCGAGCGGCTCGTCGTGCTGGGCGGCGGTCCGATCGGCTGCGAGCTCGCCCAGGCGCTGGCACGGCTCGGCGCGACGGTAACGGTGGTGGAGATGGCCGACCGCATACTGCTGCGCGAAGATCCGGATGCAGCTGCCGCCGTCGCATCCGCGTTGGAGCAGGATGGGGTGCGGCTCCTTACCGCGCACAAGGCAATTCGCGTCGAACCGAGCGAAAAAGCAAGGTCGATAATCGTCGAAGGCCTTGGCCAGCAAAAGCGCATCGAATGCGATGCCATCCTGTGCGCCGTCGGGCGCGTGCCGCGCGTGACCGGTTTCGGCCTCGAAGACCTTGGCATTCCGCTGCGGGAGAACCGGACGATCGAAACGGACGCGTATCTGCAAACGCTCTACCCGAACATCTACGCCTGCGGTGACGTTGCGGGACCGTTTCAATTTACGCACACCGCGGCTCACCAGGCGTGGCATGCCGCGACCAATGCACTCCTGGACGGGCTCTGGCACATCAGGGTGGACGACTCGGTGGTTCCATGGGCAACGTTCACCGATCCCGAGGTGGCTCATGTCGGGCTCAACGAAACGGAAGCGACGGGTAAGAAAACACCCTTCGAAATCACGCGTTATGCGCTCAGTGACCTCGATCGCGCGATCGTCGACGACACGACCTCCGGATTCATCAAGATACTCAGCCCTCCGGGCCAAGATCGTATCCTGGGCGTCACGATTGTCGGCGAACACGCCGCCGACTTGATAGCGGAATTCGTGCTCGCAATGAAACACGGCATCGGCCTGAAAGGCATTTTCGCGACCATCCACAGCTATCCGACACTTGCCGAGGCGAACAAATATGCGGCCGGGAGCTGGAGAGCGAGCCATGTACCCATGCGCGCGCTTGCCTTCGCCGAGCGCTATCTGGCCTGGCGCCGCGGGAGCTAAGGCTATGCTGTATACGGCGACCGCTGCCCGACCGGGCCCGCTCCTGACGATCGTCATCCCGGCGCTGAATGAAGGCAGCGTCATCGCGGATCTTTTGGCATCGCTGGCGCCGTTGCGCGTGCGCGATGTGGAAGTGGTCGTCGTCGATGGCGGGAGCACCGACGGCACGGCCGAAGCCGCCGGCCCCCGCGCGGACCGCGTTATCGTCGCGCCTCGCGGCCGGGCGCGCCAAATGAACGCGGGTGCCGCAGCGGCGCATGCGCCGGTGCTGTTGTTTCTTCACGCGGATACGCGATTGCCCGCGAACGCCGACCAGCTGATCCTGAATGGGCTGAGCGCGGCGGGTCTCGAATGGGGTCGCTTTGACGTGCGCATCGAGAGTGCATCGCGCTGGCTGCGGCTTGTAGCCTCGCTCATGAATCTGCGATCACGCATCACCGGTATCGCGACCGGCGATCAAGCGATGTTCGTGACTCGACGGGCGTTTGACGCGCTTCGAGGCTTTCCGGATCAGGCGCTCATGGAAGACGTCGAGCTGTCTTCGCGCCTCAAGCGACGCGGGCCGCCGTTGTGTCTCAGCCCGCCGGTGGTCACGTCGGGGCGCCGCTGGGACGCTCGCGGTGTCGCGCGGACCATTCTTTTGATGTGGTGGATACGGCTGCTGTACTTTTTCGGCGTCGCACCCGACCGTCTTGCGCGGCTGTATCACTAAGCGCCTGGGCGCTGCCCGTGAGCTCGACGACGGTCATGATCTTTGCCAGGGCGCCGGTTCCGGGCGCCGTGAAGACACGCTTGATCCCCGCGCTTGGACCGACAGGAGCCGCACAGTTGGCCGTCCACATGCTTAGGCATGCGCTGCAGATCGCGGCTGACGCAAGGCTGGGCCCGATCCAATTGCATGGCGCGCCGGACGTGCAACATCCGGTGCTTCAATCGGCGGCCGCGGGCGTGGGCGCGGCATGTCTTGCGCAAGGATGCGGCGATCTGGGGGAGCGGATGCGCCTGGCGCTGGCGGCAGCGCTGCTGCTCACGCCGCGAGCGTTGCTCTGTGGAACGGATTGCCCTGCGCTCGACGCTGAGGTGCTGCGCGAAGCCGACGCCGCGCTTGTCGCCGGTGCGGATTGTGTCCTCGTGCCGACCGCCGACGGCGGCTTTGTCCTGATCGGATTCCGACGCGAAGCGCTCGCCGCCATTGACGAAGTCTTCGGCGCGGTTGCCTGGGGCTCGTCCACCGTCATGTCCTCGACGCGAGATCGCCTTTTGCGCGCGGGCCTGCGCTGGACGGAATTGGCTACCCTCGTGGACATCGACGAGCCGGCCGACCTCGAACTCGTCCCGAAGGAATGGCTCGTGCGACCTGCGCCCGGAGACCCGGCAACCGAAAGGACGTAAGGAACCTAATGCAATTCGCGTTGTACGCGCTGCCCGTCGCCTTCCTGGTATTGCTCGCGTTGGAACAGGCATTCCCCTTGCGCAAGGCGAAACAGCCGCTTTGGCCCCGCCTTTGGGTCAACTTCTGCGTGGGGATTCTTGCGCTGACCGTCGCCGCGATCCTGGTCAAGCCCGTGGCATCGGCGCTCCTGGAGCAGCCGTCACGGCAATCCTTCGGCTTGGTACCCCTGTTGCCTCTGCCCGAGGCGATGCGGTGGGTGATCGGCTTCTTATTGCTGGATGTATCGTTCTACTACTGGCATCGCGCCAATCACGCTTGGCGCTTCTTGTGGCGATTTCACAATGCGCACCATATCGATCCGGATCTCGATGTGTCCACTGCGTACCGGTTTCATTTTGTCGAAATTGGATTTTCGGCCGGGTTTCGCGTCATCCAGATTGTGCTTATCGGCGGGCAGCCATGGATCTTCATCGCCTATGAGTTCGTGTTCCAGCTGAACACGCTTTTTCAGCACAGCAATGTACGCCTGCCCATTGCGATCGAGCGTTGGCTAAGCCTGGTTCTGGTGACGCCGCGCATGCACGGGATACACCATTCGCAGATCCGGGAAGAGAATAACTCCAATTGGTCTTCGGTATTTTCCTGTTGGGATAGGCTGCATGGCAGCCTGTGCTTGAATATTCCGCAAGCGCAGGTCAGGATCGGGATTCCGGGCTATTCGCTGTCCGAAGACAACCGGGTGATCAACATTCTCGTCATGCCGTTCCGGAAGCAACGCGATTACTGGCGCGGTCCGAGCGGCAGGAGTGTGGCGAGGCCGTCGAGGCCAGGCGGGCCAAGCACATCGCGCATGGCGCAGTGAACCTTCCATACCAGATCCGTGCATGGCCTGCGCCCCGGCGCTCCGACGCCACCAGCATCGTGCAGCCGCAGGGCGCGGCTCCTAGGTTCCCTAGAGTTGCTGTTCCGGAACGAACGGGGCGAGCAGCATGTTCTGGAAGCGCATGAAGGGAGTGACATCGGGTTCCTCAGACAGCACGACATCTCCTTCGTCGTCCATGGTCAGCCACTCGAGGTTACGGCCGTCGGGCCCGAATCGTAACCGATACGCGCTTTGCAGCTTGCTGATGTGGATGACGCGGATCACCTCCTTCGCAAGCTGCGGGCTCTCGGCGATAATTCCCAGCTCGGTATTTTTGCTGGCCGAGCGCGGATCGAGGTTCATCGAGCCGATGAAGACCGTCGATCGATCGAAGATCGCGGTTTTGGCGTGCAGGCGACCGACCGACATGCCGGGGAACATGAGCCGTTTGTTGCGCAGGATGCGCGTCGGGCTCAGCTCGTAGAGGTCCACACCCGATTTCAACAGTTCGGGCCTGTAACGCGCGTAGCCGGTATGCACGAGAGGCTCGTCGTTAGACGCCAGCGAGTTGGTGAGGATCGTGACCTTGACGTCGCGTCTTCGCAGCTCGCCGAAGGCCGCAACACCCCTCGGCCCGGGGATGAAATACGGCGACGAGATCACGACCTCCGTCCGCGCAGCCATGACCATATCCATGATGTTCATCGAAACGCTCATGGAGCGCGCCATTTCATCGGATGTTGCGGTTACCTTCGCGGGCGAGTCGGCAAAAGCGATCGCCTTGCTCCAGATCAGGCCAAGGCGTCCGGCGTCCAGATCTTCGTTGATCGGACCGTAACCGAGAATATCGACCGGCGGCAATGTGAGCGACATCATCTGCTCGCCTTCGTCAACGAGGCTGTTGAAGCTGCGCTGCAGCTGCTCGCGATCGAGGTCGGTATGGATGATCGACTGCACCGGATAAACCTGCGCGCTGTTCCAATAGGTGTCGAAGATCCCGGCGAGCTGCGCGACGACCGCGCCCACGACGAACGCATCCATGTCGACGAAGTTGTCGGTCATGCTGCGCATGAAATACTCGTCGGCGATGTTCCGGCCCCCCGCCACGACCATGGTGCCGTCGGCGATGAAGAGCTTGTTGTGCATGCGATGATTGAGCCTGCCGAAATCGGCGAGCGAGGCGGTGTACTTGCTGATCAGGCTGTCGCGGCCGCAGCAGAACGGATTGAACAGGCGCACGTCGACGTTCGGAAACGCCGCCAGGCCGATGAACAGCGGGTCGCCGCCCGAGGTATAGAGATCGTCGACCAGCAGCCGCACGCGCACGCCGCGCAAAGCCGCGTCGCGGACATTGCGCAGCAGCAGGCGGCCGGTGGCATCGTTCTGGATCAGGTAATACTGAATATCGAGCGAATGCGTCGACCGGCGCGCGAGCTGTATCCGCGTGTCCAGCGCGTAGACGCCTACCGGCATCAACCGGAATCCCGACAGCTCCGGTGACGGAATCGAGGCTTGCGCGATCCGGACCAGGGGACTGTCGGGCGAAGGCTTGAGCGCCGCCGAATACGGACGCTCGGCCTGTTGCGGGAGCGTGCCGCAACCCGCCAGCAGGAGGGCTGCCAGGAGCGCAGGCGCCGCCAGTCGCCACCCCAATTTGAGCCGAAGAGACGGCGCGCGCGATCGCGGCGCCGCCGGGTGTGTCAGTCGGGATAGAATGCGTGCTTGTGTTGCGCTGGAGATCGCCATGAAACGCTGCCTCGCCTGTGCCGTATTCTCGCTCCTGTCCGGCGCCGCGTATGCCGCCCTGGACATTGGCGAACGCGCGCCAGACTTCACTGCGCCGGCCGCGCTCGGTGGAAAAGTGTACAAGTTTTCGCTGGCGGAGTCTTTGAAGAAAGGTCCGGTCGTGCTCTATTTCTTTCCGGCCGCGTTTTCCGAGGGCTGCTCGGTCGAAGCGCACGAGTTCGCCGAGGCCAACGCGCAGTTCGCGGCGCTCGGAGCATCGCTGGTCGGCGTTTCCGGCGACGACATCGATACGCTAGCCAAATTCTCGGTCCAGGCTTGTCAAAGCAAGTTCCCGGTGGCTTCGGACGAAACGCAGGCCGTCATGAAATCGTTCGACGCCGTGATGCAGACACGGCCGGAATACGCCAACCGAATCACCTACGTGATCGCGCCCAACGGCTCGATCGTCTACCACTACATGAGTCTGAATCCCATCAAGCACGTCGAAAAGACACTCGCGGCGCTGCGGACCTGGTCCGAGAACAAGGACAAGAAATAGCCCCTGCATCCGGAGACTCTGGCTAATCCTGCGCGAACGACCGGGTCCCGCGTGGGTGCCTGCACAAGTACCCGATAAGGGCGCGCTCGCGGCGGTCTACAGATCCGGTCGCGATCCTGCCAATCGCGAATGGGGAAACCCGATGGACAACTCGCGAATATACGATGTCCTGATATTGGGCGGCGGCAACGCCGCGCTCTGCGCGGCCATTACCGCCCGGCGCGCCGGGAGAAGCGTGCTCCTGCTCGAGTGCGCGCCCAAGCACTTTCGCGGCGGCAACAGCCGGCACACGCGCAACCTGCGCTGCATGCACGATGGCCCCGCCGATGTGCTGACGGGGGCCTATCCCGAAGAGGAGTACTGGCAGGATCTGCTGCAGGTGACCGGAGGGGAGACCAACGAGCGGCTGGCCCGCATCACCATCCGGCATACCGCGACGTGCAGGAACTGGATGGTCGAGCAGGGCGTACGCTTTCAACCGTCGCTTGGCGGCACGCTGCATGTGTCGCGCACCAACGCGGTCTTTCTTGGCGGCGGCAAGGCATTGCTCAACGCCTACTACCGCGCGGCAGAGGCGCTCGGCGTCGAGATCAGTTACGACACTGCGGTGACCAACCTCAACATAGAGAACGGGCACTTTACCTCGGCGATCGCGATGCGCGACGGCATCGAGCATGAAATCCGCGCCAAGACGGTCGTCGCCGCCGCAGGCGGGTTCGAGTCGAACCTCGCCTGGCTGAAAGACGCATGGGGCCCTGCCGCCGACAATTTCCTCATTCGCGGCACGCCTTACAACTTGGGGCGCGTGCTGCGCATACTCCTCGACAACGGGGCAAAGGCTATTGGCGACCCGGCGCAGGGGCACTGCGTCGCAATCGACGCTCGCTCACCGAAGTTCGATGGCGGCATTTGCACGCGAGTGGACTGCGTCTCGCTCGGCATCGTGGTCAATCAAGACGCGCTGCGTTTCTACGACGAGGGTGAGGATTTCTGGCCGAAACGCTACGCGATCTGGGGCCGCCTCGTGGCCGAACAGCCAAACCAGATCGGCTTCGCGATCATCGATGCCAAGTCAATGGGCAAGTTCATTCCCCCGGTGTTCCCGTCGGTCAAGGCCGGCTCGATCCGGGAGCTTGCCGTCGCGCTGAAACTCGACGCGGCGGCGCTCGAGGCTACGGTGGCGAAGTTCAATGCGGCCGTGCGGCCCGGAAACTTCGATCACACCGTGCTCGACGATTGCCGGACGGAGGGCCTTTCGCCGCCCAAGACGCACTGGGCGCGGCCAATCGATACGGCGCCGTTCTTTGCATACCCGTTGCGGCCCGGCATCACGTTCACCTACCTCGGCGTTTCGGTCAACGAGCGGGCCCAGATGATCTTGCAGGACGATCGTCCGGCACATAACATTTTTGCCGCAGGCGAGATCATGGCCGGCAACGTGCTGGGCAAGGGGTACATCGCCGGAATCGGCATGGCCATCGGCACGACGTTCGGTCGCATCGCGGGCGAGGAGGCCGCACGCCGTGTCGTCGCTTGAAGCGATTCCCGCGGATCTCATCGACGAAGGTCGGCGCATGGCGAGCATTTGCAATGCGTGCCGCTATTGCGAGGGGTACTGCGCGGTCTTTCCGGCGCTGGAGCGGCGGCTCTCCTTCGCCGAAGGCGACCTCGCTTATCTCGCCAACCTCTGCCACAACTGCGGATCGTGCTACTACGCCTGCCAATACGCGCCGCCGCACGAGTTCCAGCTCAACTTCCCGAAAATGCTCGCTGAGATCCGGGGCGAGACCTACAAGAGGTACGCGTGGCCCGGCGCGCTTGCGAGGGCTTTCGAGCGAAACGGTCTTGTCGTCAGCCTGATTACTGCGGCGAGCCTGGCGCTATTTCTGCTGGCCATGGCCTTCGCGATCGATCGCTCGGTACTTTTCGCGGCCCACGCTGACCGCGAAGGCGCGTTCTATGCGGTCATTCCGCACGATGTGATGGCGTATGCGTTCGGAGCAGTCTTTTTATTCGCCATTTTCGC
>DASXQW010000290.1:0-45280 GCA_036506975.1 Casimicrobiaceae bacterium | reverse complement strand
ATCGTCCACTCGTCGCCCGCCTACGGCGTCGACGACTTCAACTCCTGGCGCCGTTACGGCATGTCGGACGACGCAATCCTCAATCCCGTGCAGGGTGACGGTCGCTTTGTCAAAAGCCTGCCGTTTTTTGGCGGCATGAGCATCTGGGAGGCGAATCCGAAAATCGTCGACAAACTGCGTGAGGTCGGTGCGCTGCTGCACGCCGAGCCGTGGACGCATAGCTACATGCACTGCTGGCGACACAAGACGCCGATCATCTATCGCGCCACGACACAGTGGTTCGCCGGCATGGACGATGTTCCGGGCTGGCGCGGCGTGAAACCCGACGAGACGTTGCGCACGACCGCGCTGCGCGGCGTAGACGCCACAAAGTTTTTCCCCGCCTGGGGCAAGGCGCGCCTGCACGGCATGATCGCGAATCGTCCGGACTGGACGCTGTCGCGGCAGCGGCAGTGGGGTGTTCCGCTGCCGTTTTTCGTCGACAAGGAAACCGATGAGCTGCACCCCGACACCCCCGCGCTGCTCGAGCTCGCAGCGACGAAGGTCGAGCGTGGAGGCATTGAAGCCTGGTTCGAGGCGACGCACGAAGACTTCGGCGTCGACGCGGGCAAGTACCGGAAGCTGACCGACACGCTGGACGTGTGGTTCGATTCCGGATCGACGCACGAGACGGTGCTCCGGCGCGACCCGCAGCTCGGATTTCCGGCCGATCTCTACCTCGAAGGCTCAGACCAGCATCGCGGCTGGTTCCACTCTTCGTTGCTGACCTCGAGCATGCTCAACGGCCGCCCGCCCTACGACGCGCTGTTGACGCACGGCTTCGTCGTCGACGGCTCGGGGCTGAAGATGTCCAAGTCCAAAGGCAACGTCGTCGCGCCGCAGAAAGTGTCGAGCACCTACGGCGCCGAGATTCTCCGGCTGTGGGTCGCCGCGACCGATTATTCGGGGGAGCTGTCGATCTCGGACGAGATCCTCAAGCGCGTCGTCGAAAGCTACCGGCGGATTCGCAACACGCTGCGGTTCCTGCTGGCGAACACGGCCGATTTCGATGCAGCAAAGGACGCGATTCCGCCGCGAGAGCTCTTCGAGCTCGATCGGCATGCCTTGGCCGTCGCGCATTCCTACTTCGCCGAGTTTGCCGCGGCTTACGAAAGATTCGAGTTCCACCCGATTGTGCAGCAGTTGCAGACGTTCTGCTCGGAGGAGCTCGGTGGGTTCTACCTAGACGTTCTCAAGGATCGTCTGTACACCGCGGCGCGCACGAGCCGCGCAAGGCGGTCGGCGCAGACGGCGCTGGCGCTGATCCGCGACGAAATGCTCAAGTTCATGGCCCCAGTCCTGAGCTTCACCGCGGAGGAGGCCTGGCGCGTCATCCATCCCCAGGATGCGAGCGTTTTCCTCCACACCTGGCGCAAGGAAGTCGCGGACCTCGGCCTCACGCCCGAATTTGTGGCGAAGTGGGACATCATCCGCTCGTACCGGTCAGAGCTGCTCAAGAAACTCGAAGCAGCGCGCGAGGCCGGCGAGATCGGATCGTCGCTCCAGGCGGATGTCGACATCGAGGCGCCACCCGGGCAGTACGAGGCGCTGGTGAGCCTGGGCGGCGATCTTCGATTCGTGTTGATCACTTCCGCCGCGCGCGTCAGGCCGGGGCCCGGGCGCGTGATACGCGTGACCCGGAGCGCACACCGCAAATGCGAGCGCTGCTGGCACTACCGCGCGGACGTCGGGACCGACGCGGCGCATCCGGGCCTTTGCGGACGCTGCGTCGCCAACCTGTTCGGCTCCGGCGAGCCGCGCGCGTTCGCGTGACGCGCGTGCGACGCTCGCATGGCTGAGGCCTCGCGGTGGTGGGCGTGGCTCGGCTTGAGCCTCGCCATCGTCGTCGCCGATCAGCTCTCGAAGCTCGCAATGATCACGCTCTTCCAGCCGGGGGAGGAGCGCGTCGTAACCGGTTTCTTCAGCCTCGTGCTCGCCTTCAACACCGGCGCCGCGTTCAGCTTTCTTCGCGATGTCGCGGGCTGGCCGCGGTATCTCTTCTCCGCGGTCGCAATCGCCGCCGGCGGCCTCATCGTCTGGCTCCTGCGGCGCGGCGGCGACCGTCTTTATTGTGCCGGGTTGGCGTTGATCCTCGGCGGCGCCGTGGGCAATCTATGGGATCGCCTGACACTGGGCCACGTCGTCGACTTCCTCCTGTTTCATTGGGATCGCTGGTACTATCCCGCGTTCAACGTCGCCGACAGCGCGATCACGGTCGGCGCCGCCTTGCTCATACTCGACAGCTTCGGGCGGCGGCGCGACCGGTCCGACAGAGCGAGCTAAGCATCATGGACGTCATTCTCGCCAATCCCCGCGGCTTCTGCGCCGGCGTCGATCGCGCGATCTCCATCGTCGAGCAGGCGCTGCAACGTTTAGGCGCGCCGATCTACGTGCGCCACGAAGTCGTGCACAACAAGTTTGTCGTTAAAGAGCTCGAACGCCTGGGCGCGGTCTTCGTCGACGAATTGGAGCAAATCCCTCCGGGCAGCACCGTCGTCTTCAGCGCGCATGGCGTCTCACGCGCGGTGCGCGCCGAAGCCCAAGCGCGCGGTCTCAGGGTCTTCGACGCGACGTGTCCCCTGGTGACGAAAGTGCACCACGAGGTTGCCAAGATGCGCGAGCATGGCCGCGAGGTCATTATGATCGGCCACGCGGGCCACCCCGAGGTCGAGGGCACGATGGGCCAATCCGACGGCGGCATCCACCTGGTCGAATCGACCGCGGATGTCGCACGCTTGCAAGTCCGCGACCCGGAAAACCTGGCGTATGTGACGCAAACGACGCTGTCGATCGACGACGCCGCTGCCCTCGTCGGCGCGCTCCGGCGCCGGTTTCCGAGCATCGTGGGACCGAAGAGGGACGACATCTGTTACGCCACACAGAACCGGCAAGACGCGGTGAAGTTGTTGGCTCCGCAGTGCGACGTCGTCATCGTGGTGGGAAGTTCCAACAGCTCGAATTCCAACCGCCTGCGCGAGGTCGCGGCCAAGCGCGGCGCACCTTCGCATATGGTCGATCGTGCCGACGAATTGCAGGCCGCGTGGCTGGCCGGCAAGCGTCGCGTTGGAGTCACCGCGGGCGCGTCGGCACCCGAGGTGCTAGTGCAGGAAGTCATCGCGCGTCTGAAGGAACTCGGCGCGGCACAGGTCACCGAGCTCGGCGGCGCGGTCGAAAAGGTCGTGTTCCCCATGCCGAAGGGCCTCGGCGGCGGGAGCGCCCACGGGCGCCGCTAATTCCGCGTTCGCTCGCCGCGTGCCACCGCACCTTACCTCTAGTGTGTCGACTCAGCTTACCGCGATGTACTCATAGAGCTCGAAGCCCGGGCCTTGCTCGACGAGCTTGGTGAGAACCGCCGTATTGGCGCGGTCACCATGCTGCAACACGATCGCTTGCTCGATTTCGAAGCTCTTTGCCGGTAGCAGTACCATCGGCGTGGAGCCTTCCCCGCTTTCCTCGGGCAGAACGACTGCCGGAAGCAGGGGGCCGCTGGGAGATTCCTCGGAGCGCGCGGCGGCAGCCTCCGGCTTATCGGTCAGGAGCTCGCAACCAAATTCCAGTCCGCTGCCGCGCAAGGTGTTCCTGAACCAGCGCACCATCGCGACCTGCAGCGCATTGCGACCTTCGACGCGCAACGCGATGAGATCGCCGATGCGTAGCGGCGCATGGATGGCGTCGATCTGGCGCAGCGCGTAGCCGCCGGGCGTGTGATTGATGACCTGGCAGGCGTTCATCGTCGGCAGGCCGGAGGGTATGTTGACGACACCGGCATGGGCGCCGCGGCTGTATTGCCAGACGCCGGCCAGCCCGGCGCACATCACAACCCGGGCGCGCGAGGGAAGCCGGTTGAACTGCCGTGCCGGCGGGATCGCCCATTGCCTCAGCAGTCGTCGCAACAAGGCCACGTATTCGGCCCGGCCGCTCTGATCATTGGCCACGCCATGCGGCGGCAGGCCGCCTGCGTCGAGCCCGCGCAATTCTTCCTGAATCTGGAACGCCAGGTCGAAGGTAAGCAGGAAGAGCTTGCTGCCGTCGATATGGCCACCCTTGTTCGCCGCGAAAGGCGGGAAATCGTGTCCGACGGGAATGATCGCGACCGCTTTCGCCAGGCGGTGCACCGGCGCAACATCGGTGATACGCGCCCAGTGCGCATGATCCTGCAGGTACTGGACCACCTGTCCAAGCTGTCCGGGCATGAAGCCATACGGATTTGCCAGCGCGAGCAGCAGCGCCTGCACGTAATGCCGTTCGGGCGTTGCCTCCGCAGTGTCGCTGGCGATAGGTGTCATCTGCAGGTTGCGCTGGTGCGCGAATAGATAAATCGCGTGCGCGTCGTGCCAAGTGCGCTGAGGCACCGGGGCGTAGGATTGGTAGCTGTTGATGAGGATGCGCGCGGTGCATTGCAGGCAGCGATGGATCAGCGCAACCAGCAGGCGGTTGCCGGAGAGCAGGATCCGCTTTTCGGCTTCGTGCGCGAGCAGGTGCTTGTAGGCAGTTGCAAGCTCGGTTGCGAGGATCAGCGCTGCCTTGGCCGCGGCGAGCGCATCGCCGGCCAGGGGATGTTGCGTGCGGGCGAAATGCCGCTCCAGATTCGGCCACAGCGTGAGAGCGGTACTGTAATACCGCTCGGCGAGCTCGAGCCGCCGGCTTTCCGAGAGGGCAACCCGGTTAGTGGCCGCCAGCGCGTCACCGATCACGCCTGCCGCGTCGACGGGATCGCGCTTGAGCGTTTCCTCGAGCCAAGGCTGCACGCGTGCGGGCCGCGTCTCGGGCGGATTCGCAGGACGCGTGTCCAGCGCAGGAAGGCTCAGGGCAAGTGCCATGACATTGGCATCGTCGGGTTTCGCGCCTCGATTGTAGACGATGCTCCCGGGATTGGAAGCGCCGCCGTCCGATCGCTACGCTTCAGGTGCCCTAGCGGCTCTCCAGGAATGCCGCAACGGGGGCGATTTGCTCCGGCGTGAGCAGCATCGGTGCGTGACCCATCCCGGCGAACTCGATCAACCTCGGCTTGGGGCCGCGCGCGCGCATCGCCGCGGCGGTATCCCGCGACAGCAGATCTGATTCGGCGCCGCGCAGCAAAAGCGTCGGACAACGCACCGCATCCCAGACCGCCCACAGGTCGGTGGTCGCAGGCGTCGAGTTGCGAAACGGAACGGCAATTCCCGGATCGTATTTGAGCCGCCATTTGCCGTCCGCGGTCTGCCGCGCCGTCGAGCGCGCCAGCTCGGTCCATTGCGCATCGCTCAGCGCTCCGAACGGCGCGGATACTTCCCGGATGTGCGCTTCGAGTGCGGCGAAGCTCGCGAATACCGGGTCGAGACCGACATAGCCGGCAATGCGCGTCAGAGCGACGGGTTCGATCACCGGGCCGACGTCGTTGACGACCAAGCGGGTCACCGGAGTGTTGCGCTGCGCCGCCATCACCATCCCGAGCAGTCCGCCCATCGAAGTACCGACCCAGGCGACTCGATCGACATCGGCGTGCGCGAGCATGGTGGTCAGCGCCGCGAGATAGGTCGGGAAAACGTAGTCGGTGGGATCGGGCAGCCATTCACTGTCGCCCCGCCCGGGAACATCGGGGCAAAGCAGGCGGAAGCGATCGGCGAGCGCCGACGCGAGCGCATCGAAATCATGCCCGTTGCGCGTCAGGCCGTGCACGCAGACAACCACGCGCGGACACGCTGGATGGCCCCATTCGCGGTACGCGACGCGGTGAAAGCCGTGTGCGCTCAGACTGCGGAAAGTCTTTTGGCGTGGTTGGAGCATGGACCGACGGAAAGAGTGAGCGAGTAGGAAGGAGCTGAAGTAGTGAAGAAACGAACTATAACGCTAGGAACCTCATGCTGTGCTCGTCCTCTCTGCGTGCGTTGTGCGAATTGCCTTGCCTGACGACGGCCCAATGACCGCGCCGCATTTTTGCACCTTCTTGCGGCGGGGCGGGCGTTTGCTTTATCGTCGGTTTGGCGGCGACGGCCGCGCGTGGATTACAGGAGCTACGGTGGCGGACTATTACCTCGAAGACTTCGAGCCCGGACACACCTACACGAGTGCGACGCAGACGATCAGCAATGAAGAGGCGCTCGACTTCGCGCGCCGCTATGACCCGCAATATTTCCACCTCGATCCGGTAGCGGCGCGCGATTCGGTCTTCGGCGGATTGGTGCTGGGAGGATTTCAGACCGCGGCGCTGGCGTGGGTGCTGGTGCTCAAGACCGGCATGTTCGACAAGTCGGCGCTGGCGGGTATCGGGTTGGACGAATTGCGCTGGCACAAACCGGTGCGGCCGGGCGACAGTCTGCGCTGCGATTTCACGCTGCTCGACGCCCGTGGGTCACGCACGCACCACGACCGTGGCATCGCGCGGTTTCGCTACGAGATGAAGAACCAGCGTGACGAAACGGTGCTGTCGCTCATCATGATCCAGATGCTGCGTCGGCGGCCGGCCTTGGCCACAACCTGAATTTTCACGACCTGGAAAAGCAACGCAGTGCGGCCCTAGGCCCGCTCGCGCCGCACTCGGGGCACGCGACCGTGTAAGACTGCCCGCGATCGCCACGAGGAGGCGCGGTTTATCAGCAGGGTAGCGCGAACTGTTACGCGCTGCCGATCGAACCCACAAGCAACGAGTCCCGCCGGAGCGGGGCGTGTGCTGGTGCTGAGTCAGTCAATGCTTGCGGCGCGAGAATCCGAGTCCGGCGAGCCCGAGTCCGACCAGCGCGAGCGATGCGGGTTCGGGAACGGCGACAAATCCAGGGTCGGTAATCGTGATGTTGATCGTAATATCCTCAAACCCCTGTACAAAGATGCCGTCTTCGGGACGAAAGAACGAAAGTTGAATATGCAACGATGAAATACCGAAGTCAGCGTCAAGGTCAGGAAAAGGCTCATTGAAAAGCGGGATAGCATACAGTGGCAGATTACAGCTCGCACCATCAGCAAGGGTGGGAATACATTCATTTAGATCAAGAACGAGTTCCAGATTCGGAAACGCATCGTCCGGATCGCCGCTGACATACGATGCGTCAAAGATGGGGACATCCCATCCGGTAAGGAGCGCACCGGAATTGTTGGTCACGGTGTAGACGAAAGGAACAATAAGAGCAGTGTCCTGCAGGACGGTGATGTCGGTCGGTCCTGTAAACGTCACGTTCGCCACGTCAGCTGCCGATAGCGCGCTGAGAAGCATCCCCAACGCTCCGCTTGCGATACGCAACATCAAGCGAATACGCCCCATATCTTCACTCCCTCCCCAAGGAGAACCCCAATTGTGCCGAAAGCAAGACTCGAACCACTCCTGCAAGCGCATGTTTATACTTGAGATGCGAAACGGCCACCGGGTTGCAGAGCGTTCCATGTAAAAAATCCCGACATGCCGTTTCGGCAACGTCGAACGCCGCGCTATCGAGGCGCGCCAGGTCCCGCAGTGTTTTCCAAGAGTTGACGCGGCGCGGAAAATAGCGGAATGGGCGGGGTTCACGTTCGCAACTGTGTCACGTCATTGCAACCCGTAGCGAGAAGGCCAAGGCCTGACAGCGACGCTCGACTGCGACGCCGGGTAACTGTCCAGTTAGGCGAGCTCGGGCGGAAACAGCGGCTGGTAGCGCAGACCACCGCGGGCCAGGAAAGCGTCGATCTCGTCGCGCCGCGCGAGCGCGTCGCGGTAGCCCAAGTCGAGCAGAGCGCGGGTATAGCGTCTGTCGAAGAGGAGATACGAGAGAAGACTGGCGCCGGTCCCTTCGGTGCTGCCGAGCCCGTGCAGCAGATACCGTGTTCCGGCCGGCAAGTACTTGGCGTAGGGAACAGCCATCGCGCCCAGGTCCCGGCTGGGGCTCAACACCAGCGCATCGATATGCGCGACTTCGGGGTGCCGCTCCAGAATCTCGCTCGAGACGAGGTTCAGTACGCGGTTCAAGCGCTGCATCCGCTCGAGGTCGGCACCGAGATTGTCGAGAAAGATGGACGACAGCGCATGGCCGGCCATTTGCGCGAAGGACGGATAGGAGGGCGCCTCGCGCTGGCGTGCGGTCGGCGTCTGGCCACTGAATTGTCCGACGGCGACGACGAAGATGCGTCGCGCCCCAAGGTGCAGCGCGGGCGACAGCGGCGCGATCTGACGCACCGAGCCGTCCGCAAAATAATCGTCGCCGATGCGCCCGGCGGGAAAGACGAACGGTATCGCCGTCGAAGCGAGCAGATGATCGATGCCGATCACTGCCGACTCGCCGCGCCGGCGGGTGCGCTGCCAGGGGAGAATCGCAGGCGAACCCTGGAAGAAGGTCACCGCCTGTCCCGTCGTGTAACTCGTCGCATTGATCGCGAGCGCACGCAGTGCGCCGTCGCGGATCTGTTGCGCTATGCGCGTGAGCTCCAGGTCGCCGCGCAGAAGAGTTCGCAGGGGCGAATTGTCGAGCATCGCCGCGGCCCGCTTCGGACCGCCGGCCCCGATGAGCACGGATGCCAGCCAGCGTACGCCGTGCAGCGAGACGCTGGCGAGGTCAGCCCGATAGACATGGGCAACCTCGACCGCACTCCACCATCGCAACAGTCTTGCCACGCCGCTGCGGAAGCTGTCGGCGTGTACTGCCAGCGTAGCGGCGTTGATCGCTCCCGCCGAAGTGCCGCAGATGATGCGAAAGGGTTGGCGCTGCTCGCGGCCCAGGATACGCGAGACGGCGCGGAGCACGCCGACCTGGTACGCGGCGCGCGCGCCCCCACCCGGCAGAACGACGGCGATTTCGGGATCGGCGTCCGGCACGGCGACGAGTCAGGCGGCGCGCAGAGTGCGATCGAAAATCAGCAGCATCGCCGCGGTCGCGCCCCAGATGTAGCGATCGCCGTACGGGATTGCGTAGTAATCGCGGCGAGTGTTGCCGACCATGCGAAAATGGCGTTGGAGATTGGCCGGCTCCAGTAGAAACGCGAGCGGAACCTCGAATACTTCGGCGACTTCCACCGGATCGGCTTTGATCTCGAATGGGGGCTCGACCCACCCGACGACGGGCGTGACGCGATAGCCGGTGACGGTCTCGTAGGGCTCGAGACGGCCGAGCAGGGTCACGTGCTTTCGCGACAGGCCGACTTCCTCTTCCGCCTCGCGTAGCGCTGCAATGCCGGCATCCGCGTCTTGCGGCTCGACCCGGCCGCCGGGAAAGCTGATCTGGCCCGGGTGGTCGGGAAGGTCACGACTGCGTTCAGTGAACAGCACGGTAAGGCCGTCGTCCCGGTTGATCAACGGGACGAGGACTGCGGCGGCCGTTGGCGCGCCATGGCGCCCGGGTAGCCGAAAACCGTCGGACAGATTGCGCGCCTCGCGCGGCGCCGGTCGCGCGAGACGCTCGACGAGCCAGTCGCGCTGCGTAGACGGTGGCAGTTCGAACAACGGTAGAGCCATTGGCAGCGCGACTCGACTGCGGGAGATCCGCAGCGAAGCGCCGATGATACCGTACCGGGCGCTGATGGCTCGACCGCGCTCGGCAGCTAGGCCGCCGTTAGCGCTATATCAATCAAGTTACCGCCTGGCCCGGCTGCCGGCCGTCAGCGGAGCCCGCAGTGCTTCTGAGGTCCCCGCGGCTGGTTTATGCACCTTGAAAAAGACGTATAAGAGATAGCCGTCCACCAGAATGGCGGCGGCCATGACACTGTAAGCCCAGGGGCTCTCCATCAATTTCAGCTCGATCAACACCCGCGAGAGACCGAATCCGACGACCCAGGCGTCAAAGCTCATGCAAATGCGACGAAACGTCTCGGCATCAAGCCGTCTGATGAGATAGGCGCCAAGCGGTATGCCAACCAGAACGCTGGGAACAATCGTCCACAGGACACTCTGGCTTTCCGCTGCAAAGAGGCCCAGATGGTAGTAGACGATCGCGGTCAGGGTCGACTCAGCCACGCGAATCAATCCGAGACCAGCCCGAAACTCTTTTTTGACGAGGCCTTGATTGTTGAACAGGATCGCCAACGGGGGGCCGGAGACGGTGGTGACGGAATACAGGAAGCCGAGCCCCATTCCGAACGGAAGACCGATGAGCCGTTCGGACCGAATCGGCTTTCTTAAGCCCGCTGCCTGGACCAGGATGAGAGGAAGCAGAACGGCGTAAGTAACAAACTTGATCCAGCCGGGATGAAGCGAGGCAAGAAGAAGGCTTCCGACGGCGACACCCGGCAGCAGCCCGATGAGAATGGGAAACACCCGTTTCCATACCGCCGGAACGCTTTGCCGATTGATGAACAGAACGTACAGGTTGATGAAAACCTCGATCACCACCAGGGCGGGGTTCAGGATGCGGTTGGTGTAGAAAACGAGTGCAACCGGAACGGTGAGCGAGGAAAACCCATAACCGAGTGCGCCATTGACGAAGGCTGCCAGCAAAGTAATCGCGGCAAGAACCAGCACTGCAGTATCAAGGGAAAGCATCCCAGTTCTCCGATTATCGGCGAGTCGTCCTACGGTGCGCCTGGGAGCGACTTGATCCGTTCATGCCGGAAATGAAGTCTTCGAGGCTGTAGTTGTCCAGGATATCGGCGATCGCGTTTCTCACTCCGCCCATGACATGCTGCAAGGGGCAGTGGGGTTTCTTCGCGTAGGGACAGTCCAGGCACTTCTGATAGGCCGTCTTGCTCACGCACCCGATAGGAGCCAAGGGCCCATCGAGGATCCTGATGACGTGTCCGAGCGTGACCTTCGAAGGCGGTTTGATGAGGGCATAACCTCCCTGGACGCCCCGGGTGCTGGCGACCAGGCCCGCGTGCTTGAGGCGGAGCAAAATCTGCTCGAGAAAGACCACCGGAACGTTCTGGCGCTCTCCGATCTGTTGCCGCGTTATCGGATAGCCGTAGTTCCTGGTCAGCTCGATCAGCGCTCGGAGCCCGTATTCGCTTTTCTTCGAGAATTTCACGGCTAATGTTTACTAAGTAAGTAAACAAACTATACATTAGCGGTGTCCTCTGTCAAGTTCCTTGCAGTGCAATGGTCGAGTCAGTTAATGCGGGCGCACGCTCGTGGTCGTTACGCAGCGTCGCCCGCCGGGGAAGAGCGCGAAGTCAATGCGTATTGCTTTGCGCGCGCCGGCGAGGCGCCGGAACCGAATCCTCTTCGACGGCACTGTTCCGCACACTTTGTGCCCGTGCTCGATACTGCGGTCCGATCAGGATGACTGCCGGCCCGGAGAACTGGTTGGCGAGACGCGGGAGCGAGGCAAGCGTGGCAAAGACCCTACGGGATTCCGCGAGCGAGGCGCTCTCGACGATCGCTATGGGCGTTGTGGGGGGCTTGCCCGCGGCGATGAGTGCCGCGGCGATCTGTTCCGCCTGGCCAACGCCCATGTAGATTGCCCCGGCGTCGGCCGCAGCGATGCTCTGTGCCCAGTCGCTCGGCGGCTCGCCTTCAGCCACCCGCGGCGTAGCGAATGCGACGCTGCGCGCGACGCCGCGTTGCGTTAGTGAGATTCCCAGCTCGGCGCTCGCAGCGAGTGCGGCGGTGACGCCGGGTACCACTTCATAGCGCACGCCCGCCGCCTCGAGCGTGGCGATCTCTTCCTGCGCGCGGCCGAAGAGCATGGGGTCGCCGCCCTTGAGCCGGACGACGATTGCATGGCTCCGCGCGGCGTCGACAAGCCGCTTGTTGATGAACCTCTGCGCGGTCGAGTGCTTGCCGCAGCGCTTGCCGACGGCGATCTTCTCGGCGCGCTCGGCGAGGGCGAGCGTGTCGGGATGAACGAGCGCATCGTGGAAAACGATGTCGGCCGCGGCGAGAAGCTTGGCCGCCCGCAACGTGAGCAGGTCGGGCGCGCCGGGACCAGCGCCGACGAGATACACGGTGTTGGTCATGCGCTCGACCTCTCGGCGCCGGCGGGTCGATGGCCGCTCACGACGCGGCTCCGATGCGCTCTTCGCGCACCGTGATGGCAATCGGCCGGCGATGCAAGCCGCACTCCTTGTGCTCGGGTCGCTCCCACCACCAGCGCCCCGCGCGAATGTCCTCGCCCAGCTCGATCGCCCGCGTGCACGGCGCGCAGCCGATGCTCGGGTACCCGAGGGCGTGCAATGCGTTCGTCGGCACGTCGTGGCGCCGGATGTAGCTCCAGACGTCGTCCTCGCTCCAGTCGGCCATTGGATTGAACTTGGCGAGGCCGTGCTCGGCGTCGAACTCTTCCACGGACAGATCGCGCCGCGTTACGGACTGCGCCCGCCTCAGCCCCGTGATCCACGCGTCGCGCCCGGCGAGCGCACGGGCGAGCGGGGCGGACTTGCGTACTGCGCAGCAGCGCTGGCGCAGCTCGACGCTGCGATAGAACGCGTTGACGCCATGCGTGCGCACGAAGGCCTCGACCGCTTGCGCGTCGGGTGAGTAGATTTCGATCGCGAGCCGGTAGCGGTCGCGCACGCGATCCATGAGCTCGTAGGTCTCTTGAGGAAGCCGGCCCGTATCGAGCGTGAAGATCGCGATCGGCAACGCATCTCTGGCGATCAAATCGATCAATACCATGCTCTCGGCACCGAAGCCGCTCGCCAACGCAGGAGCGCGATGTTGGGCAACGACCCGCCGGAGAAGGGCGGTCAGCTCGCGAACGCCTGGGCTCGGAGTCGGGCTCATCGTTGATTCGCGGCGGACGGCGAAGGCTCCGTCGCGCGCCTGCGGAAGAGCGGCACGGGCCGCGCGGCCGTCGCCTGGTAGTTATCGCTGAAATCCCGGAGGCCGTTGAGCGCTTCTTCGAGATTGCGATCCGAGCGCACCGCGAAGGCGTCGAAGCCGCATTGCCGCAGGTAGTAGAGCTGGTCGCGCAACACGTCGCCGATCGCGCGCAATTCGCCAGTGAACCCGTATTTGTCGCGCAGGAGGCGCGCGGTCGAATAGCCGCGGCCATCGGTAAATTGCGGAAAATCGACGGCGATGAGGGGCAGGGCGCCGACGTCTGCTGCGAGCAGCTCGGGATCGTCGTCGGGCTTGAGCCACACGCCGATTTCGCCGCGAGCGCGGAGTGCGCCGCGCTCCGCGCGCCACAGCGCGAGCGGCACGATCGCCGCGAGTCCATCCGGCACGTCGGCCGGCGACGCCGCCTCGCGCAGCAGCGTCCACCGATCGTTGACGACGGCGTTGTCCTTAATGAGCTGCGGCATACACGCGCTCTTTGAACGGCTCGATACCCAGCCGGCGGACGGTATCGCTGAAGCGCTCGTCCTCGTGGCGCCGCTCGACGTAGACGTCGATGAGGCGGCTGACGACTTCGGGCATTTCGCTCGCCGCGAACGACGGACCGATGACCTTGCCCAGCGACGCGTGCTCGCCCTGGCCGCCGCCGATCGAGACCTGGTACCACTCTTCGCCGTTCTTGTCGACGCCGAGCACCCCGATGTTGCCGACGTGGTGGTGGCCGCAGGCGTTCATGCAGCCCGAGATGTTCAAGTCGAGCTCGCCGATGTCGTACAGGTAGTCGAGGTCGTCGAAGCGCCGCTGAATGGCTTCGGCGATCGGAATCGACTTGGCGTTGGCGAGGGAGCAGAAATCGCCACCCGGGCAGCAGATGATATCGGTCAGGAGCCCGATGTTCGGTGTGGCAAAACCCAAAGCCTTCAGCTCGCCCCACAGCGCCAGAAGCGCGGACTGCCTGACGTCGGTGAATATCAGGTTTTGCTCATGCGAGACGCGTAAGGCGCCGAAGCTGTACGCATCGGCAAGATCGGCGACCGTATCCATCTGGTCGGAGGTTGCATCGCCCGGTGGCACGCCGGTCTTCTTGAGCGACAGCGTCACGACGGCGTAACCCGGCACCTTGTGCGGGAAGACGTTGCGCTTGACCCAGTTGCCGAAGGCGCGATTGTCCGCAACCGCGGCCCGAAAACCCGCATCGTCGGCGGAGAGCCGTTCGTAAGGCGGGGGCACGAAGAATGCGGACAAGCGCTCGATCTCCTCGTCGGGCACGGTCGCCGGGCCACCCTTCAGACGCTCCCAATCGGCCTCGACGTGCTGCGCAAACACCTCCGGCGTCATATCCTTGACCAGGATCTTGATCCGCGCTTTGTACTTGTTGTCGCGACGGCCGAAGCGGTTGTACACGCGCAGGATCGCATCGAGGTAGTTGAGAATTTCCTCGCGCGGCAGAAATTCGCGGATGACGTGTCCGATCATCGGTGTGCGGCCGAGCCCGCCGCCGACCAGCACGCGGAAGCCTATTTCGCCGGCGGCGTTTTTCACCGCGTGCACGCCGATGTCGTGCACCAGCGTCGCCGCCCGGTCGATCGCCGACCCGCACACGGCGATCTTGAACTTGCGCGGCAGGTACGCGAACTCCGGGTGGAACGTCGACCACTGGCGGAACAGCTCGCAATACGCCCTGGGATCGACGACTTCGTCGGCGGCGACGCCGGCGAAATGATCGGACGTGATGTTGCGCACACAGTTGCCGCTGGTCTGGATCGCGTGCATCTCGACCGTGGCCAGCTCGGCCAGGATGTCGGGCACATCTTCGAGTCGCGGCCAATTGAACTGAATGTTCTGGCGCGTCGTGAAGTGGCCGTAGCCTCTGTCATACTTGCGTCCGATGTGCGCCAGCTTGCGCAACTGGGTCGACGACAGCAGGCCATAGGGAATCGCTACCCGCAGCATCGGCGCGTATTTCTGGATGTACAGGCCGTTCTGCAGGCGCAATGGGCGAAACTCGTCCTCGGTCAGCTCGCCGGCGAGAAAACGCCGCGTCTGGTCGCGAAACTGTGCGACGCGCTCGGCGACAAACCGGTGATCGTATGAGTCGTACCGATACATTTCTTGGCTCCTGATCCCAGGGTACCGGCGCGTCCATATATTCAAAAGGAATGTTTGGTGATTAGATGATAGCGTTAGAGCATAAAGGATCCCCGCGAGTCACCTCGGTGAGGCAAGGGTGGACCGCGGTCTGATCCTGTTCGCCCATGGGTCCCGCGAGCCCGGATGGGCCGAGCCATTCGAACAGTTGGCCGCGCGCGTTCGCGTGACGGCTCCCGAAGCGCAGGTCCGGCTGGCTTTTCTCGAGCTGATGCAGCCCGATCTGGCAGGCGCTGCGGCGCAACTTGTGTCCGCAGGTGTCGATACGATCCGGATCGTCCCGATTTTTTTAGGGCAAGGCGGACACCTGCGGCGCGACCTGCCATTGCTGATCGACGATCTTCGCAGGCAATTCCCCGGGGCGAAGTTTGGATACGCGCCCGCCGTGGGGGACGATGCTGGAGTTCTCGACGCGATCGCGGCTTATTGCGTACGTCAATTGGGGGAAAGGTGACGGCGGCGAGATCTCGGCTCAATCAAGTGCCCGCGCCTGCAGCTCTGCTAGACTTTACATAATATAAATTATACGCACTTGATTAGATCAGACTCGCGAGCCGGTGAGTCGCCCGCGTACTACAAGGGCCACCCAGGAGAGCGCCGTGAATACGGCACCCGCGTAGAACGTCTGCGCCGGTCCGAACACATCCCACAACCAGCCCGCGAGCACGCTGGCGGCGAGCAGCGCGATGCCGCTCACCAGGTTGAAGAGGCCGAAGGCCGTGCCGCGCAGGTCGGCCGGCGCAGTCGCCGCGACCAGCGCGGCAAACACCCCCTGCGTCAATCCCATATGCACACCCCACACCGCAGTGCCGGCGAACACGATCGTGGTCGAGCGCGCGTTCGCGAGCAGCAGGTCGGCGACGATCAACGCGAGCAGCCCGCCCTGCAGCAGCGCGCTTTGCCGGCCGCGATCGGCCAGCACACCGGCCGGGTATGCGACCATCGCGTAGACGACGCTCATCAACGCCATTACCAGCGGGATCCACGCCAGGGCCATGCCGACGTTCTGCGCCCGCAGGACCAGGAACGCTTCGGAAAAGCGGGCCAGCGTCATGACTGCGGCGATACCCACGACCCACCAGTAAGCCGCCGGCAGCCGCCTAACGTCGGTGAATGCGACGCGCGGCTCGCTGGCGCGCTTTGCATCCAAGGCCACGGGCTCGCGTACGCCGACGACGAGCAAGGTGACCGATGCGAAGGCCGGCACGGCCGCCAGCCAGAACACCATGCGGAAATCGCCCGCGAACCACAGCATCGCGGCGATCGCCAGCAAGGGACCGAGGACGGCTCCCACCGTGTCCAGCGCCTGGCGCAATCCATACGCGGCGCCCTGGGAAGCGGGCGGCGTGATGTCAGCGATCAGGGCGTCACGCGGGGCGCCCCGGATGCCCTTCCCCACCCGATCGATCAATCGCGCGGTCACGACCCAGCCGAACGACGTCGCCAGGGGAAACAGCGGTTTGCTCAGCGCCGCCAGCCCGTACCCCAATGCGGTCAGAAGCTTCCGGCGTCGGAAATAATCGGAAAGGTAACCGGAGAAAACTTTTACACATAAGGCCGTCGCCTCGGCGACGCCCTCGATCATGCCTACCGCCAGCGCGCTCACGCCCAGCGTCGTGACTAGAAAAAGCGGGAGCAGACTGTGGATGAGCTCCGAGGATGTGTCCATCAGGAGCGACACAACGCCCAGCGTCCACACTCCCGCGGGAATGTTCCGCCACGCTGCGCGGCTCGGTCCTTTCGCGGTTCCCTGGGCCGATTTATTGGCCAAAGTCGAACGCGGCCGTCAGATCGCCCGCGCCCGGCCGCACGCCCGGCAACGGCTCGAGTCCGAATCGCAGCGTGATGAATTTGATAATCGAGGTCGTATCGTAGGTCGTGTGATCGACGTAGCCGCGTCTCGCATAAGGCGAAACGATGATCGCGGGAATGCGCGATCCCGGACCCCAGCGATCACCCTTCGGCGGCGGCACGTGGTCCCAGAAGCCGCCGTTCTCGTCGTAGGTGACGATGATCGCGGTTCTCGGCCAAAGCGCGCTCGCCTTGATCTTCGCGATCAACCCGCCGATGTGCTGGTCGCCCGACCATACGTCGGTGTAGCTCGGATGCTGGTTGAGCGAGCCCTGCGGCTTGTAGAACGCAACCTGAGGCAGGTCGCCCTTGTCGATGCCCGCCACCAGGTCGTCGTAGTCCTTCAGGTGGCGGTCGCGATCGGGGGTCCCCGGCGCGAAGCGCGCGTAATAGTTGAACGGCTGGTGATGCGCCTGGAAGTTGGGCGAGCCTGGCTCGCGGTTGTAGATGATCGCGCGCTTCGCTTCGGACGGCTGTGTGCCGTCCTTCCAGGCCGCGTTCCACACGCCCGCGTACCAGGCCCACGACACCCCCTTGGCGGACAGCGTATCGCCGATGGTCTTCGCGGTCTGCGGCGGCAGCGTATGTCTGGCTGGATCGGTCAGCCGCAAGTCACCCCCCTTCGCCGGCGGCACGAGTGACGGTTGATATGGCGGCTGCGTGGTGTTGACCGACCAGCCGTCGGGCGTCACGTCGCCACTGAAGAGGACAAGATCTCCCTGCAGCGCGCTCGCCGGCGAGTCCGGCTTGCGCACGAGCCAGCCCTTATCGTCAACCTGCGCCCGCAGGTCGCGTGGCGCATTGGCATCCTGCGGCGTGCAAGCGCAGATCAGCCATTGGTGATTGAGGTACGAGCCGCCGAACGCGCCCATGAAGAAATTGTCGGCGAGCGTGTATTCCTGCGCCCATTTCCACATCGCCATGGTCGAGCCGTCGTAGTAACCCATCGCGTAGCCGCCGGCATCGGAGACGGCAGCGAAGCGATCGTTGCGGCCGCCATCGATCTGCTCCTGGTTCCGGTAGAACTCGTGGACCGGACTGCGCACCTGCTTGGTGAGCGGCAGGTTCAGCGGCGGCGCGTCGAGCCGGAACGGCTTGTTCGGCATGCGCCATGGAAAGGCCGGATCCTGCTCCTTACCCTTCCATGCGGGCGGCAGCTCCGGGAGCGGCTTGCCGTCGCGATCGACCTGGGTGTATTGCGCGGGCGTTGCATTGGCGATCCCGTTCGCTCCCGGAAACATGCCGTAAAGATTGTCGAAGCTGCGATTTTCCGCATAGATGATCACGATGTGCTCGATGCGCGCCAGGCCGGATCGCGGCTTGTCCGGTGGCAAGGCGCAACCGCACAGCGCGCATGACAGCGCGAGAAGCGCGACCCATCCGGCGGCGCGTACTCGCATCGCCTCCCCTGCCCCGGGCTGGTTCAGCGACGGGTTCACGGCTCGCTTTCCTGCGTCGAAGGCTGCCAGAGCTCGACCTTGTTGCCATCAGGATCGATGAACCAGCCGAAGCGGCCGTATTCGTGCTCTTCGACCTCGCCGACTACCTGAGCGCCGCCCAGATGAACCTGACCGAGCGCGCCGTCGAGATCGTCGACGACGAGATTGAACATGAACTCGCGCTTCGACGGCGTGAAGTAGTCGGTGTTCGCGGGAAACGGACTCCAAACGGTGAAGGCGCGCGCAGGCAGCGCATTGGCAGAGAATTCGACCGATGATTTGCCGTCGCCGATACCCAGCCACTTGGCGTACCAAGCCAGCAGCCGTTCCGGGTCGGGCGACTTGAAGAACAGGCCGCCCAAGCCGAGCACTCGTGCCATGATGTCTTTTCCCAAAGTCACTGCAGCAGCACCGACGCACGCACCGTGCCTGCGCGCTCGTGCCGGGCGACGAGCTCGACGGTGTCGCCCGCTTTCCCGCGCACGATCCATTCGATCTTGCCGCGGTCGTCGGTGACATGATAATCCGGCCAGAACGAAATGCCGGTGTGCTTGTAAGCCTTGCCCTCGAGCTGGCCGATATCCTCCCGCCGCTTGCCGGCCACGAGCTCGCCACCCGGGGGAACGGCAATCTCCGCGATCACGCCGCGGACCACCTTGCGTTCCAGCGCCCGTTTGCTCACGTAGCTCGGCAGCCAACCCGTATTCTGGACGACGAGCCGCAGCCGCCACGCGCCGTCGCCAAGCGCGAGCGCATCGGCCGTGACCAGCTCGAGCTTCGGCGAGAGCAGCGCCTGCCACAGCAGCCATCGCGGAAATCTCGCGACCTCGCGCTCGAGGAACTGTGGCGGCGGATTTCCGAAGGCGTGGAATCGGTTCCAGCCCCCGATCTCGATGGCACCGAGCTCCGGATGGTTGAAAGGCTTCCAGTCGACGTGCGCCAATCCGCCGAGCTTGTCCTCGCTCCAGCGAAATATCTTCAGGTCATCCTCGACCGGATGATCGCGGAACCAGTCGATGTACAGATACTTCTCGAGTCCCGCCTCGCGCATCGGGCTCCAGATCTCCACGACCCAGCTGAACATGCCGAGGTGGTCGTAGATCCAATCGAATGCACCACCGATGACGTCTTTCGGGTGGTAGCGAAATTCGTGATAGACCGAGATGTTCGGATATCCCGTCAACTCGGTGCCCTTCGCGCCGACTCTCTGGTAATGCCACAAATCCTCGCCATGCATTTCGGTGTCGGGCAGGTGATCGAAGGGACGCAGCAACACTCCGCTCCAGGTGTGAAAAGCGACTCCGCTGGCGATGTTCGGATGCTGGATTATGAATTCGGCCACCGCGCGGACTTCCGGCTCCGAGGTCGGGAAGGGACCGGCCCCCAGTTGCTCGAATTCCTGGCGCCAATTGCCTGGGAAGTTTCTATTTAGATCAATCCCTTGCTTTGGCTTCTTTACCATTAACGTGAAGCCATCATAGCCCTCAAGGCGCCCCTCGGGAAGAATGCGGTAGTACTTGCCGCCAACTTCAGTCGGCTGGCGCCGCACCATCAGCCTCGGCTCATCCGGATGTGCTCTCCACAGGCCATTGGGATCGGGTATGCGCATCTGCAGGATGCGGCCATCGCCGTCGATGTCCTCGATGGTTAGTCCTTCGATGGCGTCCTCGTCATAAGGGTAGCTTCGAGTGCTTGAGCGGACGTACTTCGGCTTGTCCGCGAGCGCCCATTCGGCGCCGTCGGGATTGATTCGCGGACAGACATAAAAGGCGCGCGTGTCCAGCGCCCGCGTGACGTCCGGATCCTTCCCGTGGTTTTCGACGAGGTGCTTGAGAAAGTAGACGCAGGCGACGGAAGCGGCGACCTCGGTCGAATGGATGTTGCCGTCGACCCAGAACGCGGGCTTTTCGCTTGCCGCGCCGCTCGCGCGGTTGGTGACGGTGGCAAGCCAGATGTCGCGGCCTTCGTGACTGCGACCGATCGACTCGACCGACACCAACTGCGGGAATTCGGTCGCGAAGGCCTTGAGCAGGTTGGTGAGCTCGGCGTAGCGATAGAAGCGGTTGAATTGGACGCTCGGCATGTGTGATTGGATTGCGGGCAAAGCGCGAAGTGTGGCGGCGCCTCGCGGATGTCGTCAACGGTGCACCGCAAGAAAGAGAGAGAGGTCCTCCGCACATTCTTGCGAAGTGGCGAATGACTGGCGGGCGTCCGTAGCGCCGCGCCGACCGTCACGGGTGGCGCGGCAAGGGAGTCGTGGGTTGACTCCCGCAGTCGCGCCGCGTACCCGTAGGTTGGCGCTTGCGGCGCCCGGACGCCAGACAGACTTCGCCACTGAGACGCACGGTGCGATCGCACAGCACGCATGCCGCAGTTGGTACGAGCGTCCCGCCGCGATCGAGCGCGATGCTCACGGCCGAGTCAGATGCCGGCGTACCACTCGTAGCCCTGATCCTCCCAATAACCGCCTTTGCCGCCTGCGATCTTGTCGAAGCTTTGCACGAGCTCGATGCGCATCACGTACTTCGCGTGCTTGTAACCGAGCTGGCGCTCGACGCGCAAGCGAATGGGTGCGCCGTTTGCGATCGGCAGCGGCTTGTCGTTGAGCTCGTAGGCGAGGAGGGTCTGCGGATGGAAGGCATCGTTCATGTCGATGCTTTCGTAATAGGGGCTGGTTCCGTCGTCCTCCATTGGATCGGCGCAATAAAACATAACGTAGCGTGCCTCGCGCTTGGGTCGAAGGGCCTCCAGTAATGCGCCGAGCCGCGCGCCCTTCCATTTGCCGATCGCGCTCCAGCCCTCGACGCAGTCGTGGCGCGTGATCTGAGTACGGCTGGGCAGTGCGCGCAAGTCAGTAAGCGAGAGGCTTGCCGGCTGTTCGACCAAGCCGCCGAGCTCGAGCCGGTAATCGGCAAAGCCCGCGGCCGCCAGCGACCGATATCGCACATCGTTCGGCATCGCCGTGCCGTTGCTGCGGAATGTCGGCGAGAGGTCGGCTGCGCTGAACTCCTGCGCCATCGCCTGACGCGGCGTGATGAGATGATGCGCGGCTTGGGACAGTTTTTCGCCGGCGCCCAGAACGCTCGGAAACCACTCGGTCCGCGACAGGGCATCGCAGCCCGACAGAGCGAATGCCCCCGCGGCGCCGACGGTGCGCGCGAGAAAACGGCGGCGGGATGTTCTAGCGTGCAGTTTCATCGGTTGCCTCCACTTCGACCCGGTAGCGTCCGGTGATCATCGAGCGCAAATGATTCCAGAAACCGCTGACGATCACCTCGAACACGTGGATCAGCGCGAATGCCACCAGCAACCATGCCACGATGAAATGGAGCGTCCTGGCCGACTGCCGACCCCCGAAGACATCGACCCATCCGGGGAGCAGCGAATTGAGCCACGGTGACATCGCAAAACCCATCAGGATGACGAGCGGCAACAAGACGAAAATGACCGCAAGATAAGCGAGCTTCTGCAGCACGTTGTAGCGTTTTGCCGCCTCGCCGGTCGGATGCTTGAAGCGAAGATGTTCGATGATCGACCGGCCGATCGAGCGCCAGTCCGCGGCGCTCGGCGCGAGATCGCGCGCGAAATGGCGCGCCGCGGCCGAATAGGCGACATAGCACAGGCCATTGATCACGAATACCCAGGCGAAGAACAGATGCCAGCGCCGCGCCATGGCCAGCCAGCGGGTGTCGGGAATCGTCAGCCAAGAGGGAAAGGCGCGTGGCATCGGGTCCCCGTCCGGGCCCGCGGATGCGCCCAGCAGGCCCGTCGTGTCGAATTCACGACCGAAGATGCGGGTAACGCCGGCCAAGTCGCCGTCGGCATCTTCCGTCGCGGTGATCTCAAAAACAGGCGGGCGTCCGGTATACGAGGATTTTCCCCAGTAGAGCGCCGGGTGCGCGCTGAAGATGTTGAGCCCGCTCAGCAGCAGAATCGTCAGCGCGATCACGTTGATCCAGTGCATCACGCGTACGGGCAAAGTATGGCGGTAGTACAGATACGTGCCCCTGCGAATGTCAGCCGACGGGCGTGCGCCGGGTTTCTCGATGGGCATCTCCGAATCTCCTCGACCTCGTTGCGTGCTTTAGCGTGCTGAGCGTGCCGTCCGGGGGCGCCGCGGACCGCTCACAAACGCATTGTCGCGCTCGAAGAACCGAAGCTTACGCTCGATCTCGCGGCTGATCCCGATTCTCGCGCTGCATCCGATCCGGCCTACGGCGCGCATCGCCGAGCCGAGCCAGAGCGGACCGCGCCCGCAAAGATCGATGCCATCGTAGCGTCTGTCGATGTCCATCGCGGAGGCGAGCCGGCCCGGCCCCCGCGCGACGTCGACGCAGCGCTCGACGTCGCGGCGGCGCTGCATGAATTCGACACCTTCGAGCGGCTCCAGTGCCCGCAGCAGTACGCCCGCGCCGACACCCGCGCTTTCGCCGCTGACGTTGAGGGCGTGCCAACAGCCGTAGATAAAGTAGACGTAGGCGTGCCCGCGTTGCAGAAACAGCGAGCGGTTTCGCGGCGTCTGACCGCGAAACGCATGGCCCGCCGCATCGCCGACGACGTAGGCCTCGGTTTCGACGATGCGGCCGCTCATCCGGCCGGCCGGGTGATCGTGCACCAACGTCTTGCCGATCAGGAAACGCGCGAGGGTGGCAGTATCGGCCGGCAGATCGGTGCGGCGCAGGCGACGTGGCGGTCCGTCCATGGACCGCGATGATACGACGGCGGCCTCCTAATGCGCACTGCGCTCCACCACATCGCGCGTGTGCCGCGCGATCATTTGCTCCTCGTCGGTGGCGATGACCCAGGCGGCAACGCCTGAGTCGGAGCCGGAAATCCGCGGCCCATGACGCGCGTTGGCGACAGGATCGAGCGTGAGCCCGAGCCAGCATGCGTCGCGGCAAACGCGCTCGCGGATCGGTGCAGCGTGCTCGCCGATGCCGGCAGTAAAGACCAATGCATCGAGGCCCCCCAACGCGGCAGCGAGGGAACCGAGCTCGCGCCCGATGCGATAGCAGAAGAGCTCGATCGCCTCGCGCGCATGCGGATGGTCGGACTCCAGCAGCTCGCGCATGTCGCTCGATATGCCCGACACGCCAAGGAGTCCCGAGCGTTCGTAGATCAAGCTTTCGATCGCGCGCGCGTCCATGCCCCGTACATCCATGAGGTACAGAAGCACGCCCGGATCGAGGCTGCCCGTGCGGGTGCCCATCGGCAGCCCGTCGACGGCCGTGAAGCCCATTGTCGTCGCGACGCTCCTCCCCGCGCGCATCGCACACATGCTGGCGCCGTTACCCAAGTGCAGGACGATCGTCCGCCCGGCGGCCGCGCGCGCATCGTATTGCGGCAACACCGAGGCGATATATTCATAAGACAAGCCGTGGAAGCCGTAACGGCGAACGCCGGCATCGGAAAGCTCGCGCGGCAGCGCAAATGCCCGCGCCACGGGAGATTGAACGCAATGAAAACCGGTATCGAAGCACGCGATCTGCGGGAGGTCCGGCAGGCGCGCAGCGAGGGTGCGTATTGGCAACAAGTTGTGCGGCTGATGCAGCGGCGCAAGCGGCACAAGGCGCTCCAGCCGGGCAAGCACTGCCGCCGTTACGCGAACCGGCGCTGCATAGTCGGAGCCGCCGTGGACAACGCGATGGCCGACCGCGGCGAGGCGCCTGCCGTCGGCGCGAGCACGCAGCCAGTCGAGCAGAAACGCGATCGCGCCTTCATGGCCGGGCAGCCTGCCATCCGGCCAGGCATGTTCGTCGACGACGGCACCGCTCGCGTCCTTCGCGCGAAAGCGGGCGCGGCCTTGAAGCTCCTCGAGGCTGCCGGCAACCAGCGGTGCGAGGTCGGCGCCGGAGGCAAAGACGGAAAACTTGAGGCTCGACGAGCCCGCGTTCAGGACGAGGATCGCGTCGCGCACTAGCGCGCACCGAGCTTGTCGCGACGTGAGTGCGCGAGCAGCGCCATCACGGCCGCGGACGCTTCCCGGTTGCGCGCGCTGTCAGCCCGGCTGGTCAGGACGATCGGCACGCGTGCCCCCAGCACTACGCCGGCGCTTTCGGCCGCCGCGAGATACGCGAGCGTCTTCGCGAGAAGGTTGCCGGCTTCCAGATTCGGGACCACGAGAATATCGGGGTCGCCGGCGACTGGAGAGTCGATCTCCTTGATCCTGGCCGCCGCGGCACTGATCGCATTGTCGAAGGCGAGCGGCCCATCCAGAATCCCCCCCGTGATCTGGCCGCGATCGGCCATCTTGCACAGCGCCGCCGCGTCGAGCGTGCCCTGTATCTTCGGGTTCACTGTCTCGACCGCGGACAGGATCGCGACCTTCGGCTGGTTCACACGGAGCACGTGCGCGAGATCTATTGCGTTCTGGCAGATATCGCGCTTGGTATCGAGATCGGGATAGATGTTGATCGCGGCGTCGGTGATGAGCAGCGGCTTCGGATACGTGGGGACGTCCATAACGAAAACGTGGCTCACGCGGCGCGCCGTTCGCAATCCGTTGGCAGGATCGATGACCGCGCTCATCAGCTCGTCGGTGTGAAGGCTCCCCTTCATCAACGCTTCGACCTCACCCGCGCGCGCCATTGCGACCGCCCGGTCGGCTGCGGCGTGACTGTGTTCGGTAACGACGATCTTCACGCCGTCGAGACTCACTCCTGCGTCTTTCGCCGCCGCGCGAATCTTGGCGTCGGGACCGACGAGTATCGGTACGATCAGGCCCTTCGCCGCGGCTTCGAACGCGCCCAGCAGCGACTCGCGATCGCAGGGGTGGACAACGGCGGTCGTCACCGGCGCTTTGCCCTCGCAGAGCTCGAAGATCGTCTGGAACGCGTTATAGCGGCGAAACGCGACGTCGACTTCGGCCATGCGTTGCACGGTATAACTCTGCCCCGGGCATTCGACCAGCATCGAGCCTTCGGCGACCGTCTCACCTTTCTGGTTGGTGCATCCCGCGTCGAGGAGCAGCTGGCGTTCCTTGATCCGCTTCTCGCGCACGGTGATTTTGGCCGTCAGGACATCGTTCACCGTCACGCGGCCGTTGAAGCGCAGCGACTCCTCGAGGATCTTCGCGCCCGGGCCGGGGAGCTGGGCGCCAACGGCAGTGGCGAGCAAAACGCTGGCGCCGATCGAATGCGTCGAGGCTGGGTCGGGGGGCTGCGTCGTTTGCTGGGCGCCGATCCGATCGCCGGTCAGCATCGCCACCAGCTCGATATCGGCGGCAGCAAGCGTGCGCGAATAACTCGCGCTCTCGCCGACTGCGATCTCGTCGAAGCGCCGTGTGGTCCAGTTTGCCACGGCGCGCCTACGCGAACCGCGCTGGGCGCGCCGGCCGGTGGTACGGCCGCTCTGCCACGGAAATCGTCATCCGCCGGGGGCGTCTGGATTTGGCTCGGGATCTAACCATGGTCCGTCGGGATGGGTAGCGGCGGAGACCGCTTCGCGGATCACCCACGTCATTGTGCACTGTTCGCCCCGACGCTGTCGAAGTGTTCAGCACCGCTGCAGCAGGATCGTGACGGGCCAAGCGCGCCGGCGTTTCGGCGTTGACCATGCATGCTGCCCGGCGTAGATTGACGGCGACGCGATGGCACCCTGCCCTGCTTGCTTGAAAAAACTCTGGCGCGCTTCCCTGCGCGCCAACCCGATCCTCGCCCTGAATCTTGTCAGGGCCGCCGTGTGCGCGCTGGCTGCGGCGGGTACCGCTGTGCTTACGGTCGCGCCCGCAAGCGCCGCGGACACGGCGATCTACAAATGCTTCGATAGTCACCTCGGTCTGGTCTACACTGATCTGCCTTGCAAGGACGGGGAAAAGCTCGATATTCGCGCTGGCGATGCCGATGCGGCAGCAGTCGCCCGTCTGGAGCGCGTGCGCGATCAACTCGACCAGAGCGCAGCCCAGCGCATCGTCGACGAGCGCCGCGCGGCGGAGCGAACTGCGCTGGCGAACCGCTTGCGTCGCGAGGCCGAGGAAGAGCGCAGCGCTGCGGAAACCGCCGCGACGTACGCACCGTTCGACTACGGCTACGGGTACGCGCCCTTCCTGCCCGTTACGCGCATGCATCCACCGCGCGCGAGGGCCCACAAGTTCCGCGAACCGCTCCGCTTCGCGCCCGCTCCGCCGTATTTCGTACCGAGGCCGTAACCGCGGCCGCAGTCCGCCGAGCCCGAACGATCGCAGCGCGCCGCATTGGATGCGCCATTCAAGGGAGCAATCCATGAGCATGTTGTCGCCGGAAGAACTCGAAAAGCTCTCGTCCGCCGAATCGTTGTTCCCATCCCCGATTCCGGTGCAGTCCGTATCGAGCGACGAGTTCATGAGAAGCACGGGGCGGGGCGGACCAACCTCGCGTACGGCTATGCCTTGAGGACAGCGTGACGTCGATACGCCAACGCGCCGCTGTCACGAGCTTGACCGGCGGAACGAAACGTTGCCGCCGCTCTTTTCGCGTATGGATGTGAATCCAGGGAGAATTATTCATGGCGAGCGTAGATAGAAACACCTTCAATGGCCTGGCCAAGATGACCGACGTCAACTCCGGCGGTCACTCCGAGCTCGACCCCTTCGACGGAGTATTTGTCTTCGGCATGGACGCGTTTCCCGCTTTCGCCATGGTTTCGCGGTCGGCGATGAAGAACCAGACCATCGACGGCGGTTACGGGCGCGCTTTTAATGCTGGCCGAGGCCTCGTCGGCGAAGGCGGCGACACGGGTCCGGGGGTCGTGGGGATCGCCGGTAACGTGATCGCGCGGCCGTTCAAGGACAGTCCAAGAATCCTTTGGGAGGCACCCTTTCCCGGACAGGGATGGCGTGCCGGCGTCGTCGGCTTCGGCGCGGACCCTGGCGCGAGAGGCGAGCGCGGCGGCACTGGCGATGCGGTGGGCGTGCTCGGGTTCGCGGAAAAGTCTCTTGGCGTATGGGGAGCGTCCACGGCCATGCCCGGCGTATTCGGCAGCTCCAGTGCCCACTGCGGGGTCTACGGCTGGTCGCGAACGACGGGAGTCATCGGCGACGGCAATGCCGGGCAGATTGGCGTCGAAGGCTTCGGAAACACGTGGGGAGTCTACGGGCACGTCAACTACTCCAACCCGAACCCCGATGGCGTGGGTGTGTGTGGCGCAGCGGCGATGGACCTCGCCAATCCGGGCAATTACACGGGCATCGCCGGTATGTTCATCGGACCGGTCGAGGTTCACGCAGATCTAACGGTACTCGGCAACCAGGTAGTCTGGGGTACGAAGAGCGCCGCGGCAAAGCACACCGACGGCAGCTATCGCCTGCTCTATTGCGTCGAGAGCGCGGAGAGCCAGTTCGAGGACTTCGGCGAGGCACGGCTCAGCAAGGGACGCACGAAAGTGCGACTGGACCGCGACTTCGCCGCGGTCGCCGATACTCGTCACTACCACGTGTTTCTCACCGCTTACGGCGACTCGAATGGCCTCTACGTTGCAAACCGAACCGCGCAGGGCTTCGAGGTCCGCGAGCAAGGCGGCGGGACGAGCGGCGTCAGGTTCTCGTATCGAGTGGTGGCCAAGCGCAAACACGTGACGACGAAGCGCTTCCAAAAGATCAAGAAGCCCGCGAGACCGAAGCTGCCTGCCTCGATGGCTGCGCCGGAAACGGACGTCGAATCGCTCCGGACCGGAACGAAGCGTGCCGCCCGGACCAAGCAGACCAAGCGATAGGTGCCGTCCGCGACAATCGACAAGCAATTCATCGTCATGCCCGGTATCGCGCACACCAGCACGCGCTCGAAGAACTGGGCGCTCGTCTATCACCTACTCGATCAGCCGGCGCCGGTGTACGTGGGTTGAATTTGCGCAAAGAAGTGTGCGCAAGGCGAGTTCGCCGTGCCTGAACCTTCGCCTGACGATCCGCCTCCCGTCGCCCCGATCCGGCCAGGTAGAGAAGACTGCTGCCAGGGCTCTTGCGACCCGTGCGTTTTCGATCTCTACGAAGAGGCGCTGGACCGCTATCACGCCGAGCTTCAGGCGTGGCAGGAACGCAACAGGAGGCGCGAAAAGACCGATGATCGCTCCGCCACTCGTTGAACAGCAGGCCGACCCGCAGCCCAATGCGATGCACTCGCAGTTGCTTCCTGCCAACGGCCACGCCCTGCCCGACCTCGTCGGCTTCGTCCAACACTACCCGCGCCTGTTCGTCCTGTCCGGGGCGGGAATCAGCACCGATTCGGGCATTCCCGGCTATCGCGACGCAGATGGCCAGTGGCGGCGCACGCCGCCCGTTCTCCTGCAGGACTTTCTGGCTTCCGAGCGGGCGCGCCGGCGCTACTGGGCGCGGAGCATGGTCGGCTGGCCAATGGTCGCGAACGCGCGGCCGAACATTGCCCACGATGCGCTGGCCCGCCTCGAAGCGGCTGGGCGATTGCAACTGCTGGTGACGCAGAATGTGGATGGCTTGCACCAGCGTGCCGGCAGCTCCCGGGTCATCGAGCTGCACGGAAATCTCGAGGCGGTGCTCTGCCTCGAATGCGGCGCCTTGCATTCCAGAGTGTCGATCCAACGAACGCTCGAATCGCTCAATCCGGAATTTCAGGCCGTGATTGCGGCGACGGCTGCCGACGGAGACGCCGATATCGAACGCGATCTCGATGCGTTTCAGGTGCCTCAGTGTTCGCGCTGTATGGGTGTCCTGAAACCGAATGTCGTATTTTTCGGGGAGGGCGTACCGCGAGAGCGTGTCGATGGCGCATTGGGGTCGCTGAAACAGGCGGATGCCATGCTCGTGATCGGGTCCTCGCTCGTGGTGTACTCGGGATTCCGCTTTTGCGAATGGGCTGATACGATGGGCAAGCCGATCGCCGCCATCAACCTCGGCCGAACGCGCGCGGATCATCTGCTTGCGCTGAAAATCGAACGCCCGTGCGCGGAGGCGCTTGCGTCTCTTGTGGAACGCCTGGGCATCGATTGACACGGCAGTCTTGGCCAGACGAAAGACATGGTCCCCGCGGAGAACCGCAGCGACCGGTCTGCGCGATTTTCGCGCCAAGCTAGGACTTTTTCCGCTGCCGCTGCGCAACGGCATGCCAGCCAAGACCGGCTGCAATCAGCGCCAGGCCGATCAGCCAAGTCTGCGGCTCGACCCAGAACGCAAGGAACAGGCATGCTGCCAATCCCACGACGGCGATCCACCGCGGATAGAGCCGCTGCCTTGCGGGTAGCTTGAGTGCGGCCCAATTGGTGAGCGCGTAGTAGATGAGAACCGTGAATGCGCTGAACGACCACGTAGTCTTTACGTCGCCGATGAGCGCGAGGCCTGCGATCATGACGCCGACCAGGAGCACAGCGACCCATGGCGTTCGGCTGCGCTTACTCACCTTGCTCAACGCTGCCGGCATGTCGCCGCGGCGGCCCATTGCCAGCGCAACGCGCGACAGCCCGAGAATCAGGTTGAGCAGCACCCCCAGCATCGCGGCGATGGCACCTACAGCAAGGATGGCGCCAGCGAACGGAACGTTGAAGCTCCGGGCGGCGGCCGCCAACGGTGCCGCCACCGCGGCCGTCGCTTCCTGCAATCCGCTCGCACCCATCACGCCGATCGCGACCGCAATGACGGACACGTAAAGGATCAGGGTCAGCGACATCGTCACGACGATCGCCCGAGGAATCGTGCGTTCGGGCTCACGTACTTCTTCTCCCAGCGTCGCTATGCGCGCGTAGCCGGTGTAAGCAACGAACATGAGCGCGGTGGCATGAAACAGCGCTTTGGCCTTAGCGCCGCCGCCTTCGATGTCGCCGAACCAAGGCTTGTAATGATGGGGCTCGATGCTGGGCTCCCCCAATGCGACGAAGAACAGCAGCGTCAGCACGGTGATCGTCACAATGACGATATTCACGGCATTCGATTGCCGGATCCCGCCGAGCACGATCAACGTGAAGACTGCGACCGCGGCGAGCGCGATCGGAATCCGCGCCGCAGTATCGACCTCCAGCAGGGTCAGAAGATAACCTCCGAAGCCGAGCGCTGCGGTCGCCGCCGACGCCGATTTGGCGATCAAGAACACCCAGCCGGCCGTGAAGCCGAGCCAAGGATTGAGATAGACGTAGCCGTACTCATACGTTCCACCGCTGACGGGCTGCGCAGCGGCGAGCTGCGCGCTGCTCAATGCATTGCACAGCGCCACCCCCGCTGCCAGCGCCGTCGCCGAGATTGCCGCCGGACCCGCCACGCCCGCGGCGATTCCGATGCTGACAAAAACCCCGGTCCCCACCATCGCGCCGAGGCCTATCATGACGGCGCCGGACATTCCCAGTTCTCGTTTGAGTCGTGCCATGGCGTCGGTGCTCTTGGCTCGCTTCCGAGCGGGTTTTAGCGACGGCAAGCTGGCCGATGATAACCTTGATCTCAGCTTAGACCATCGGCATCGCGCGGGCGGCCGCTCGAGTGGCGCCAACCGGCGATCCGGCGGTAAGCTCGCTCATCGCGGCGCTCACTCTCTTGTCCGCCGTGCGTCTGCGCATGAATCCCATTGGAGGTACCGCCATGGCAATCGAATCGATCAATCCCGCGACCGGCGAGATGCTCAAGTCCTATACGGAGATGTCGCGTGCTGCGGTCGACGCTATCGTCGGCAAGACCCATGAAGCATTTCTCGCCTGGCGGAGAACCTCGTTCGAAGACCGCGCGCGACGGATGCGAGGCGCCGCACAGATTCTGCGCAAGAACGCCGGAGCCTACGCGCGTCTCATGGCACAGGAAATGGGCAAGCCTGTGCGCGACGGTACAGGCGAAGCGCAGAAATGCGCACTGGCCTGTGAGTTCTATGCTGAGAACGCCGAGAAGTTCCTCGCCCGCGAGCCGGTGAAGACCGAAGCCCGCGACAGCTTCGTCACCTTCAACGCGATCGGCGTCGTCCTCGCGGTCATGCCTTGGAACTTTCCGTTCTGGCAGGTCTTCCGTTTTGCCGCGCCGGCGCTGATGGCAGGCAACGCGGCAGTGCTCAAGCACGCATCGAACGTGCCGGGATGCGCGCTCGCGATCGAGCAGATTTTCCGCGAAGCAGACTTTCCGGAGAATTTGTTTCGAACGCTGATGATCGGCAGCCCGCAAGTCGAGCCGGTTATCGAGCACCCGCTCGTACGCGCCGTGACCCTTACCGGAAGCGGTCCAGCGGGGCGCAAAGTGGCAAGCAAAGCCGCGGCGATGCTCAAGAAGAGCGTGCTCGAGCTCGGCGGAAGCGATCCCTATCTCGTGCTGGAAGACGCCGATCTCGACCTCGCTGCGACGGTATGCACCAAGGGCCGGCTGGTCAATTCGGGGCAGAGCTGCATTGCCGCGAAGCGGTTCATCGTCGTCGACGAGGTGCGCCAGGAATTCGAAAGGCGCTTTGTGGAAAAGATGAAGGCGGCCAAGATGGGCGATCCGCTGAGTCCGGAAACGGAAATCGGTCCGCTCGCCCGGCTTGACCTGCGCGACGCATTGCACCGGCAAGTGACAGCAAGCCTTCGCAAGGGCGCGCGCTGTCTTCTCGGCGGAAAGATTCCCGAGGGTGTCGGCGCCTACTATCCGCCTACGGTCCTCACCGACGTGAGCGCGGGAATGCCTGCTTACGAGGAAGAGCTGTTCGGACCCGTCGCAGCGGTCATCGCCGTCAAGAACGAGGCGGAAGCGATCGCGACGGCAAACGACTCGGTGTTCGGGCTGGCCGGCGCGGTCATCACGCGCGACGTGGCGCGCGGCGAGCGCATCGCGGCCGAGTTGATTGAGAGCGGTTGCGTCTTTGTCAACGAATCGGTGCGATCGGATCCGCGCCTGCCGTTTGGCGGGGTGAAGGAAAGCGGCTACGGCCGCGAGCTGTCAGAGTACGGCATCAAGGAATTCGTGAACATCAAGACCGTCTATGTCGCCGCCGCAGCGGACCAGGCGCGCTCGGAGGACAGCAAGGCCGTGCAAAATGCACGGTGACCGCGGCAGCATCGCCTTTTCGTGAATTTCAACCGGATCACACAACCCCGATCTGGAAATCGTGCCGGCCCTATCGATCGCGAGCTTTCTAAGCCTGCTGAAGAATTCGCCACGCGGCGCGGTCTTCAACCCGTGGTGGCAGGTGGACGCGGACAACGACCTTAGCCGGCAAGCGCCGCGCATACGGCGCGAGCAGCTGCGGGCGTATTTTTCCGAGCGGATCGGCAAGGCGCGGCTTGCACTGGTCGGCGAGGCGCTCAGCTATCGCGGCGGACACTTCACAGGCATCGCGATGACCTCGGAGCGCATTCTGCTCGGCGGAGCGACCGACGGGGGCATCGAGCCGCGGCACGTCTTTGGCGGCGTCTCGCCACGGCGCACGAGCAAGCCGCAAAAGAACCCGCGCGGCTTTGCCGAGCCGACGGCGAGCGTCATCTGGCGCGTGTTACTGGAGCTCGGCGTACCTGGGGATCGCTTTGTGTTGTGGAATGCGTTCCCGTGGCATTCGTTCGATCCGCGATCGGGCCTGTTGAGCAATCGGACACCCAGCAAAGCCGAGTTGGCGACCGGAATGCCCGTGCTCGAAGCATTCCTGAATCTCTTCCCCTGCGAGTGCGTCGCCATCGGCCGGCTGGCGAAGTCGCAGCTCGACAGCTTGTCTGCCTCAGTCGAATACGTCCGGCATCCTGCGAGCGGCGGCGGCGCGATTTTTCGTAAGCAGATCGGGCCGATCGTTCGCAGGTTGTGAAGAGGTGAATCATGCTCCTACGCTGGCGGGATCGCGGCCGGTCGGGTTTGCCGAGCCGCGCGCTTGCGCGGATGCGATTATCGAGCGCGTCGGTCGGCGCGTCCTGCTCGCGTTGCCGCTCGGCCTCGGGAAGGCGAACCATGTCGCCAATGCGTTGTTCGATCGCGCAGCCGGCGATCCGCGCATCGAGCTCGAGGTACTGACCGCGCTGACGCTGGAAAAGCCGCGCAGCGGGGCCGAGCTTCAACGCCGATTCCTTGACCCGATCGTCGAGCGTCTGTTTGGCGACTATCCCGATCTCGCCTACGCGACAGCGCTCCGCGAAGGGCGTCTGCCCCGAAACGTCAGAATAACCGAGTTCTATTTTCGGCCCGGCGACTGGTTGGATGTCGGGCCGGCGCAACGGGCTTACAGCAGCCTCAATTACAGCCACGTCAGCGCGGAGGTCCTGCGGCGTGGCATCAACGTGGTCGCCCAGCTCGTCGCCAAGCGGGAAACTGCGGGTTCCGCGAGGTTCTCGCTCAGCTGCAACCCGGATGTCACGCTCGACATCCTGCCGGGGATGGAAGCCCGTCGCGCGTCGGGTGCGCCAGTCGCGATCGTCGGTCAGGTGAACCGCGAGCTGCCGTTCATGACGGGCGAGGCCGAAGTTCCAGCCGATCGCTTCGATTACGTGCTCGAAGGCGAGCACTGCGAGTTCAAGCTGTTCGCGCCGCCGCGGCAGGCCGTTTCATTGGCCGATTACGCGGCAGGGCTTCGCGTCGCGAGCATGGTGAAGGACGGGGGCACGCTGCAGATCGGCATCGGCTCGATCGGCGACGCCATTGCCTACAGCCTCATCCTGCGCCACCAGCATCCCGATACGTTTCGCGCCGCGCTGTCTGCGCTGAGCCGACCCGAGCCTCTGCAGGAAAGCGCGCTCGAGCTCTCGCCGTTCGCACGCGGGCTGTACGGGTCGTCGGAGATGCTGGTCGATGGGTTCATCGATCTCTACCGTGCCGGGATTCTCAAGCGCCGCGTGTACGACGACCCGGCGCTGCAGACTCGCATCGACGAAGGTTCTACGATCCCGCAAGAAGAACGGCCGCGCGGCCCGATCATGCATGCGGCTTTTTTCTTCGGCTCCAAGGAGCTTTACCGGACATTGCGCGAGCTTGCCGACGCCGGGAGCGAAGATATCGCGATGACCGCGGTTTCGTTCACCAACAGCCTCCGCGGGAACGAAACGTTGAAGCGGGCGCAGCGCCGGCACGCGCGTTTCGTCAACAATGCGATGCTCGCGACGCTGCTCGGCGACGTCGTTTCCGACGGGCTGGAGGACGGAAAGATCGTCAGCGGCGTCGGCGGCCAGCACGATTTCCTCGTGCAGGCCCATGAGCTCGATGAGGCGCGCGCAATCATCGTGCTGAACAGCACCTTCGAATCCGGCCGTGGACAAACTTCCAATATCCGGTGGAGCTATCCGCACGCGACCATTCCGCGGCATCTGCGCGACGTGATCGTCACCGAGTACGGGGTGGCGGATTTGCGCGGCAAGTCCGACCGGGACTGCATCGCGGCGATGATGGCACTGGCCGACGTCCGCTTTCAACCGGAGCTGCTTGCCGCAGCGAAGCGGGCCGGCAAGATCGAAGCCGAATTCACCTCGTCCGAAGTCGCGCGGCGCAATCGGCCGGAATGGCTAGTGGCCGCTCTGGCACCGTTCCGCGCCGAAGGCCTGTTCGCAGAATACCCGTTCGGCACCGATCTCACACCGATCGAGCAACGGCTCGCCCGCGGATTGACGCGCCTCAAACAATGGTCGACCCGCAAGCCGCAGCTCGCCCTGCAAGCGATGCGCGCCCTGCTCTCCGCGCAAGCGACCGCGAACGACGAAGAGGCGCTCTCCCGCCTCGACCTCGCGCGGCCCACGACGATCAAGGACCGCCTGTACCGTGCGCTCGTGCTGCGCGCGCTGCATGCGGCGGAATCGGAGCAGCGGTCTTGAAACTGCAGCCGCGCCGCTTCGCTGCCCGGGCACTACGCATGCTCAATATCCCCAATATCATTACGCTGATACGGCTCGGCCTCGTTCCGGCAATGGCGTACTACCTTGCCGACGAAGCGTACGAAATAGCACTACCGATCTTCCTTGTCGCCGCGCTGAGCGACCTCGTCGATGGCTATATCGCGCGCCGGTTCAAGCTTGTATCCACTTTTGGCGCAACCCTCGACCCCGTCGCCGACAAGCTAAGCATGCTGGTCGCGACTGTTCTGCTCGCGTGGCAAATGCTGCTGCCGCTCTGGCTCGCGGTCGCGATCGTGGCACGCGACATCGTCATCGTTGTAGGCGCGATCTTCTTTCTCCTGATGCGCGGCCGTTTGAATATCGCTCCGACGCGGCTCTCCAAAATCAATACCTTCATCGAATTTGCGGTGCTTCTGCTTGTGATGGCGTCTGGGGCGGGCTGGATCGAAACGGGTCGCTGGATGCCGACGGTGTTCGTGGTCGTCTTCATGACGGTGGTTGGATCGGGCGCCCAGTATGTGTGGCTGTGGGGACGCAAAGCCGTCATCGAAAAACGTACGCGCTAGGCGGCCCGGCAGAGTGCGCAAATTCCCTCCGCCCACCCGGCATCGGGAGCAGACCTTGTGAGCGGCCGGCGTCTTGTGAAACTGGGGAGCCGCTCATCATCCCCAGCCGACATATTCATGGGCTAGCGCGTCGGCGATGCCTCGCGTTGCTCCTTCTTGCCCGCCTGCTTCGCCGCGTGGTGCGCGACTGCAAACGCACGGCTCTCGTCGTGGCCGTATTCCTCGTAGGCCTTATTGAAGGCCTTGAGGAAAGCTTCCTTCTGGTGCTGATCGTATTGGTCCGTTTGGGCCTTTGGTAAGTCCGAAATATCCTTGTAGGGCATTGCCGCTCTCCGGGTCAGCCAGTTGGTTTTCCTTATTTGGCCCTCAGACAGTGTCAAGGACCGTCGAGTTTCCAGGAAGGCGATTGCTCTGCTCCGGGATGCGACCGGCTAGCCAAACAATGCCGCGCCTTCTAGCCGATCAGCTTCCAGCGCCGCGTTACCAGCAACCGCAGTTTCCTGCACTCGCGCTCGGCAAGCTCTTCGGCTTGCGCCCGCAGCGCGGCTTCGAGCTCATCGAGCGCCGTCCGCGTCCGCGCCGCTTCGAGCTGGCCCCTGAGCACGTAGAAGAGCGGCGAGTATTCGCCGCGCAGCTCGTGGATCACGGGAAAGGACATTCGATGCACCGCCGAGGGGCCGAGGCGCAGCAGCGCTTCGCGGTGCTCGGGCGTGCCGTAGCCCTTGTGCGTCGCGAAGCCATACCCGGGGTATGCGCGATCGAGCGCCTCCATCATGCGATCGCGCTCGGTCTTGGCGATGATCGAAGCGGCGGCGATGGTGAAGTTGATGCCGTCGCCCTTGTTGAAGGTGTTCTGCGGGACCTCGACGCCGGGCACGGTGCGCGCGTCCACCAGCACGTGCTGAGGGCGCCGCGGCAGCGCCTCGACCGCGCGTTGCATCGCGAGGAGCGCCGCATGATAGATGTTGAGGCGATCGATCTCCTCGACCGAGGCCGTGCCCACGCCGATACCCGAGGCCTTGGCGCGTATCTCCTCGGCAAGCGTGGCACGCGTCTCGGGATCGAGCCGCTTGGAGTCGTCGACGCCGGTGATTTCGGTCTCAGGCGGGAACATCACCGCGGCGGCCACCACCGGACCGGCGAGCGGGCCCACGCCCACTTCATCGACGCCTGCGATGTCGCGCACGCCGGACTTCCACAGAACCATCTCGAAGTGTCGCATCGCTTCCAGGCGCAGGCGCTCATCGCGCTCGCGCTCGAAGCGCTTCTTCAAGGCCGCATAGAGCTGGCGCACCCCCTGCCGCGGATCGCGCTGCAGCCGCGTCAGGATGTGCGCGGATACAGGCTCTCCCTTTTCGAGGTAGCGCTGTCGGATCTCTCCGATCGAAAGTTCGTGCACGCGTGCCATTCGCTATCAGTCTCCACTGATATTCGTAACTTGCTTCATGGGGATGTCGTGCAGTACCTTGCCGACGCTCGCAGCTATGGTACCGAATTCCGAATTCATCGTGTGGGCGGCATCGAACACCAGCCCGGCACAGGATACTGCAACCCCTTGATTATTCGTTCTTGAAAGTAGGGTCAGACTCGACTTTCGTTTGCGGTGCAGCTCGGACGAAAAAGGGCAGCAGACGATGCATGCGCTGCAGCGTACTGCCGCGGCGTGCCCGCGCTATCATCCGGAAGTCGAGCCTGACCCTACTTTCCCTTTCACAATGGACCGGCGGACGTTTATCCGTGCTGCGGGGAGTATGCCCTTTCTCGCCGCGCCGCTCGCCGCGAGAGAGAAAACCGCGACAACCGTCCGCCGCATCGGAGTCTTGGGGTCCGGTGCGCAGCCGACGCCTGCCGAGCTCCTGCAGGCATACGCGCCTTTGCGCGAACTCGGCTGGGTGGAGGGCAAGAACCTGCTCGTCGAACGACGCTACGCAAACGGCAGAGCCGAGCTCCTCCGACCCTTCGCAGAGGAGCTCGTTCGCCTCAAGGTCGAACTCATCGCAACTAATGGCACCGACGCTAAACTAGCGGCGAAGAACGCTACAACCACTATACCGATCGTCATTTGGTCCGCTGGTGACCCGGTCCGCACCGGTCTCGTAGCGAGCCTGGCTCGGCCTGGCGGCAACGTAACCGGCTATTCGATTGTTTCCACGGAGCTCGACGCCAAGCGTCTCGCGTTGCTGCGCGAACTGTTGCCGACCGCACAGCGCGTCGGCGTACTGGAGAATTCGACCAACCCCATCTTTCGCGTCAAGCGCAAAGAGAACGAGCCGCTGTACCGCTCGCTTGGCATGCAGACGATCAACGTCGAGGTCGCCGCTGCAAACGAGCTGGAGAATGCGCTTGCCGAAATGGCCAGACGGCGAGCGCAGGTGCTGGTGGTGGCCGCCGATAGCCTTTTCAGAGCGAACCGGGCCCCTATCATGAGCGCTGCGCTGAGGCACGCGCTGCCGACCTTGGTCGAGGGACGCGACATGCTGGAGGCTGGCGGATTGCTGTCTTATGCCGTCAGCCTGGCAGAACTAAATTACCGTCACGCTGCCTTTATCGACAAGATCCTTCGCGGAGCAAGACCTGCCGATCTCCCAATCGAGCAGCCGACGAAATTCGAGCTGGGGATCAACCTGAAGACCGCGAAGGCACTCGGAATCACCATCCCAAAAACGCTGCTGCTGCGCGCGGATGAGGTGATCCAATGATGCCGATTTCCCGGCACGCCTTCGCTCCCTGGCTTATTCCGGCTCTTCCGAGGCTTCAGCCTCGATCATGGCGGCAAATACGGGTACATCCCTGTTGGATGGGTTGCGAGCGACGGCGAGCCGAGTTTCGGCCTGGCCTGGTTCCGCCACTGACCGGGACCGTACACAGATTCCCCTAGCACACGTACATGCACGGCGGAGTCTGCTGCCAGTAACGCAGCGGACCACCGTAGCAACTCCTGGCGACGCATGCCCCGCTGGTAGTGATCTTCATCTCCAGGAGACTGGCGATGCTGTTCCCATAGGCTGTAGCGAAAATTTCGAGAAGGGAGCCGCTTTGCGCGCGGGTTTGCGCAGCGCACTCATAGACGAGCTGCTCGCCGATCAGGCCGCTGGTTGCGCCCGGGCTTTCGCCTGTGCTCGACGGCACCTTCCTGTCGCAATCCCGAGGGCTCCTGCTCTGGAGCCGTGGTTCAACGTAATCTCTGAAGGCGTTTACAGGCCCCTGCTCGCCCCTGACGATCACGACAAACTGGTTCGGGCCCCGAGACGGCGGTGGGGGATTCATGATCGCGCAACCTGAAAGCAGAGCCGCCAAGCCAGCAAGCAACACCACGCCATTTATCTTGTAGGTCATTGTCGTTTTCCTTTCTGTGATGGAAATGCAGCGTCGTTCACCCATACCCCGCGGTGCATGTCGCTATCTCAAAACTGCAACGTAACCCTGACAAACGCCAACCGACCGAGCGCGAATCTCGGGTTACTCTTGTCGAGCTCCTGGAAGCCGTCCACTTTGCGATCGAAAAGATTGCTCACGCCCAGCGCAACGATTCCGCGCGGGGCAAGGATGCGGTAGTTGACCGAAAAATCGGTGACCCAGAACCGCTGATTCACGTCGAAGGAGTCGAAACCTGTGCCGACCTGCAGTCGACCCGTCTGCCTGACGTAGGTCGAAGTAAGCTGCAACGCGAGCTGCTCGGCCGGGAAAAGCGTCAACCGGATCGGCAGGAGTCGCGTATCGAGGCTGACGATGCCCTCGTCCCCGGGCAGCTCTTCGGGACGGGTCATCTTGTCGAACTCATACTGCACAGCGATGGCTGCCGAACAACTTGATATGCCGGCCCTCTCTTGATTTCTTGGCAGGGCCCAGTAAACGTAGGCTTTGGCCGTTCGCTCTCTCCAATCGAATTCAGTCACTGAATCCGTGGACAACACCGGAACTTTCATCTTGCTTCGACTGAGGTCGAATCCGACGTGACCATTTCGGAGGACTCTCTGATCGAGCGCAACGCCGTACCTCGAGTCTTCCGTCCCATCCGGAAGATCGAAGAACTGATTGAATCCTGCCATTTGCGTGGGCTCGAGCGTTTGATTTGCGATGAGAGGCCGTTTGAGCGCGCGCATGGCCGCTGCTCTGACCGTTGTATCAGCCGTCGGTGCCCAGATCAGCCCGAGCTTCGGATCGGTCCTTGTCTTTCGGAGGGGACTCTCGTCAAGTGAATTCGCAGACAATCCGCCCTGCAGTTTCAGACCCAGGCTTTCCGCCTCAAGCTCTCCATAGACGTATACGTTGTGAGCGGAAATGTCCTGCTTGAGAATGCCGACGAATTCCTCGCTACCCTTTAGATAACCGCCCCCGGCAACGACGTAAAACGGTCTGCTCCGGTAATACCACTGCAACTCGCCGGAATAGGATCGGTCTTTCAGTGTCGTCCGCGCATTATCGAAGCTGGGAAAAGTCAGGTCCAGGTCTCGGGTCTGGTAAACAGCAGAGAAAAGCAAGTCCGATGACGAGCCCAGGCTATGGTTGGCGCCAATCCGACCGCTTTGTACCCGACCGTTCAGCCTCACCGGAGCAATGGCGCTTGGATCGAACGGGCTGAAAAAATCTCCTCGCTCGGTCTCGGTATGCCGAACCTCTGCTTGAACGCTGGTGCCCGGGCCTAATCGGGCCTGAACAATGCCGATGTACGCATCCTGCCGAAAGTCCTGATTCTCGCCAAATCCGTCCGTCTCGAAATGGGCCTGTCCCACGTTGAACGACAAGCCATCGCGAATCCCTGACACGATGACCTGGTCTCCGCCGGTGCCCCGCTGTCCTCCAAGACCATCGACGAAGAGGGAGAGCTTGTTGCGGTCGAACAGGGAGTTGAATTCGTTGAAGGCCGGCTGGATCGGACCGACTCCCCGAATGATTCCGGCCCGCGGCAAGGATGATGTAAACGTATCCTGGGCGCGCAGCGGCGATACCGGTGCAAGGATTTCCGGCTGTCTCAGCAGGAACTGGAGTTGTTCGCTTTCCCTCGCAATTTCATGACGTGGCAAGGTCGAGTACGCGTCGGCAAGAAAGAGATGCGCCGAGTAATTGCCGGGGTCGGTGGCCAAGGCCTTGGCGCCTTCGGTTACCGCCAGTTGTTCGAACCCCAGCTCCTGATAGATTCGCGCCAACCCGGTGCTGCGGGTTGCGCGATCTTCGTCCAACAGAAGCCGGGATCGATTGACCGCCCTGTTGTCGTTGAGCGCAATCGACTTCTCCAGATCCACGAGCGCGTCCACCGAACGATTTTCGGTCTGCTTTCGAATGGCATCATAGAACCACGCGGTGGGATCGTTCGGATCGAGGCGCTTCGCCAAGTCGAACTGGGTGCCTGCAAGCTTGTTGCGCTTTTCTTCGTAGTAAGCCTTGCCGAGATAACTGCGGATCAAGGATGTTCCGGGATCGAGGCTGGTAGCGATTTCGATTTCCTGCCGGCCCGCTTCAAGGTCTCCGTCGCGAATCTTGGCCAAGCCCAAACCCAATCGCGGCAAGGGATCGGCATCGTCGAGCTCGATCGCCTTCTCGAATGACGCTTTGGCTGCCGGGGTGTCGATGCGCGTGAGGTACGCGAAACCCAGCACGGTTTGCGTTTTGGCGAGCTCCGGATTCAATTGGACCGCGTGTTTTGCGGCGTCCAAAGCCCGATCCAGGCTGCCGGTCGACAGCTCGAGCTCGGCCAATCTCGCCCACGCAAGCGCATTCTGTGGATCCAGAGCAACGGCTTTCCGGACGCTTGCCAGAGCTTGCTCGATCTTGAACTGAGCCTGCTGTGCGTAGGAGAGCGCAATCCAGGCCGCAGGCGAGGCTGGATCGAGTTCCACCGCCTTATTGGCGAGGCTCAGCGCCAAATCCTTGTCGTTCTCAACCACCGCAACGACGGCCCGGAGCGAGTATGCATCACCGTTGCGAGCGTCGAGCGCCAGCGCGCGCTCGATATCCGGCTTGGCCTCATCCAGGCGTCCCACCAGGAGCAGGAGCCCGGCACGGTAGATCAAGAACCGGGTATTGCGCGAGCCTTCGGGTACGTTCTCGAGGCGGGCAATGGCGTCAGCCGGCTTGCCTTTGCGATAGAGGTCAATCGATTCCTGCAACGCCGATTCCCCGGGAGTCCCCGTAATTCCGACTCCCAGGCGATAGTCGAATACGGTCGGAAAGTACAGCGTCCACTGGATCGCGTCCCTCGGGCGAACCACGACTTCTTTTCTGGGCGCGGAATCTTTTGCCGCGACCGCCCGCTCGCCGCTGCTGACGGCGACGCTACCTCGCTCGTTGTCCGCCCGGACCCGTCCCTCATAGACTGCGACGCTGGCGCTCTCCTCACCGACAGCCACAAGGAATTCGGTTCCTTCGACGTTTGCATTGACGAAAGGTGTTGTGACCCTGAACGGCCTTGAGCTACGCGTAATGACGTGGAGCGCTCCCGCGAACAAGCTCATCAAGGAGGCCTTGTCCTGTTCCGTCGCGGCAAGCGTCAGGGTAGTTCGCTGATCGAGTCGAAGCGTGGTCTCGTTGCTGAGCAAGAGCGCGGCGCGACTCCGCTCGTGAGTACGGACCGTGTCGCCGGCGCAAAGTGCGACGTTCAACTCCGCCGCTTGCCAGGCACTCTGCTGTGTTCTACCGGCCGGGGAACGACGCAGTTCGACACGTCCCTGTATCGACACCACCTTGGCAATCGCCGGCGTACAAGGTTCCGCCGCTTGGACGCTGGACATCGAAGTCAATACGACGACCATGATCGCCAGGCCGCATGGGCTGACAGCTCTCGTCGAAATGCCGCAGCGTTGGGTGGAATCTTGCGACGAGCGCCTTACTCCGGGCGAAACCGCCCGACGCGGCCGAACAGTGTCTCGAATAGCACAGACACCGTTACCCAAAGCTTGGCGCCGCAGGTGCGTCCGTAACATGCCGCTCCCCTTGAAGTGACGGACAAGTTTCAGTAACCCGTTGCGCACTATACGATTAACAATACGTAGTAAACAAGAATCGGCGCTCGAATGCAATGGCCAAACGTGACCTTGTCCCGACAGGAGGCAGTGACCTGCCCCCGCCAATCGCCTTGGGCCATACGCCTTCAGTCCCTCAAAAATGGTGTCAGGTGTTCGCCGCGGCGGAGCATGGCTTGATGCTTGCGCCAGTTTGGTTCAAGCACGACGGTGCCAAACGGCCCTTGACCAAGCGCCGAGCTCGACAACAAAGAAACAAAAGGCACCACGAATGCAAACCGTGGAGCGATTGCTCAATGGCCTTTTGGCGCCAGTCAGAGCTCTCGGCGGGGTTTGTTGACGCTCGGCGCAAGAAGCATAAAGACGCAAGGCAAAATCGCCGGACTTTCTCCGAACGTGGTCGCGCGTGGAGATTATGGGAGAATCAGGCAGTGCGTATCCGTTATCTTGGCATCGCCTTCCTGGCAGCTCGAAGGGTGTCGCACGCGGCGGAAGAAGGTTTCTCCTCCGATCGACGATAGGTCCGCGCATGCGCCGCCCACTCAAGGGGCTAGCTCTGGGGCTAGTGATCGGTCTGCTGGGAAGCTTGGCGACTTCCCTGCCGCGCGTGTCACAAATCGAGGAGGACTTCGAGCTCAACTGGTTGTTCCATCTGCGGGGCGCCGTCCAGGCGCCTCCCGAAGTCGTCGTCGTCGCGATCGACGAGCAATCCGCTCAGAAACTTGGCCTGCCAAGCAAGCCCAGCGAGTGGCCTCGCGATCTGCACGCTCGACTCGTCGAACGCCTGGCGCGAGCCGGCGCCCGCGTGATTTGCTTCGATCTTACCTTCGACACTCCAAGCCGAACGCCGCAACATGACGTGGAGTTCGCCGCGGCGATCCAGCGGGCGGCAAATGTCGTGTTGACCGACTCTCTGCGAAAGGAAACGACTGGGCAGACGAATGACTCAGGCCCGAAGATCGGTGAAATCCAGATCGAGAGGGTTTTGGCGCCCATTCCAATTCTCGAGCAAGTGGCGTTTGCGCACGCCCCATTTCCCCTGCCAAAAGAGGCCAGGGTGAACACGTTCTGGACCTTCAAGACCAGCGCCGGAGACAGTCCAACGTTGCCGGTGATCGCGTTCCAGATTTACGCGTTCGATGTCTATGGCGATTTTCTCGGTTTGCTGCGCAGGGTCGCTCCCTCTCTCACGATAGCGCCGCCTGCAACTGCAAGGGCCCTGGTCACGTCCGATGATGCTGGAGGCACCATCACCACGCTGCGGAACATGTTTCTAAGTGATCCGCAAATCGGAGAGCGGATGTCAAGGGAGCTCAAAAACGCGAGCGACCAGGATCTGACGCCGGAAAAGAAACGCCTCCTTCAATCGCTTCTGAACCTGTATCGCAGCGGCGAGGTAGCCTATCTAAACTTTTATGGGCCGCCCCGCAGCATAGCGACCGTGCCCTATGACGAGGTTCTGAAACCCCGTGATGGCGATCCGAAAGTCAACTCGGTCAACAATCTCGAAGGCAAGGCAGTGTTTGTCGGGTTCTCCGCGTTGTCGCAACCCGAGCAGGACCGCATACGGGACGACTACGAAACGGTGTTCTCGCAGCCTAGCGGTCTCAACATCAGCGGCGTCGAGATCGCCGCGACTGCATTTGCCAATCTATTGAACGATCGACCGGTGCGACCGATCCCGTTTCCCATGCAGCTCGGATTTGTCGCTCTATGGGGAATCACGCTGGGTGCGGCCTGCAGGATCCTTCGTCCAGTCGGGGCCGCCGCGCTCGTCCTGGTTCTAGCGTCGGCGTATCTGTGCGTAGCCCTTCGCCAGTTTTCAGTGGCGGGCCTTTGGCTGCCGTTGGTCGTACCGCTGTGCCTGCAAGCACCGGCGGCGTTGTTCGGCGGAGTATGGCTCAACTATCGTGACGCGAGACGCGAGCGCAGGCTCATCAAGCAGGCGTTCGGGTACTTCCTGCCCGACAAGATCGTCGATCAACTGGTCGAAAACGTGGGCCCTATCAGCTCGGCGGATCAGCTCGTGTATGGCGCCTGCCTGGCGACCGACGTGGAGAAGTACACCACGCTCGCCGAGACGATGAGTCCACAAGACCTCGGCCAGCTGATGAACCAGTACTACGCGGAGCTGTTCAAGCCGGTTGAGCGGCTGGGTGGTGTCGTGAGCGAGGTGGTCGGCGATGCGATGCTCGCGATCTGGGCTGCGTCGTCGGCGCAGACATCAGTAAGGAGGCAGGCGTGCCAGGCCGCGCTCGACATCGTTGCAGCGTTGGAGCGGTTCAATCAGGCCGTCGCCGAGAGGCCAGCGTTGCCAACGCGTTTCGGGCTGCATTCGGGACAGATGTTCCTGGGCAGCATCGGAGCCTCTCATCACTATGAATATCAAGCCGTGGGAGATATGGTGAATACTGCGACCCGCATACAGGGTCTCAGTAAATATCTGGGCACGCGAATTCTTGCCTCAGAAGAAACGGTCGATGGACTGGAAGAGTTCCTGACGCGACCGGTGGGCAGCTTCTTGCTTGTCGGCAAATCTACGGCTGTGCGCGTTGTCGAGCTGGGTGGCCGCAAGCAGGACGCGAATCCGCAAGTGACATTGGTATATCAAAAATTCGCCGATGCGCTGGAGGCTTACCGTAGGCGTCAATGGCGCGACGCAGCGAGCAGGTTCTCGGAAATTCTCGACGTGCTTCCGGAAGACGGTCCATCGCGGTTCTACCTGCACCGATGCGAGTCGTATGTCCTGAATCCGCCAGACGAACCGTGGCAGCCCACGGTACGCATCGACCAGAAATGAGGCGCGTGTCGTAGCCATACGCTGTGACGCGGCATCGCTCCGCGTCAGCGCTTTTTGACCTTTCCCGTTGCCGAGACCGCCGCCCGGAGTCCGAGGAGGTAGCTGTCGACGCCGAAGCCGCAGATCTGGCCTTTCACGATTTCGGC
>DASXQW010000289.1:0-1514 GCA_036506975.1 Casimicrobiaceae bacterium | reverse complement strand
TGCTCACTCTCCTTGAACAGGCGCTGCGTTTCGTCGAAGAGGCGGGCGTTCTCAAGCGCGACACCCATGCTGGCGGCGACAGTAGAGAGGAGCCGGACCTCGGCCTCGCCGTAAGCGTTTTCGCGCTCGTAGTTCTCCATCGCGATCATGCCGAGCGCGCGATCGCTGGTGAGGATAGGTACGAAGACCGATGAATGACTCTCCTGGGTTCCGGGAAGGGTCGTCATGCCCTGAGCGCGGGCGTCGGCTCGCGAATGCGCGACGATGGGTCGCCGCGACTTCAAGAGCTTCAACCACATGCCGCCGGGGCTAGGCTTGATCGGCGGCGTGTTGATCCGCTCGCCATGCCTATACTCGTACAGGAAGTGGAGGACGTCGTCCTTCGGGTCGTACCAGCGGATGCTTAAGTCTCCGGTCTTGAACACCTCGCGCAGCCTGTCGCCGACGAGATCAATGATCGCCAGGAACTCGAGCTTCGCCGACATCCCTTCCTGGATCCTGTTGATCACTGTCAGCTCGGCGGCACGCTGCTCGGTCTCTTTCAAGAGCCGCTGCGTCTCGTCGAAGAGCCGCGCATTTTCAAACGCGACGCTCATGCTGTTGGCGAGCGTCTGCAGCAGGCGCACGTCGGAGTCGCTGAAGGCGTGCTCGTGGTTCATGTCCATGAGGCGAATGATTCCGCGCGCCTGGTCGCCCGCCACCATCGGCACCATGACCAGTGATTTCTCCATTTGCGTGCCCGGCAACAGCGTGGAACCGTACTTCTCGACTGCTTGTGCCATGTTCTCGTTCACGACCACGGTCTCGCGAGTGCGCAGGACGTGCGCCGCGAATCCACGAGCGAGCAACGGAGCCGAGTTGATCTCGAGCCGTTTGCCGTTTTCGTACGTGTATGGGTAATGCACCATCCCCGTTTCGGGCTCGTAGATGCGTATGCCGAAATCGGCCTTTTTGAAGATATCGCGAACCTTGTCGCCGACCGCGTCATAGATGCCCTGAATGTTGAGCTCCGCCGCAAGCGCGGCTTGCACGCTGTTGATGATGGCGAGCTCGGCGTTGCGCTGCTCGGTTTCCTTGAGCAGCCGCTGCGTCTCGTCGAAGAGCCGGGCGTTCTCCAACGCGACGCTCATGCTGTTGGCGAGCGTCTGGAGCAACCGCACGTCCGAATCGCTGAAAGCGTGCTCGTGCTCCATGTCGGTGAGATTGATGAATCCGCGCACCTGGTCGCCGGCAATCAGGGGAACCCTGACCAGCGATTTCTCCATTTGCGTGCCAGGCAGGATGTAGCTGCCGTACCTGGCCACCGCTTCCGGCATGTTCTCGTTGACGACCAGCGTCTCCCGGGTATGGATGACATGAGCCGAAAATCCCTTGTCGCCGAGCGGATCACTGTCGACGATTGTGAGTCGTTTCCCTTCTTCGCAAACGTAGGGATAGCGAACCAGATCGGTGGTGGCATCGTAGAGGCCGATGGTCACATCGCGGTTGTCGAAAATTTCTCGGATCTTGTCGCC
>DASXQW010000288.1:0-1519 GCA_036506975.1 Casimicrobiaceae bacterium | reverse complement strand
TCAAGCGGCACGGCGCCGTGACCGTGCTGCACGGCGTCGATCTGGCGATCGCGCCGGGCGAGTTCTTCGCCCTGCTGGGGCCGTCGGGCTCGGGCAAGACCACGACGCTGCGCATTCTCGCCGGCCTCGAGCCGCACGACGCGGGGCGCGTGATCATGGAGGGCGTCGACGTCACGCAGCGGCAGCCCGGGGAGCGCGACGTGGCCATGGTGTTCCAGAGCTACGCGCTGTATCCGCACATGAGCGTCTACGAGAACATCGCCTTTCCCCTGCGCATGGTTGCGACACCCGGTGCCGAGATCGATGCCGCGGTGCGCGAAGCGGCGGCAAAGGTCCGCATCGATCATCTGCTCGAACGGCGTCCCGGACAGCTCTCAGGCGGCCAGCAGCAGCGCTGTGCGCTTGCCCGCGCCATCGTGCGCAAGCCCCGGCTTTTCCTGCTGGACGAGCCGCTGTCGAATCTCGATGCCAAGCTGCGCGCCGAAACGCGGGTCGAGCTGCGCAAGCTGCAGCGCGCCCTCGGCATCACCACCGTATACGTGACGCACGATCAGGAAGAGGCGATGACGATGGCCGACCGTATCGCCGTGTTCATGGAAGGCCGCATCGCGCAGGTGGGCACCCCGCACGACATCTTCGAGCGGCCTGCGTCGACGTCGGTTGCGGCGTTCATCGGCAGTCCGCCGATGAACCTCCTGGAGGCCGAGGTGCGCGACGGCAAGCTGATGGTGGCCGCGGCCGAGCTTGCGTTCGCGGGCCCCCTCGGCGCGGATGGGCTCGTCACGGCCGGCCTGCGTCCGGGTGCGCTCGAGATCGCCGATCGCGGCATCCCGGGCCGCGTCTACCTGGTCGAGGATCTGGGCGAGAGCAGCATCGTCGATGTCCAGGTCGAGCAGCATCTCGTCAAGGTCCGGATGCAGCATCGCCCCGAGCTGCGCGAGGGCGACACCGTCCATCTCGGGTTCGAAGAATCCGCGCTCCACCTCTTCGATCGCGCGTCGGGGCTGCGGCGCTAGCGCGGCAGCGGAAACTTCGTAGGTCCGAATTTATCCGCACGCGGCGTAGCAATGACCGCCACGGCCGAATGAATTCGGCCCTACCAAAGCCTTGACGCCTGCGTGCCGCCCTGACGACTTACCGCGCAGTCCTACAGCACATTCAGACTTACGCCGATAGGCGGTTCCTGGGAATCGCAGTATGGTCGGCTACGTGCATGAGCCGCGTTTAAGGGGTACACCATGAACCGCAATCAAATGAAAGGCGCTGCCAAGAACGTTGCAGGCAAAGTCCAACAAAAGGTTGGAGAACTGACTGGTAACGAAACGCAGCAGGCGAAAGGCGTTGCGAAGCAGGTGGCAGGCAAGGTGCAGAGGGCCGGGGGCAATGTCGAGCAGGCACTCGATAAGGCAAACAGGAAAACTGGCTGAACGATGCAGTGCAGAGCAAATCGCCCGCATCATCGGCGGACCGCTAATGATGGGTTGTCGTGGAGGAAACAACAATGGACTGGATGAGCAGA
>DASXQW010000287.1:0-1891 GCA_036506975.1 Casimicrobiaceae bacterium | reverse complement strand
GCTGAAGCGCCTCGTGCTTTCTGGATGGCACGGGTCAGGTATGCTGACACGTGAAGGGGCCGCGCGGCTGAACGCGTGGTCCGTTGGGCTGACGAACGGTGAGTCGAATGTGCGTATCGGTTCGACGAATCGCGGAGTATGGCCCGCGATGGGGTCTGGTTTCTGCGCGCAGTGCGCAGCAGATCCGGGTGATGGATTGGATGGTGTCGAGTTTCTGCGCACGGTGCGCAATAGCGAGGGGGATTGCGTCGGAGGCATCGGGTTGTTGCGCGCAGTGCGCAGTGGCGAAGGGGGATCGCGGCGATCATGTCTGGTTGCTGCGCGTCCTCGCGCAGCCGGGCGGGATGCGATTCGATGGTGTCGAGTTTCTGCGCGCCGATACCTACCGGGGATGGGGCATTGCGTCGATGGCTCGGGCTGCTGCGCGCAGGGCGCGCTTTTCGTAGACTCCCACGCCATGGGCCTCCTCACCTTCGGTCTCAACGTGACTTTGGACGGGTGCATCGATCACACCCAGGGGATCGTGGACGACGAGCTGCACGACTATTGGACGCAGCTCATGGATCAGAGCGGGGCGATGCTCTTCGGGCGCAACACCTACGAGCTGATGGAGGGAGCCTGGCCCGCGGTGGCACGCGACGAAAAGGCGCCGCGCGCGATGCGCGAGTGGGCACAGAAGCTCGAGGCGAAGGCGAAGTACGTCGTGTCGGGCTCGCGGAGCGACTTTCCGTGGCAGAACACGATCAAGGTGGAGGGTGACCTTCGCGAGGCGATCTCGGCGCTGAAAGCGAAGACCGAGCGGGGTGTCCTCGTCGGAGCGCCCAAGCTCGCGGCTGCGCTCGAGGAGTTGGGGCTCATCGACGAGTACCGCATCGTCGTTCATCCCATCATCAGTGGCCGCGGGCCGACGTTGTTTCATGGCCTGTCGAGTGCGCGGCATCTCGAGCTCCTATCGACGCAGCGGTTCAAGTCCGGCGTGCAGGCGCTCCACCTCCGTCGCAAAGCGGGATGAGCGTGGAAGGACCCGAGCGCGCAGCCCAACTCCGCGTAGCAGCCGGCGAGCGGCCGTTCGCTGGTCCGGCGGCCGAGCCGCCTGGCTCAGCGCGGCCGCGCGGCGTCACGGCGGCTGCAGATCGCGCATTCGAAAATCGGCGGCAGCCGCCGTCCCGCTCTGCTGCTGGCTCGTGGTGGCCCCTCGCAGCTGAACGCGTGATACGTTGGGCGTACGCAACATGAGCAACTCAAGCCAGCGTTAGCAGTGTCCCGACAATCGATCCTCTGGGCAGCAGTCCTCGTCGCATGTGCGAGTTTGTGGATCGCCGGCCTACGGTTGTTTCTCAAGTCTGGTCTGTCTCGTTTCCGTAAACTGACTTGGACGGCGGCACTCGTCTTCGTAGGTGGAGCTGTCGGCACGCTGTTGCCGCTATCCGGAATCTCGTATCGCTTCACAATCATTCTCTGCGCTCTGCCGTTGCTCGGATTTGCCGACGTCCTGCTTCTCCGTTCAAAACGTAGTATTTCATTCTGGGTTCGCGCGTGCGGCTTTGAGATCTGCACAGTCTTCGCGGTTGCCGCCCTCGTTCGGATACTTCTCAATTTTCGTGGCATCGCTCCTCTTATTCGGGCACCATAGGACATCTCGGGCATCAAGTCGGCAGAAGAGTCGCCCTTGCATCGATCGCCACCGCATGCGGAAGGTGCCGCCCAACTCCGCGTAGCAGCCGACGGGCGGCCGTTCGTTGGCCCGGCGGCCGAGCCGCCTACGTCATTTTCAAGTTGCACGGCGGCACGGCCGCGCAAATCGCGTATTCTTCAATCGGCGGCAGCGGCCGTGCCGCGCTGCCGCTGGCGCGCGGTGGCCGCTCGCGGCTGAACGCGTGATACGTTAGGC
>DASXQW010000286.1:0-33895 GCA_036506975.1 Casimicrobiaceae bacterium | reverse complement strand
GCGCAGCTTCGGTAAGGCGAGCCGTGCGATCCGCCTGCCGGAAGCAGTCGATGCGAACGCGGCCCAGGCGAAGCATGTCGACGGCGTGCTGCAACTGACGCTGCCGAAGATCGTCAAGGTCAGCGCGAAGCAGATCACGATTCAGTAACTGCAGCAGCAAGAAAAAGCGCGGCTGCGGCCGCGCTTTTTTGCGCCTCTTCGGCGAATGTCTGGAACCAGCAAGCGAGATCGTCGGGTGATGGCGGCGAGCCGCTGTGACTTGGCGCGAGCAGCGCAAGGCGCGTCGTCGAGCGGGTAACCCGGCTCGCGGCGGCCACTCAACACACGAGTAGCCGCGCACGAGCCACCCGCTTACGACGACTGCGCCGCAACGCGCCGGCGTCCAAGCGGCTCGCCGTCTCGCAACGTCGCGCCGATTGCTTCGTACCGCGCGCCTTCGAAGCGGCGAATGCCTGGCAGGCGCCCGTTAGCCGCGCCGGCCGTCGCGGGTGGCGCGGCAAGGAAGTCGTGGGTTGACGACCGCAGCCGCGCCGGGCACCCGCAGGCCGGCGCTTGCGGCCTCCGGGCGCCGGAAGGGCATTCGCCGCTGAGCACGTGCCGATCGCCGCGCAGACCGGCGAAGGACGACAGGCATTCGCCGCTGAGCAAGTGCCGATCGTCGCGCAGACCGGCGAAGAACCCTTGTTTCTAGCCGAGCAAGTCGGCCGCGGCTTTCTTGCCGCGCCCGTTCGCGCGCGTTTGCACGGGTGTCACGACGCCGCGCCTGGCGTGGCGCTCGAGCACCGGCTTGAGATGGCGCGCGGTATAGCTCGCTGCCGCCTTCACGATTTCCTCCGGGGGGCCTTCCGCGATGATCCGCCCGCCGCCGGCGCCGCCTTCCGGCCCCATGTCGATGATCCAGTCGGCCGTCTTGACGACGTCGAGGTTGTGCTCGATGACGACGACGGTATTGCCGTGATCGCGCAGGCGGTGCAAGACCGTGAGCAGGAGCTCGATGTCGTGGAAGTGTAGCCCGGTGGTGGGCTCGTCGAGGATATAAAGAGTGCGCCCCGTGTCGCGCTTGGAAAGTTCGAGCGCGAGCTTGACGCGCTGCGCCTCGCCTCCGGAGAGCGTCGTCGCCGACTGGCCGAGCGTGATGTATCCCAGCCCGACGTCGAGCAGGGTCGAGAGCTTCCGCGCGACGACCGGCACCGGCTCGAAGAAGGCATACGCCTGCTCTACGGTCATCGACAGCACTTCGTGAATGTTGCGGCGCTTGTACTGGATCTCGAGCGTTTCGCGGTTATAGCGCTGGCCGTGGCAGACGTCGCAGGGCACGTAGACATCGGGGAGGAAGTGCATCTCGACCTTGATCAGCCCGTCGCCTTGACATGCTTCGCAGCGCCCGCCCTTGACGTTGAACGAGAAACGCCCGGGCCCATAGCCGCGCTCGCGCGCTTCCTTGACCTGCGCGAAAAGCTCGCGGATCGGCGTGAACAATCCCGTGTACGTCGCCGGATTCGACCGCGGCGTGCGGCCGATCGGGCTCTGGTCGACGCTGATCGCCTTGTCGTAGTGCTCGAGCCCCAATAATTCCTCGTGCGGGGCGGGCTCGGCCGTGCTGCCGTAAAGATGCCGCGCCACGGCGTTGTAGAGCGTGTCGTTGATGAGCGTCGACTTGCCCGAGCCGGAGACTCCGGTCACGCACACGAAAAGGCCCACGGGCAGCCTGAGCGTGATGCCTTTGAGATTGTTTCCCGTCGCCCCCGTGATCGTCAGGCAGCGGCCGGTATCGATCCGGTGGCGGTGCGCCGGGATCGGGATCTGGCGATGTCCCGCGAGATACTGCCCGGTAAGCGAATGCGCCGCGCGGCGGATGTCCTCGGGCGTGCCTTGCGCGACGATCTGTCCTCCGTGCTCACCGGCGCCGGGCCCCATATCGACGACGTGATCGGCCGACAGGATCGCATCGGTGTCATGCTCGACGACGATCACGCTGTTGCCGAGGTCGCGCAAATGCTTGAGTGTGGTCAGCAGCCGGTCGTTGTCGCGCTGATGTAGACCGATCGACGGCTCGTCGAGCACGTACATCACGCCGGTCAATCCCGACCCGATCTGCGACGCAAGCCGGATGCGCTGCGCCTCTCCCCCTGAAAGCGTCTCCGCCGACCGGTCGAGCGCGAGATAGTCGAGCCCCACGTTGTTGAGGAACTGCAGCCGGTTGACGATCTCCTTGACGATCTTGTCGGCGATTGCCTGCCGCTGACCTTCGAGCTTCAAGTCCCGGAAGAACTCGCCGGTTTCCTTGAGCGGCCAATTGCTCACTTCGTAGATCGCCCGCTCGTTCCCCGGCGGTCCTACCTTGACGTGGCGCGCCTCGCGCCGCAGCCGCGTCCCGTCGCATTCCGGACACGGCTTGGAATTGAGATACTTCGCCAGCTCCTCGCGGACCATGATCGAATCGGTCTCGCGATAACGGCGCTCGAGATTGGGGATGATGCCCTCGAAGGCGTGTTCGCGCAGCATCGGCTTGCCGCGGTCCGAGAGGTACTGGAAGGCGATTTTCTCCTTGTCGCTTCCGTAAAGAATCATCTGCTGCACGCGCTCGGGCAGGCGGTCGAACGGCCGCTCGAGGTCGAAGCCGTAATGCTTCCCCAAGCTCTGCAGCATCTGGAAGTAAAACTGATTGCGGCGATCCCAGCCCTTGATCGCGCCGGATGCGAGCGACAGCTGCGGAAATCCGACCACGCGTTTCGGATCGAAGAAACTGATCGAGCCCAAGCCGTCGCAGCGCGGGCAGGCACCCATCGGGTTGTTGAACGAGAACAGCCGCGGCTCGAGCTCCGGCAACGAGTAGCTGCAGATCGGACACGCGAACTTGGCCGAGAACAGATGCTCCTCGCCGGTGTCCATGTCGGCGGCGAGCGCCCGGCCGTCGCCGTTGCGGAGCGCGGTCTCGAAGGATTCCGCCAGCCGCTGCTTCAAGTCGGGGCGCACGCGCAGGCGGTCGACTACGACTTCGACCGTGTGCTTGCTGTTCTTCGCGAGCTTGGGCACGGCGTCGATCTCGTACACCTTGCCGTCGACGCGCACGCGTACGAAGCCCTTGGCCCGCAGCTCGAGCAGGAGATCGAGCTGCTCACCCTTGCGATTGACGATCGCCGGTGCAAGGATCATCAGCTTGGATTCTTCGGGCAGCATCAGCACCGCGTCGACCATCTGCGAGATGGTCATTGCCGCGAGCTTCTGCTCGGGATGGTTCGGGCAATAGGGCTCGCCGACGCGCGCGTAGAGCAGGCGCAGGTAATCATGGATCTCGGTGACCGTGCCCACGGTCGAGCGTGGATTGTGCGAAGTCGCCTTCTGCTCAATGGAGATCGCCGGCGAGAGTCCCTCGATCAGATCGACGTCGGGCTTTTCCATCAGCTGCAGAAACTGCCGAGCGTACGCCGACAGCGATTCGACGTAGCGCCTTTGCCCTTCGGCGTAGAGCGTGTCGAAAGCCAAGGAGCTCTTGCCCGAGCCGGAGAGCCCGGTGATGACGATCAGCCGATGCCGCGGCAGATCGAGATTGATATTCTTGAGGTTATGCGTGCGTGCGCCGCGAATGCGGATGTATTCCATGTGCAAACAGAGGCGAAGGCCAACCTGCTAATATACTCCTTTTCGATCGCTCGTTCGAAGAGCTCCCGGGTCCGGACTTTTGCGCCCGGTCCCGCGCTCTTAGGCCATACGGCCGAATTTTCCGCGGCGCGCACGGCCTACAATCGAGCAATCGACTCGTTGGGAGAACTCCGATGGCATCCGTGAACAAGGTGATTCTGGTCGGCAACCTCGGCCGGGATCCGGAGACGCGCTATACGACTGGCGGCGACGCCGTGACTAATATCCGGGTCGCGACGACCGATACCTGGAAAGACAAGAACGGCGAGAAGCAGGAGCGCACCGAATGGCACACCGTCGTCTTTTTCGGGCGACAAGCGGAGATCGCCGGCGAGTACCTGAAGAAAGGCCGGCAGGTCTACGTCGAGGGCAGGTTGCAGACGCGCAAGTGGCAGGACAAGGAAGGGCAGGACCGTTACACGACCGAGATCGTCGCCGACCGCATGCAGATGCTTGGCAGCCGCGAAGGGAGCGGCGCGCCGGTAGCGGCCGAGCCGTCGGAGCGTGCCTCGACCGCAGAACCGCGCGGCGGGGCCAAGGGCGGTGCCGCGCCAGCGAAGAAGAACGTCGACGACCTCGACGACGACATTCCATTCTAGAAACGTCCCGGCGGCCGCCTTTCAACCAACCGCCGCAGCGGCCGGTACGTAAGCCATTGCCGTCGTACTGATCACGCCTCCCCCAAGGCACACGTCGCCGTCGTACGCGACCAGATACTGACCCGGCGCCGGCGCCCATTGCGGCGCGTCGAAGCCAGCGCGCCAGCAATCGTCGTCGATTCGATCGAGGCGACACGGCGCATCCGCCATGCGGTAGCGGATCTTTGCAGCAAGTCGCGAGCCCGAAACGGGTGGACGATTCGCGATCCAGCGCATCGCGTCGATCTCGAGCGTTTGTGCATGGAGGCGTGGATCGTCATGGCCCTGCACGACGGTGAGCACGTTGCGCGCGAGATCCTTGCCGGATACGAACCACGCGGACTCATCCGCCCCACGTCTTCCGCCGATGCCCAGGCCCTGACGTTGGCCGAGCGTGTAATAGGCGAGGCCCTGATGCCGCCCGACGACGTGGCCGTCAGAGGTCTCGATCGGACCCGGCGTCTTGGGCAGATACCTGGCGAGGAAGTCGCGGAACGGTCTCTCGCCGATAAAGCAGATACCGGTCGAGTCCTTCTTCGCATACGTCGGGATTCGCTCATCGCGGGCGATCGCGCGCACGGCGCTCTTCGTCAAATGACCGACGGGGAAAAGCGTCCGGTCGAGCTGGCGCTGATCCAGGCGGTGAAGGAAGTAGGTTTGATCCTTCGCTCGGTCGACGGCCTTCGACAGCAGGACGCCGTCGTCGGTGCGCCTCAGCTGCGCGTAATGCCCTGTCGCGATGCGCTCGGCGCCGAGCGAGAACGCATGATCCAGGAAGGCATTGAACTTGATCTCGCTATTGCACAGGACATCCGGGTTCGGCGTGCGGCCGGCTTGATAGTCGTTCAGGAAATCGGCAAACACGCGCTCGCGGTATTCGCGGGCGAAGTTCACAGCCTCGATCTCGATACCGATCACGTCGGCGACCGCGGCGGCGTCAACCAAGTCCTGTCGCGACGTGCAGTACGCGTCGGTGTCGTCGTCCTCCCAATTCTTCATGAAGACGCCGATGACCTCGTGACCCTCGCGCTTGAGGAGCCACGCCGCAACAGCGGAGTCGACACCGCCGGACAAGCCGACGACGATACGTTGTTTGCGCTTCACGATGAGATCACGCGGATCAACTATGGTAGGGCGACGTGGCGTGCTGCCGCAAAATGCAAAAGGGCAGGGTTTCCGCCCTGCCCTTGCGTCAATCGGGTCGTGAGCGGCTATTGGCCGGGGCCCGCCTTCTTGGTCGTTTCCTTGAGCGCTTCCTGCTTTGCCTTCGCATCGGGCAGCGCCTTCGGATCGCCCTTGGTTGCGTCCACGTTCTTTTTCAGGGCCTCGGCCTTTTGCGGTCCACTCGGGATATTGCCGACTTTCTCGACCTCCGCCTCTTCCTGTTGCTTCTGCTTGCGCTTGGCTTTTTTCGCCGCCTTCTTTTCCTCGGGCGTCATTTGCGCTTTGGCAGCCTTGGCCGCCTCGCGGTCGGCCTTCAGTTTGGCCTGGTCGACGGGTTGCGCCGGCGTCTTGTCGTCAGCCATGGCAGCCATCGAGCCCAGCGCGAACGTACCGGCAATCAGTGCGACGAGAAGCTTGTTCATCTATGCACCTCGGTCGATAAATGCAAGGGCAGGGACGAAGCCCTGCCCCCTTGACGAAGCTCGGTGTTACTGACCCGAAGACTTCTTCTCTTGTTCCTTCAGCGCTTTCTGCTTGTCCGCTGCGGTCGGCAACGCCTTCGGCTGCCCCTTCGAATCCTTGGCGTCTTTGGCGGCATCTTCGGCTTTCGTCTTGGGCGACGCACCGCCTTCTTGCTGGGTCTTCTCATCGCCGCTCAGTTGCTTCTGCCGTTCCGCCCGCTTCGCCTTTTTGGCGGCAGCCTTTTCTTCCGGAGTCATCTTGGCCGCATCGGCCTTCGCCTTTTCTTTTTCGGCTTTCAGTGCTTTCTGGTCGACCGGTGCGGCAGGCGTCTTGTCATCCGCCATCGCGGCGACCGAGCCGAGCGCAAATGTGCCGGCGATCAATGTAGCAATCAGCTTGTTCATCAGTTTGTCCTCAGAGAAAAATCGTTTTGATCGGGCGTTTCCGGTCCCTTCGAAGGCTTGGTCCGGTGGCAAAAAACGGTGGAAACCTTTTTGATTATATTGAAGTTTGTATTCAGACGCAACAACCCGAGGCCATTTTCGGTATTCGAGCTGTTGCGCTAGAGCAACGGCCGTTTACTTGGTCGTGCCGGCCTTGGGCGTGGTGTCCTTGGTCGCGCTCTCCTTGGCCATGTCCTTGCTGGCGCTTGCCTTGGCCGCGCTTGCCTTGGACTTCTTCTTGGTTTTCTTCTTCGCTTTCTTGGGCTCGGCGTTTCCAGTCGCCTTCATGCTTTCCGTCGTCGCGCTCGCCTTGGCGTCGGTCTTGGCAGGCGCGGCCGCGGGGGATGCGGGGGTCGCAGGGGTCGCAGGCGTCGCAGGGGTCGCAGGCGGCGGCGGGTAAGTTTGAGCCGCAGCGACAAGCGACACTGCGAAGGCGCCTGCAAGCAGCGCCGACATCAACTTGGTCATGTTTCTATCCTTAGGTCTGAGTGGGTATGAAAGTGACACCTTTTCTTGTGTCAGGCGCATTAACGCCCCCCCGCAACCCGCGGTTGACAATCCTGCGCTCGCGCAATTGGCGAAGAAACGCGGCGATTGACGGACGGACTTGGTATTACCTAGGCCGAGTCAGATGATTTTTGCTTTGATAACAATTAACTACATTGCATGCATCGCACTCGATTTGAGGCCGCCAGCATGTACGCCCCGCCGGTTTAGCTGCGGACGGGCTTAAGTCCGCGGTCCTGCTGCAGCCATTCCTTGAGCAAAGGCACCGTAACCGCCCGCTTGGAGGCAAGAGAATGCCGGTCGAGCGCAGCCAAGGTCGAGAGCAGCGACGGCATGTCGCGACGCCCGTGGCGGAGCAGGTAATCGATCACCTCGGCGGAGAGGTCAAAGCCACGCTGTCGAGCGTACGTGGCGAGCGCCTCGGGCTTCTCCTCATCGGCGAGCGGCAGCGCTTCATAGACGAGGCCCCAACCCAGGCGCGTGCGCAAGTCCTCGCGCAGCGGCAGCGCCGCGAGCGGCGCCCGGCTCGCGGCAACGATGCGCCCGCCGCTCTGCTTGAGCGCGTTATACAACGTGAAAATGCGCGCTGCAGACGCCGAGTCCGCTTCATCGACGCGGTCGATTGCAACGAACCCCGTTTCCGGAACTGCAGTGTCGGCGTCGATCAATGACGCTTCCGGGCAGTAGCGGGACGCTAGACCGCTGTCAGCAGCCAAGGCCGCCGCGGCGCGGAGCAGGTGCGTCTTGCCGGCGCCCGGAGCACCCCAGACAAAAAAGCTCGCCTCGGAATCCGCTCCCGTGACAAAGCTACTCAGCGCGGCGAGGAGCTCCCGGTTGCGTCCCGGCAGAAAGTTGGACAGTCGTGGCGGCTCGGGCGGGGCGAGCTCGAATACAAGTTGTTCCAAGTCAGCGATACAGATCGGAATCGATATAGGTGGCGCGCAGATGGCGCAGCCCCACCAGCAGCGCGGCGCTGACCGGCAGCGCGAGCAGCACGCCGGCGAAACCGAACAACTCGCCAAACGCAAGCAGCGCGAAGATCACGGCCAGCGGATGCAGACCGATGCGATCGCCGACCAGGAATGGTACGAGCACGTAGTTTTCGAGTAGCTGGCCGATGCCATAAACCGCCAGGACCGCGATGAATCCGGGCCACCCCGACCATTGCAGCAGCGCAGCGAGCAGGCCGAGGATCAATCCGAGGCCGAACCCTACGTACGGAATGAAAACGAGCAGCCCGGTCAATATGCCGATCGGCAGCGCGAATTGCAGGCCCGCGAGCGTAAGCCCCACTACATAGTAGACGGCGAGCACGCCCATGACCGCGAGCTGGCCTCGCAGGAACTCCGCGAGCACGCCATCGATTTCGAGGGCGATGATGCGAACGCGCGGCAGCCATCGCCGCGGCAAGAGACCATCGAGGTGCGCAATGATTCGATTCCAGTCGCGCAACAGATAGAACATGACGACCGGAATCATCACGAGATTGATCAGTATCCCGAGGACAACCGTGCCTCCCGCCTTCAGGCCCGACAGGAGCTTGAGAGTCAGCGCCTGCGCGCTGTCGAGGTTGTCGGCGATCAGCTCCTTCACCGAAGCCAGGTCGAGCTGCAGCTCGATGCCCAAGCTTTCACGCAGCCAGGGTGCAACGTGCCCGTAAAGGTTGGCGGCAAGTTCGGGAAGGCGGCGCGTAAGCTGCCCAATCTCGCTCTGGACCAGCGGGATCAAAACCAGCAGCAGCGCCAGCAGCAGCAGCAAAATGACGAGGATCACGAGCAAAGTGCCGACCGTCCGCGGCACGCGATGGCGCTCCGCCCAGGTCACAAGCGGGCTGCCGAAATAGGCGAGGATCGCGCCGATCAAAAACGGCGTCAGAATCGACCCGAGGAAATGCAGCAGCGCCGCGATTACGACCGCGGTGGCGACGAGCCACAGATAATGCACGGTCCGCAGACGCCGCGACGCACGCGGGGCATCGGCGGGCATCAATTCGGGCGCAGCATCGAGATCCGGGCCTGGTGGGGTCATTTTCGGTAAAATTACCGGCAAAGTTTCGCACTCTACCCCGCCCCCCGCCGCGACTCAATCCGATGCCAGGCAATGCCCCCGGCCCGCCTCTGTCGTATCGCGGGGCCGGCGTCGACATCGATGCGGGCGAGGCGCTGGTCGACGCGATCAGACCCTTGGCGAAGCGTACTCTGCGCCCGGAGGTGCTGGCCGGCATCGGGGGGTTCGGCGCGCTGGTCGAATTGCCGAAGCGTTACCGCGAGCCTGTGCTCGTGGCCGGCACGGACGGCGTCGGCACGAAGCTCAAGCTCGCGTTCGCGCTCAACCGGCACGATACGATCGGTATCGATCTGGTCGCGATGAGCGTGAACGACATCCTGGTCCAGGGAGCCGAACCGCTGTTTTTCCTCGATTACTATGTCTGTGAGCGACTCGACGTCGCGGTGGCGCGCGACGTGATCAAAGGTATCGCCGCCGGTTGCGAGCAGGCAGGGTGTGCGCTGATCGGCGGCGAGACGGCCGAGCATCCAAATGCGTTCGTGCCCGGCGAGTACGACCTGGCGGGCTTCGCCGTCGGCGTCGTCGAAAAGAGCCGCGCGATCGACGGTCGCGGTATCGTGGACGGCGACGTGCTTATCGGCCTCTCATCGAGCGGGCCGCACGCCAATGGTTTCTCGCTCATCCGCAAGATACTCGAAGCGAGCAATGCGGACCTCGCCCGGCCGGTCCCTGGCGTCACCGGATCGCGCACGCTTGGCGAGGCCCTGCTCGAGCCGACGCGAATCTACACCAAGCCGGTGCTCTCGCTCTTGGCCGAGGTCGAAGTCAAGGGCATGGCTCATATCACCGGTGGCGGGCTCACCGAAAATACGCATCGGATGTTTCCCCCGGGCCTTGGCGCGCGTATCGATGCGTCGCGCTGGCCGCGGCCGCCGATCTTCGATTGGCTGCAGCGGGAGGGCAACGTCGCAACCGACGAGATGCACCGCGTGTTCAATTGCGGCATCGGAATGATCATCGTGGTCGCACCCGGCGACGCCGAGTCGGCGCTGGCGCGGCTGACGGCATGGGGCGAGTCCGCCAGGGTGATCGGAAGCGTCGAGCGTCGCCGCCCGGGCGTGCCGGCAACGGTCATCACGTGAGCCAGCCCATGGTACGGCGTCTGCAATGAAGCGGCTGGTGATCGTCATCTCCGGCCGCGGCTCGAACATGGCGGCGATTCTCGATGCCGAGCGCGCCGCCACGATTTCGGGGCGCGTCGTCGGCGTCATCAGCAACCGCCCCGACGCCGCCGGTCTTGCCATCGCCGCCCGGAACGGCGTTCCGACCGCGATCGTCGATCACCTTGCGTTCCCCGACCGGAACGCCTTCGATCATGGGCTCTCCGCGGCCATCGACGCGTTTGTACCCGATCTCGTCGTGCTCGCCGGATTCATGCGCGTGCTGGGAACGGACCTTGTCGCGCGCTATAGTGGCCGCCTGCTCAACATTCACCCCTCGCTACTGCCGGCGTACCCGGGCCTCAACACCCATCGCCGGGCACTCGCCGACGGTGTCAAGGTGCATGGCTGCACGGCGCATTTCGTGACCTCGCAGGTCGACCACGGCCCCATCGTCGCCCAAGGCGCGGTTGCGGTGCGCGACGACGACGACGAAACGACGCTGGCCGCGCGCGTCCTCTCGGCGGAGCACCGCGTCCTGGTTGCCGCGGTCCGCTGGTTCTGCGACGATCGCCTCGTCATCGAGGGCAAAAGGGTGCGCGTTAAGAACGAAACCACTGGCACCGACGCGCAGCTCGTTCCTGAGTTGCCTCCGTTGCCTTAGAGCCTCTATAGCATCCGATTCGCCCAATGCCGACGTCGCCGCGCACGACTTCCATTCCAGGCTTCTGGCCGCTTCATTGGCTGGGGCAACACCCGCGGCGCACGCTCGCCTGCGCCATCGTTGCTTCGCTGCTCACGCACCTGATCATCTCGATGTCGCTGGAGCCCCCTGCGGTCGATGCTGTGCCACTGCCGGCGCTTTCTGCGACCATCACCGAGATTCCGCCTCCGCCGACGCCCATCATCAAGCGCGTGCCACCGAAGCGCAAGCCGAAAGCGGCGACTCCTGCCGCTCCGGTGATCGCGGCAGCGACCGAAACGAGCGAGCCGGTCGCCGTCGTTGCCGAGGAGCCAGCGGCGGAAGCAGCGCCCGAGGCTGCGGCTTCCGCTCCTCCAGCGCCCACCGAAGAAGTCTTGCCCGTCGCAGTCGCCGACGCGGCGCCCCCGCGGCAATTGCCGCCGCGTATCGAGCTCGTCTATCGCGGGTTTCTCGGCACACAGGGCTTCTTTATCGGCGATGCGGTGTATCGGCTCGAGCACGGCGACAACCGTTACACGATCACCAGCATCGGCGAGGCGCGCGGCTTGGCAGCGCTGTTCTTGCGCGGCCAGGGGCGGCTGACCTCCACGGGTACGATCACGAGCGCCGGGCTGCAACCCGATCTCTACACAGCCGAGCGCAGCAGCGACGGCCGCCACGAAGCGGCGACTTTCGATTGGGAGTCCGGCATCGTATTGCTCAACGGCGACAAGACCGCCGGGCTCGAGCTGCCGACGTTCGATCCGCTGGCAGTGCTCTGGCAGTTTTATTTCGCTCCGCCCGACCGGGACGAAGCGGAGTTCAACGTCGCGACGACGCGACGCGTGTATCACTCGCGCTTCCATCGTACGGGCGTCGAGAGTATCCAGCTGAGCTTCGGCGAGGTCGACGCCGAGGTCTGGGAGCGCACCGCCGGTGACGGCAACATCACGGCGCGAGTTTGGCTCGCGCCTTCGCTGCATCACGTGATGGTCAAGATGCGGCTGTCCAACGGCCGGCTCACCGGCGAGGCTCTGCTCGACAGTATCCGGGTCGACGAGACCGTCGCGCAGCAATGAACACTCGCGCGCGCGAGCTCGCGGCGCTTGCCGACGCGCTTGCCGCCGTGCTGCCTCTTACCGAACCAGCCGACGTCGCGCTCCGCGACTTCTTCCGCGCTCATCGGCAGCTCGGGCAGCACGACCGCGCGTTCGTCGCCGACGGCGTGTTCGCGGTGCTGCGGCGACGCCGCTCGCTGATCGCGCACGCGGCGACGAGCGCGCCGCGGGCGCTGGCGATTGCCGCCGCCTCGCGCGAGCTGGGCTTGAGCCTGCGCGAGCTGGAGACCGCGCTCGCGCCGGACGAACGCGAGTGGGCGCGCGAGTTCAAGGCGCGCAAGCCGGATCTCACTCCGGCGGAGGCTCTCGATCTGCCCGATTGGCTATGGGACGACTTGGGAAAGGCGATTCCCGCGGAACGCGATGCGCTGGCGCGGGCGTGGCTTGCCCCCGCGCCGCTCGATCTTCGAGTCAATCCGTTCAAGACGAGCCGGGACGCCGCGCGTGCCGCGCTGGCCGCGGACGGAATCGACGCCTCGCCAACTCCGTATTCGCCGGTCGGGCTGCGCGTCATGGGCAAGCCGGCGCTGCAGCGCCATCGACTGTTCACCGAGGGCGCGATCGAGGTCCAGGATGAAGGCAGTCAGCTGCTCTGTTTCCTGGTGGCGCCGAGGCGATTCGAGATGATCGTCGATTTCTGCGCCGGCGCCGGCGGCAAGACGCTGCTCCTGGGCGCGCTCATGCGCTCGCAAGGGCGGCTCTACGCATTCGACGTTTCGCCGCGCCGGCTCGCCAACCTCAAGCCGCGACTCGCACGCTCGGGATTATCGAACGTGCATCCCGTGCGCATCGCCGACGAGCGTGACAATCACGTCAAGCGCCTCGCCGGCAAGATCGACCGGGTGCTCGTCGATGCGCCGTGCAGCGGCTTCGGCACCTTGCGCCGCAACCCCGACCTCAAGTGGCGGCAGCCGCAATCCGCGGTTCGTGAGCTCGCCGCGAAACAGGCGCGCCTGCTCGCCGCCGCCGCCGGGTTGCTCAAGCCGGGCGGACGGCTGGTGTATGCGACCTGCAGCGTGCTTCCCGACGAAAATGAGGCGGTCGTCGAAGGCTTTCTCGCCGCGCATCCGGAATTTGGGCTCGGCGACGCTGCCGCCGAGCTCGCCCGCGCCGGCATCGCGCTCGACACCGGACGCATGCTGCGGCTCTACCCTCATCGTCACGGCTGCGACGGTTTCTTCGCGGCGGTGCTCGAGAGGAGCCGATGAACCGCCTCGGCGCCGTCGCGCGAGCGCTCGTGGTAGCACTGGCGCTCGCCGTGGCACCGGCCGCGGACGCGGACGCGCCGGCTCCACGCCGCTACCCGGCGGCGGGGACGGTCGAGATCGCGTTCACTCCTGGCGACGCTGTCGACAATCTCATCGTCGCGGTGATCGATCGCGCACAAGCAGAAGTTCTCGTCCACGCGTATACGTTTACGCACAGGAAGATCGCGCAGGCGCTGATCAATGCCCGGCGCCGGGGTGTTGCAGTCGCTGTTCTCGCCGATCGCGAACAGGCGCGTGCCATGCCGCAAAACGTCCTGGCGCAGCTCGCGAACGGCGGCGTCGAAGTCTGGCTCGACGGCAATTTTGCAGCGGCGCACAACAAGGTCATCGTCGCCGACGCCGGCCTGCAACATGCGACAACGATTACGGGCAGCTACAATTTCACTCTGGCCGCGCAGCGCAGCAACGCCGAGAACATCGTCGTGCTGCACGACAACGAGCCGGTCGCCCGCGCGTATCGCGATAACTGGCGGCGCCTGAGGGCAGGCGCCACGCCGTGGTCGGACGACGCGCTGAAGTAAGCCGTAAAGGCCCTGCTCGCGATGTGCAAGGAGCCGTCCAAAAAAGTGAAGTTGTCGTCCCCGCGCACGCGGGGACTCAGTGGCGCTTGTCGAACGACACTAGATTCCCGCTTTCGCGGGAATGACGATAGGTTTGCGGCGCACCGCGTCCCAATCCGTGGCGTCAATGAGGTCCGTATGGCCTGCTACACTTCCCGCCATGCTGGCGCCGCTCGAACTCGACCGCATTCTTGAAGCGCTAGGTACGCCGGCCGGCCTCGCCGACTTGGGCGCCGTCCTCGCCTGTTTCGGCGTCGCATGGTGGGTCGATCGCCGGGTCCGATTGGGCAGCAGCGTCGAATCGCGCCTCGCCAAAATCGGCGCGGGCAGCGTCAACCGAGTGATCTTTCCGTTGACGGCACTGCTGTTGCTGCTCTTCGTGCGGAGCTTTCTGATGCGTTGGCATCCTCCCCTGTTCTTTTCCATCGCCGTGCCGCTGGTCGTCGCGCTCGCACTCATCCGCCTGTGCCTGTACGCGTTGCACAGCCTTTTCGGACCGAGTCGCTTCGTACCGATCTCGGAGCGCGCCATCAGCTTCACCATATTCGGCGCGCTGATCCTGTACTACTTGGGAGTCTTGCCAGAGATCGGCAATACGCTTGCCGAGGTGAAGCTCCCGGTCGGTAAGACCGAAGTGAGCATGTTCGACCTCGGCCGCGATTCGCTCGTCCTGATCCTCGCCATCGTGGCGTCGCTTTGGATAGCCGGATTCCTGGAGCAGCAACTCATGCGCTCCAAGACCGGCGACACAAACGCCCGTGTCGTCGTGGCCAAGCTCTTCCGCGCGCTGCTGTTGCTCATCGGTGTGCTGATTGCTCTCTCTGTCGTCGGCATCGACATCACCGTGCTGTCAGTGTTCGGCGGGGCCCTGGGCGTCGGCATCGGCCTCGGGCTGCAGAAGCTCGCCAGCAACTACATCGCGGGATTCACGATCCTGCTCGATCGTTCGGTGCGCATCGGCGACATGATCACTGTCGACAACCGGTTCGGCATCGTGAGCAAGGCGACCGCCCGCTATGTTGTGGTGCGAAGCCTCGACGGCATCGAGGCCATCGTGCCCAACGAGACCATGGTCACCACGACGGTGCTCAATCACTCCTACACGAGCCGCGACATCAAGCTCGGAGTGCCTGTTCAGGTCAGCTACGACAGTGATCTCGATGTTGCGATGCGGCTCATGACCGATGTCGCGCTGGGCGAGCCGCGCGTGCTTCGCCAGCCGAATCCGCCACTGGTTCTGGTACTCCGGTTCGCCGACAGTGGTATCGATCTCGAGCTCGCCGTCTGGATCAACGATCCGGAAAACGGCCAAAGCAACCTCAAATCAGCCCTCTTCTTGGGCATATGGCAGGCCTTTCGGGAGAACGACATCAAGATTCCCTATCCGCAACGCGAGGTGAGACTCATCGCGGATCATTCGACGAGTGCTGATAAGGATCTCCTTGAGAGTAAGCAATCACATCATAAAGAGCGGTAGCGTACATAAGACTTGGGAATGCCACCCGGAACCGTGTAAAATGAACCCTGTCTTAAAACCGATTGGCGCTCACCCCCGGCGCCCTGAGATCCCCATTGATTAATTCAGATTTTCTTTCGTTGGCCTCCCAAGGTCTCCTCCCACTGCCGTGGTGGGGATACGTCGTACTTGCCCTAACGTTGACCCACGTCACCATTGCCGCGGTGACGATCTTCCTGCATCGGAGCCAGGCGCACCGAGGGTTGGATTTGCATCCCATCATCAGCCACTTCTTTCGTTTCTGGCTTTGGCTGACGACCGGCATGGTGACCAAAGAGTGGGTCGCGATTCACCGTAAGCACCACGCCCGCGTCGAAACAGCGGACGACCCGCACAGCCCCCAGACCCGCGGCATCCGTACGGTTCTCCTGCAAGGGGCCGAACTGTACCGGGCGGAATCAACTAACGCTGAAACGCTTGAAAAATACGGTGCCGGGACTCCAGACGATTGGCTCGAGCGCAACGTGTACGGCCGCTTCAGCTGGGAGGGCGTTGGTCTTATGCTCATGATCGACCTGGTCCTATGCGGCCCGATCGGGCTGACGATCTGGGCAGTGCAAATGGCCTGGATCCCGATTACTGCTGCGGGGATCGTCAACGGCCTGGGCCATTACTGGGGCTACCGTAACTTCTCCTGCGAGGACGCCAGTCGCAATATCGTGCCCTGGGGCATCGTGATCGGCGGCGAAGAGCTGCACAACAATCACCATGCCTACGGGACCTCTGCGAAGTTGTCGTCGCGCTGGTACGAATTCGACCTTGGCTGGACTTATATCCGATGCCTCGAAGCCTTGGGTCTCGCCAAGGTGCGCAAGGTCGCGCCGCGGATTAAGTTCGATCGCGAGAAGCTGCATGCCGACCTGGAAACGCTGCAATCGGTGATTACGCATCGCTATGCTGTGCTCACGAGCTACGCGCGCTCGCTCAAGCAGGCATTCGCCGGTGAAGTGGCCGCCCTGCGCGAACGCGCCCGGCGAGGCGAACTGTCGGTGGACATGCGCAGCTTGCGACGCCTGCGCCGCTGGTTCCAATCGGATGGGCGCGACCTTCCGGAAAGCGAGCGGGCTCGCCTCGCGCCGGCGCTGGAAAGCAGCAAAGCGCTGCAGACGATCTACGCCATGCGGCAAGAGCTGACCGCGTTATGGCAACGCTCCAATGAGTCGCGCGAGCAGCTACTGGCGCGATTGCAGGACTGGTGCTATCGCGCCGAGGCGAGCGATATCGTCCCGCTACGCAATTTCTCGCGCGAGCTCAGAAGCTACAGCTAGGAATACGCGCCGTAAGAACCGAAAAAGCCCGCCGATCGGCGGGCTTTTTTCTGTGCGACTTGATTGTCGCCCCTGCCCCGGACTCAAGCACTCCGGGGCAGGCTGCGGCCGGGGCCCAAGTTCGGTGTTGCAACGACGTGTGCAACTTGGATCCCGGGTCTCGCGCTGCGCGTCTATTCGTCATTCCCGCGAACGCGGGAATCCAGTGTCGCTCGTTCGCCTAAAGCCGCTGGATCACCGCTTTCGCGGGGATGACGCCGGGCCCTAAGCCGCGCAACGCGCGGCTTGGCCTAAAGTCGCTGGATCCCCGCTTTCGCGGGGATGACGCATTCGTTTCCAATCGCGGGCACATCTGTGCCCGCTCTTGGACGAATGCGTCACTTGAGCTTGGTTTCCTTGTAGAGGACGTGCTTGCGGGCGACAGGGTCGAATTTCTTGATCTCCATCTTTCCCGGCATCGTCTTCTTGTTTTTGGTCGTGGTGTAGAAGTGCCCGGTTCCGGCCGAGGACTCCAGCTTGATCTTTTCGCGCATCTCGAGACTCCCTTGCTGTCAGCCGCTGGTCGCCACTTGCCTAACGGCCGGCGTCAAATGTGCTCGCCGCGCGAGCGCAGCTCCGCCAAGACGACATCGATACCTTTCTTGTCGATCGTGCGCAGCGCCGCGTTGCTGAGCCTCAGGCTCACCCAGCGATTCTCGCTTTCGACCCAGAACCGGCGCTGTTGCAGGTTCGGCAGGAAGCGCCGCCTGGTCCTGTTATTGGCGTGGGAGACGTTGTTGCCCACCATCGGGGCCTTGCCGGTTACTGCACACACGCGAGCCATGGCCGCTCCAATCGTTGAACGCCGGCGCTACCGAGCGCAGGATTTGCGAAAAGCTTGGCATTCTAGCTTGAAACGCATGGCGATTCAACCGCTTGCTCGTCACGTGCGTCAGAGGAGCCCGCGCTCGGCGAACGACACGGTTCGCGCCCCGGCAACGATGAAATGATCGAGCGTCTTGATCTCGACCAGCGACAACGCCTGTTTGAGCGTCTGGGTCAGCAATTCGTCCGCGCGGCTAGGCTCGGCTACGCCCGAAGGATGGTTGTGGGCAAATATGACGCCTGCTGCATTGTGCTTGAGCGCCGTCTTCACGACCTCGCGCGGATAAACGCTGGTCTGCGTCAGCGTGCCCCGGAAGAGTTCCTCCGACGCGAGCAAACGATTCTGCGCGTCCAGGAACAACGCCACGAATACTTCGTGCGCATGCCCTCCCAGCGTCAGCCGAAGAAAGTCGCGTACCTCGCGTGGAGAAGCCAGCGTGTCGCGTTCGCCGATCTCTTCGGCCAATGCACGACGGACCATTTCGATCACCGCTTTCAATTGCGCGTACTTGGCCGGCCCCAAGCCCGCGATCGCGGCGACTTCCTCCAGCGTTGCCGCGAACAACCGGTGCAAGCTCCCGAAGCGTGTCAACAGCTCGCGCCCGAGCTCGACCGCGCTCTTGCCCGCGATGCCCGTGCGCAGAAAGATCGCCAGCAATTCAGCCTCGGATAGCGCCGCCGCGCCGTGCTTGAGCAGGCGTTCACGCGGCCGTTCGTCTTCCGGCCAGTCGGTGATTCGCATCGATCAAGTCCCTATACCGTGGTGCCGGGTCATATTAAACTCCCGCAACGCGCCTGCCCCATAGGCCAAACGGACGACATCGGGATGACAACACAACCGGCCGCTCGCCCCTTGCGCCGCGTCGTGCTCGGAATAACGGGCGGCATCGCGGCGTACAAGGCCGCCGAGCTGACGCGGTTGCTGGTCAAGGAAGGCATCGCAGTCGAAGTGGTGATGACGCCGGCCGCGACGCAGTTCATCGCAGCGATGACGCTGCAGGCACTGTCGGGCAACCCAGTCCTGACCGATCTGTGGCATTCCGGTGCCGACAATGCGATGGGCCACATCGATCTCTCGCGCCACGCCGATGCAATCGTCGTCGCGCCTGCGTCGGCCGACTTCATCGCCAAACTGGCGCAAGGACACGCCAACGATCTGCTGTCGACGCTGTGCCTTGCGCGCAACTGCCCGCTTCTGGTGGCGCCGACGATGAATGTGCAGATGTGGACCAATCCGGCCACGCAACGCAACGTTGCACAGTTGAAGGCGGACGGTATCGAGATTCTCGGACCCGGCAGCGGTGGCCAGGCCTGCGGCGAGGTTGGCGACGGCCGCATGATCGAGCCGGAAGAGATCCTGGCGGCGCTGATCGCGTGGGCGCAACCGAAGCTTCTCGCGGGCAAGCGTATATTGCTCACGGCGGGGCCGACGTTCGAGGCAATCGACCCCGTGCGCGGCGTTACCAACTTGAGCTCCGGCAAAATGGGTTTCGCGCTGGCGCAGGCTTGTGCCGAAGCGCGCGCGGCAGTGACGATGGTCGCCGGGCCGACAGCGCTACCGACGCCGCCTGGGGTTGCGCGTGTCGATGTACGCAGCGCCGCCGACATGGCTGAGGCGGTCGATTCGGCGGTCAAGGCGTGCGACGTATTCATCGCGGTGGCCGCCGTTGCCGACTACACGCCCGCCGAGGCCCATACCAAGAAACTCAAGAAAAGCGCGCAGCCCTTGACGCTGGCGCTGAAGCCCACGGTCGACATCCTGGCTGCAGTCGCAGCGCGCCCGAAACCGCCGTACTGCGTCGGCTTCGCCGCGGAAACCAACGACATCCACGAAAATGCCGAGTCCAAGCGCCGCAGTAAAAAAGTACCCTTGCTTGTGGCCAATCGCGCTCAGGACACGCTCGGTCAGGACGAAAACGAGGTAACGCTGCTCGACGACGCGGGCGCGCATCCTCTGCCGCGGATGAACAAGCTTGCGCTGGCGCGACGGCTGGTGGCCGAAATCGCGGCGCGGCTTCCAGTGGGTTAGTGCCCGGAAAGCCACCAATGGACTTCGTTCCGCCCAAGGCCCGGACCAAACTGCGGTCGTCCCTACGAACTTACCCTTTCAGTGTCGTCTGCATGCTGGCGCCGTCCGCTTGAATTCGATCCTCTTGCCGCCGGATCTGAACAAGCGGTCAATGGGCAAGGCACGTATGCCAGGGATGCCAGTAAGCTTCAGGACTCAAGCTTGAATTGTTCAAACGCAACCAGTTCGAAGTAATCGCCATTCTTAGAAAACAGGCTCTCCGGTAACGCGCAATTTTGTTACCGTCACCTTTCGACAAATGCGGTCGTAGCCCGGGCCGACTTAGCACGCGACCTGACCGATCCAACCTTGGAATTGCGCGAGTTATCGCACCGGCCGTAACAAAATACCTTGGAACATGAAATGCCCATAGCGACCGTCGCGCTCAAGGTTCTCGACGAGCGAATCCGCTCGTACTTGCCTGCGTACGCGACGCCGGGATCGGCCGGCATCGATTTGCGCGCGTGCATCGACCGACCGATCACGTTGAAGTCCGGGCAGACCGAGCTCGTCCCGACCGGCGTCGCAATTCACATCGCCGACCCGGGCCTGGCCGCCCTGATCCTGCCGCGCTCCGGCCTAGGCCACAAACACGGCATCGTCCTGGGCAACCTGGTCGGCCTGATCGACTCCGACTATCAGGGGCAGCTGATGGTGAGCTGCTGGAACCGCGGCGCCGAAGCCTTCGAATTGAAGCCGATGGAGCGGCTGGCGCAACTTGTGCTAGTGCCGGTAGTACAGGCGTCATTCAAGGAGACTGGTGACTTCGCCGCGAGCGAGCGTGCGACCGGGGGTTTCGGCAGCACCGGCGCAGAGTAGCTATCGACGCTGTTTGCAAGCAATGCTAAGCGAGCCCGAGGGTGACTGCGCCAATCGCCGCTCTCGTCAATTGCGTGGGAAGTCTAGTGCTCGATTGATCGGCAATTGAGACAAAACGCCAAACGGGTCATAACGACCCGTGAGCTTGATGAATTCGCGGTAACGCGCGTCGTCCCCCATTTCGCCGAGCGCGCCATACATCGCATCCAGGGCAAACATGACATGTGCCGGCCTGCCGACCTCAAGAGCAATTTCTGCGAGACACCAGGCGATCGGCAGAGGTTGTTTGGGAACCGTCGATGATCGCGCGTCGCGCTCGCCCGACACCTTGTCGTTGCGGCCCAGATAACGCTCCAGCATGCGACGCGCCAGTCCAGCCAGCCACCCCGACTGCGGTGCTCGGAGGACGAATTCGGCAAATTCAGGAAACACTTTGGCAAATTCGGACGGCTTCAGGTCGAGATACTGTTCGAGTACCTTTCGCAATTCCCAGTGGAGTCGCACCGTTCTGTCAGGTCGCGGCGCGCTGGCGTTCATCTGGTCGTCGAGAATGCGAAAGGCCGCCACGGGTTCTTCGATGACGTGGATTGGATAACGCTTGAGCAGCCTGACCCACATCTCCAAATCCGGTACTTGCGCAAGCGCCGGGTTAAAGAGGCCGATATCGTCAAAGCAACTCCGTCGTACCAGCACGGTTGAGCTGCAAAGCATATTGCCATGCAGAAAGAGATGCCGTAGCCACTGCTCGCGTGGCCGGTTGCGGACGCGAAATACGCTGCCGTAAAACGTGGCAGCATCGGGCAACTCCCCACCGCTTGCATCGATGAATATGGGGTACCCGAACACGGCGCCTACGTCCGCATGCGCGTCGAGAAACTTCGCCTGTCGCTCCAGTTTCCCGGGCAGAAACAAGTCGTCGGAGCTCAACATCGCGAGGTACTCGCCGGTCGAGCGCTGGATTGAAGCGTTGACTACGACACAAACGCCGGAGTTGCGCTGGAGTTCAGCGAACGATACGCGCGAATCAGCGATCGCTCGCACCTCCTGTGCCGTTGCGTCGCTGGAGTGATCGTCGGTTATTACGACTTCGAAATCTTGCAACGATTGCGAGAGGACGCTATCGATCGTCGCTCGCACGAACTTTGCATGATTGTACGAGGATATTATGACGCTTATTTTGGGCATAGGGGGCCCGCTGGTCCACGACAAAGTCAAGACGCCGGATTCCAACCTCGGGCAACCGGACGTTGCGCACGATGGCGTCGGCCTGAAGCGAATAGCTTTTCGCCGGCGTCAGCGGACGTGGCGCGCTGGCCGACATCGAGGGCATGCACTCGTTGCAGCAAGCCCTTGCCCGGGAGTACCCAGCGCGCATTCTACGCGCGACGCGTACCCGTATTTTATTCGACAATGAAATAAGAGGGTTGCCCCGAGTAGTCCCTCGAACGTCGAAGGCGAATCTTGTCCAGGCCGTAGACTTCCTTTAGCGCCAATGTCTCGCCCGGCGAGTGAGGCAGATTCAGCTCGTCGAACGCCATCACCGTTCCTTTGGTGACGAACGGCTTCAGCAATTCAAGGCATCGTTTCGTCGGTTCATAGATGTCAAGATCGAAATAGGCAAGCGCCACGATGGTTTCCGGACAGCTCTTGAGGAATGCTTCTAACTGCTCGCTCGCGTCACCCTTACGAATCTCGCAACGCTTTTGCTCCGGCAATGGGTCGAGTGCCTGTCGCAACATCAAGATCTCAGACAGTTCATCCACATAGCTCGGAGCAGTGTCGAACTTACCGGCCGCAATGACCGCGTCTTGCCCGTCTTTCTTATGCACACACGGAAAGCCATCGAATGTATCAAAGCCGATGACTCGGCGTGAGATATTGAACGGCTCGTAAATGGTCCGCAAAGCATCGAAGACTGCGAGATCGCGCCCCCAACGGACGCCGAACTGCAGGACAACGCCGTGAACGGTCAAAGCAGCGCGGTAGATCTCGTCTAGGAACAGCAGCCGCTTCAGAATCCGCGGCGGCATGAATAGGCAAGCGTTATGGCTAAGCTCGTTGTCGGGGACCGTCGACGTTCGCAATCTATGCCCAAGCTGGGCCTCCAGCTCTGAAACTCGTTGCGCCACGATGGAAGTTGGTGAGGGATCGGGCGGTGGGTTCGACATTTTGTTGCTCTCCTGCAGGCGTGAAACACCAATTATGCCGGACGGCGTCCAGCATCTGCTGTGTAAATCGGGCAGCATTCCGAGCCGCCTACGAGCCGCATCGACCGCCCTAACTAGCACCGCCTGCGAATTAGCCGCTAGAATGCGCTACTGGGTCCGCTTTGGGCGCCGCAATGCCTGTGTCGAGCAAGATCACGTCCGCTGGAGGCCTCGCTATGCGGACGTCCCCGCGCGGTCGCAATGCGATGTCGCGCCAAGAGGCCGAAGATCGGCGATCGCGAGCTATGTGTCGAACCCGAGGCCGACACGTCCGGCCCCGGCTGGCGTTTCGGCAGTGGGAACCCTCTCCGTGCCGACAGGGCATCCGGTGATTGTGATTCCCGCGACGCGCCGGCAGGAAGTACTCGCATTCGACGACGGACACGAAATCCGCGTTAACTATTTTCTGCCCGCGCAAAACAATCACATCTTCAATGAGGCGGACTTTTTCAAGCTGCATGCCAGCTCTGCGGACGATGTATACGCCCAGCTCGTTCGCGTCGCCGATGACAGGGTATGCGCGACAATTGCATTTTACGAGACCGGCGAAAAGGTGTTCACCAGCCCGAAAAGAGGAACCTTCGGTGGACTGGGGCTGAACTGTCCGCTGGACGTTCACACCGTCGAGCACTTCCTGTCCAAGCTCATCGATTACCTGAAAGCAATCGGCGCGTGCGAGATCGATGTGAAATGCGCGCCATTCAGCCACGACCTGCCGTTGTCGTCGCTCGTGTCAAACATATTGCTCCGCCAGGGCGGCGCGATCGCCTCGCACGAACTCAATCATGACATGCAGGTCGATGCCAGGCCGTTCTTGCAGCGAATCGACAACGGCAACGCGAAGCGTATTCGCAAATGTCTCAGGGAGGGCTTCGTCGCGGAACAAATCGATCCATCCGCCTGTGAGGACGCTTATCGGGTGATCCGCGACAACCGCGAGCGACGCGGTTATCCGGTGTCGATGACGGCAGAGCAGCTAAAAGCGATGGTGAACACTTTCCCGGGGAGGCTGCATTTTTTCGCCGTCTATCCTGACCCGCAAAAATCGCGCATTGTCGCCGCCGGTATTTGCATCGCTGTGTCACGTTACATTCTCTACGTCTTCTACTGGGGCGATGCGGCCGACATGAGTCCCTACAGCCCGATCGCCTTGCTCGCTTCGCACATTTACGAGTTTTGCCAGCGAGAGGGGTTCCGATTGCTCGATGCAGGCACATCGACGCTTGCCGGTGAGCTCAATTATGGGCTGATTAAATTCAAGCGGAACCTCGGATTCTCCGAGTCGCTGAAACTGTCCTTTGTCTGCCAAGTCTGACATCGTGCGAAACCTCGACGTCTATCAGGAGAACTACGCTTCGCTCCCCTTCGAAGAGAGTCAAGCCCGCTATCGCAAGCGCAAAATCCTCGATTCGCTCGCCAAGTATCAGCCGCGCTCGATTCTCGAAATTGGCTGCGGATTGGATCCGATTTTCAATCACTACGCGGACTTCGATCGCTGCACGATAGTCGATCCTGGCGACGATTTCGTCCGCCGCGCGCGCGAGCAGGCGCAGGCGCACCATGCCACGACCGTTATCCATGGGACGCTCGAAGACAATGTCGAACTGCTTCTTGCCGCGCGTTACGACTTCATCGTGCTGAGCAGCATCCTTCACGAGATCCGCGATAGCAAAAGACTGCTGGACGCGACGGCTCGGCTCTGCGATCCGACCACGATTGTGCACATCAACGTCCCCAATGCACGCTCCTTCCACCGCCTGCTGGCGCTGGAAATGGGCATCATCGGCAACCTATTTGAACCGTCCCAGACGCAGCAACGGATGCAGCAGAGTCACACATTCGACATTGAAAGCCTTGCGAAACTGGTGTCGCAAAGCGGGTTTGAGGTGGTCGAGCAGGGCAGCTTTTTCATCAAACCTTTCACGCACGCACAGATGGCGTCGCTTCAAGCTGCTGGTTTGATGACCGATCTCATGCTTGACGGATTGTACGAGTTGAGCAAGCATTTTCCGGATAACGGCTCCGAGATATTCATGAACGTCACGCTGCGACCGTAGCGATGACGCGGCATTTTCCGCTCGTCCTGGTGGGGAACGCACTATCGTTGATGGTGGCGGCGACCAAACTCGCTAAAACTGGCGCGGACGTCGCGATCGTAAATAGCGGAAAGAACTGGGGCGGACACTTTACGACCGTTACGTGCAAAGGCGTTGCGTTTGATGCCGGCATGGTTCTGCACGAATTCACTTCGTACAACGCGCAGAGCGATGGAGAGGACCTGCGAACCTACGACGCGGCTGTCCGCAATGACGCCGGCCGTTTCTGCGAAACCGTGCGCGATTACGTCGCCGGCTATCAGGCTACTCATGACATCATGGCGCCCAGCATGTACGTCGATAACGGCGTCCGCGAAGATATCCTGATTGCCAACGCATTGTCTTCGCTGCGAGGGTTGACGTTCGCCGCCCGTGTTGAGGCAGACTTGACTTCCCTGATGGCCCTCCCCGCGTCCGCGCTCCACGCCTCGGGCAAGCATCGGTCCGAGGCATTCAAGACATGCGACTATCGCTCGGCATCGTTGGCCAATCATGGCTCGACGTTCCACGGAAGCCTGATCGAACCTTTTTGCCGAAAGCTTCTTAATACGCCCACATCCGACGTGGTAGCGCTTTATCACCGAGTGGCCTGGCTTCCGCTTTTCTATCCCGAAACGCTGCTTTCCTATTTGCGAGGCGCGCCACAAGCACTGCCCCCGACGATTTTCAGTTACCCAGTTGGTGAATGTGTCGGGGACCTGGCGAACAGACTCAAAATTGAAATTGAGAATAGCAAGCGCATCACGATCATTGCAGAACGCCCGACAAGCATGAACGTAAGTGATGATGGGCGAGTTGACTTGCGCTTCGCGACGCAGGATGCGATCGCTTCTGACCGAACTGCGTGGGCGAACACACCAGGCGATTTGCTTCGCTTGCTGGGACTCGAACAGCACGCTGCGAACTATCAGAAATGCTCGATTGCTCTTGCATTCATGCGAATTCCAACGAGCGCGCTGAAGCTCGATTTCACCGTTCTCTCGGTGGTCGATCCGGAGATTGTCACCTACCGCGTCACCAATCAAAGCCGTTGCGCCGGTGTAGAGTCCGATTTCGCTAATGTTGTCGTCGAATTCAATCCCGATTACGCTGCGGTTGCGACGGCGCATGCCGCGCAGGAGGAAACGAAGGTCCGCGTTGGCGCCGATCTTGTGGCACTGGGTCTCGTTTCCGATGCGACGGGTATCGAGTGGCTGGACGTGAAGCAGCTGAACAACGCCTTGATGCTTCCTAGCGGGCCGAACCGAAGTGCCTTCGAGCAGGAGCTGAATGCCATGCTCGCCGCGGCCCCGACAATTTCGAGACTGGGCCCGGCAAGTGGCTTCTTTTCCTCGTCGTTCAACGACCAGATCGTGCAGGGGTTGCAACTCGCCGCGCAGTGGGGGCAAACGTGATGAACACGAGCATGGAGAAATTGGATAGGATCGCTGCGGATTACCATACGAACGAGTCGGTTCCCGACATTCACATCGAAAACCTGTGCCAGGAATATTTTATCGAGTGGCTCCTGCGGCAAATCCCCGTCGAGTCGCGCGTGCTGGAGCTTGGCTACGGCGACGGCCTCGTCACGGCAGCACTCGCGAAATCCGGTTGCGAACTGACGGTATTGGAAGGCGCCGCCACGCTCGTCGATCGGGCTCGACAGATTCATCCAGGCATCGAATGCGTGCACTCCTTGTTCGAGGATTTCCGTGCCGACCGGGCTTACGACGTTATCCTGGCATCGCACGTGCTGGAGCACGTCGATGACCCGCTAACGATACTTCGACTGATCTCTTCATGGTTGGTCGAGGCCGGAAAGATCATCATCGTCGTACCGAACCGGAACTCGTTGCATCGCCAATTAGCCGTGGTCATGGGGCTCCAACCCGAGCTTGATACCTTGTCAAAGCGTGACCTGATGGTCGGTCATCAACGCGTCTACTCGCTGCAGACCCTCGAGAACGACATCCGGCGCGCCGGCTTGACGCCGGTCGATTCTGCGGGCTTCTTCCTGAAGGTGTTGCCAAATTCCATGATGCTGGAGTATTCGCGCGAGCTTCTTTGGGGCCTGAATGCCATATCGCCGTCTTTACCTAAAAATTTGCTTGCAAATATCGCAGCTATTGCGATCAAGGGCACGATAAGGTGATTCCGCCGCGGGTTTATGCAGCAGCGGGTCGTGGACGAGGTCTCTCGACCACGGGTTGTCGCAACATCGTCGCCCCACGCGACAACAACTATCGGCAATCACAGACGAGAGCATCGTGAAGGCCAAATTCAGTATCGACGACTGCAAGATCATATTGCTCCCAAAGATAGGGGATCCCAGGGGAAACTTGACCTTCATCGAGGGCGATCGTCATATCCCTTTTGCCATCCAGCGCGTTTATTATCTATACGACGTACCCGGGGGCGCCGAACGTGGTGGTCACGCGCACAAGGACCTTCACCAACTGATAGTCGCGATGTCGGGGAGCTTTGACGTGGTACTGGACAATGGCGCCGAGAAAAAGCGGTTTCATTTGAACCGCTCGTATTCCGGACTGTATGTTTGCCCGATGATCTGGCGCGCGATCGACAATTTCTCGTCCGGCTCCGTCTGCATGGTACTGGCGTCAAATCGATATGAAGAGGATGACTACTATCGCGACTATTCGGAGTATGTCGAGGCGCTGTCCCGGACCTGAATTGCGGCCTTCTCTTATAGCCTTGCCGGTGGTCGTTCTTCGGCTACCGATGCGCAACGCACGCAAAGTGCATGTTTGCCGTACCTGCTCGCGGGCTAGTGCTTCTGCCGCGCGCCAGCGGTCGTCTTTCTGGTCTCGGCAAAGCTGAATGTTGCGAGTCCCGTTCCTGGACGTCCAGCGAATCAACGCGCGCTTTCAGCGTGAGTTTGACGAGGCGCTTTCCCGCGTATCGCGATCCGGACGCTATTTGTTCGGCGCGGAGACCGAGGCTTTCGAGCACGAGTTCGCCGCGTGGAACGGTTCCGCTCAATGCGTAGCGGTCGCGAATGGCTTCGACGCACTGCGGCTAACACTGCGCGCCTGGATATCGCTCGACGAGCTTGCCCCCGGGGATGAGGTCATAGTCCCGGCGAATTCGTTCATTGCCTCTGCGCTTGCGGTCACCGACTCCGGTCTGCGAGTTCGTTTCGCCGACGTCAATGCGGAAACATTCAATGTAACCGTCGATACGGTGTCCGATGTTCTGAGCCAGAAAACACGCGCTATCATGCCGGTGCATCTCTACGGTCAGTGTGCTGACATCGAGCGAATCCGATCTCTTTGTGGAGCGAAGGATCTACTGCTGCTCGAAGACGCAGCCCAGGCGCATGGCGCGCGCATGGGCACGCGGCGCGTCGGGACATTCGGTGACGCCGGCGGCTTCAGCTTCTACCCGGCAAAGAACCTTGGTGCGATGGGCGATGCGGGATGTGTAACCACCGACGATTCCTCGCTGGCCGAACGCGTGCGATTGCTCGGCAATTACGGCGCGAGGCGCAAGTACGTTCACGACTTCCGCGGTTCCAACAGCCGCATCGATGAGTTGCAGGCCGCATGCCTGCGGATAAAGCTCCGATACCTGGATGACGACAACGCGCGGCGCCGGGAGATCGCCCGTCGCTACTGTAGCGAGATAGCGCACCCGCTGGTGACGGCGCCGGCTCTGCCTTCCTACCCGGAATCACATGTGTGGCATCTTTTTGTCGTCCGGACGCCGCATCGCGCCAGCCTCGTGCAGCATCTCGAAGCGCATGGCATCGAAACGCTCATTCATTATCCCACGGTCATCCATCAGCAACGCGCATATCTCGGTTGCACTGATCACGCATCGGGGCCCATCGCCGAGCTCCTGCAGCATCAGGTTCTGTCATTGCCAATCAGCCCTGTTCTAGAAAGCCATCAGGTCGACCACGTCATCGACGCCATGAATCGGTGGCCAAGGCCCGCCTCGGCTCGGGAACGGCTCACCGAGATATCATGACCGACAAGATCGTTCTGGCGCTGTCGGGTGGCGGAGCGAACGACGCGGTCCGAGGCATGATCGAGGAATACACGAATCCGTTGCGGGATCTGGGTCTCTCCGTCGTCAACGTCGCGATGGAACCGGCGGAACTCCAATACGCGGTGGAACAGATCGCGGGTGGCAATGTTGCCTTCGCCCTGACCTGGCTCGGGATCGGTCAGGGCCTTCCCGTTGTCCTCGGTCCCGGGCGCTCGCAGACCAACGTCTGGGAAACGTTTCGCGTTCCGCTGCTCAAATTGCATGGAGACAGTCCGGCGTATTTTGTCGATCGCCATAGTGACGAACCCCGGAACTCGGTGAATCTCTATGCGGCCTCGGAGTTCGTGCACTTCCGGCGCCGCTGGCTCCGCCAAGCAAAATCGCTGACCGCGGTGGTACCGCCGATGGCTCTCGCTCCAATTGAACGCAACAAGGTCGACGTTTCGACCCGCCGCCAAGGCAAGCTGGTGTTCCTGAAAAACGGGAATTCGCCAACTCAGCTGCGCCAGCTCTGGCGCGAGCGTTTGCCGCAATCCGTCGCCACACTCGTCGAAAACATGGCCGACGAAATCGCAGCCGTCGGTGTCAGGCCGGGTGTGCTCCATATCGGCGATCTCGTCGCCACCTTCCTCACCGCGCATGGAATCGAACCAGAATCGACGGGCGACATGATGCTGTTTTTTACGGCCCAAATCGACGATTACTTGCGACGCGTGAAGAGCCAGATGATCGCCGAAGCGCTGCTCGATCTATCTGTCATAGTCCAGGGCAACCACTGGGAACACGTCGATTTCAGCGGCCGCCGCGCGAAGCTGATCGAGGGGCAGGACTTCGAGTCATCGCGCCGGATATTCTCGGACCAGCTCGGCATCGTCGACATGTCGCCCAATCTCGACAGCGGCCCGCACGAACGCGTAATGCGCGGCGCGGGGTCATACGCATCCGTGCTTACCAATCGTCAAGGCTGGCTGACTGAAGCGTTTGGTGAATTCGAGGACTTGACGTTCGAATTCAATACCGAGTCCATTCGCGCGAAAGCGAGCGACGTCATCTCGCATCCGGACAGATTCCTCGACTTGGGCGTCGCCTTCGGCCAACGTTTCCGCGAGGTCTACACGCGGCAGGCGTACGCGAATTACATCGTCGACCTGGCGGAACTGGCGGCGCTTCAATGGAGCGCGGAGAAACCCGTCATTCAGCCGTTCTTCATCTGGCCGGGATCTTAGCGTGCGACTTCCGCGGCGGCTGCGACACGACGAGCGATCGCCGCCATAGCCTGGGGAGTGAGTCGCGCTAGGTTCGATCGGTGACGGCGATCAAAAAATCCTCCAGCGCGCGCACCGGCGCGATGTCATCGAAGATCAGATGACGCGATGCCTCGATGCGCATGTGAATGCGGTCGCGATAGCCCGCGTCCTGCCCGAGCTTGACCGCCAGGTCGACGTATTCCTGGTCGGTCTTCGCGACCAATTCGGATAGGCCTAACCGGGTCACGATACCGCTCGCCAATCTGCCGCGCATGAACCGCCCTTCGCGCGCTACGATGGGCAAACCGCACTCGATGCCCTGCATTGCGGTGTTGAATCCTGAGAATCCGATCGTGTCAAGGAAGACGTCGGCACGCCGGAGCAAGCCGAAGAATGCCGGACTGTTAAGCCACGGAAGAGATATCGCGTGTTCGGAGAAGTACATGTCGGCCTGCGCAAACGCCGAGTCCAACCGCCGCTGCAGCTTCTCGGACAGATTCTCCCGAAAATGGTTGAAGAAGATGAACTGGCAGCGTCCCAGCCTGCGAGCTATCTCGACAAACATCCAATCGTGCTCCGGCGTGTACTTGACGGGAGTGCCGGGACAGAGGAGCAAAGGCACGGTCGAATCGATGCCCAACGCGTCGAGGTCGAGCGCTATCGCGTCGACCTCCAGAGGATGGTAGAAGCACCCCAGATGAGGCAGGGCGACCAAGCGCTCGCGGTAATTCTCCTGCGCCTCCGGAGGCTCGAAATCTTCGGCAGAAAGATAGTAGTCGACCGTGGGCAGGCCGCTCGTTTCGGGGTGGCCCCAAGCGACCGCCTGCACCGGGGCGAGCCGGAGATTCGCCAGCTTTGCCGTCATGGGGTGCATGCCGATCTCGGGATAGATGATGACATCGAGCTGCTGGCTTACGACTGCGTCCACCCATTGACGGAGTGTTCCTGGACCCTGTAGGAAGTAGTCCGCGCGAGACCGCGCGGACGCGGTTTCCTCGTCTTCTAGGCTGCCCGTATGGAATATATGCAGCGAGATGCGGTCACAGTCGAGGTGCTCGCACCAGCCTTTGACAATCGCTGTCCAAACGGATTGGTCGTGTACGTGAGCGGAAATGATTCCCAGTCGGACCTTCCCGCCCCGCGGGCGTTTGCTTGACGCAATCCCCTGCTCGTCCTGCCAAAATTTCATCAGTCGCGCGCAGAGATCGCCGTACTGGGATAGCAATTCGCGGTTGTTCATTTCCTGATATGCCAGGAAGAATGGCTGCTGACTGCCAACAGCCTTGTACCCCTCCTTGATTCGAGTCGCGTCGAACCAGAAATCCAGGTCGGATAGCGCGCGGGAGAACGCCGACCTGAACTCTTCCGGATCGTCATCCGCCCCGTACACCAGCGCCAGCTGAGACATCGCCAAGGCCCAGTGTGCCTCGACGTAGTCCGGTTTGAGCGATAGTGCCCTCGAGAAGCATTCGAGCGCATCGTCGATCATCCCCTGGTCCTGGAGGATCGAGCCAAGAAAGAAATGCGCCTCGGCCAGATCCGGCTTCAGCAGCAGCGCTTCCTGATATCCGGCTAGCGCCTCGGCCGTCTTGCCCTGGACTTCGAGCGCCCTTGCAAGCTGGAAATACGCCTCGGCAAAGTCCGCGTTCAACGTCAGTGCCTGGCGGTAGCTTGCAATTGCAGCATCCGCATTTCCGCTGCTTTGGAGCGCAACGCCGAGATTGTAGTGAGCTTCGGCGAAGTCCGGCTTGAGCGACAAGACTCTTCTGAACTCCGTGACAGCTTCGTCGAACCTGCCCCGCACATGAAACAGCAGACCAAGGTTGTTGTGCGCCGCGACGTATTCAGGACCAAGATCGACCGCGCGCGCAAAGCATTCGCCGGCACGATCGAGATGGCCCAAGGCACGGTACGCCAAGCCAAGATTGTTAAACGCTGGAAATGCAGTCGGATCTCGCAGGACGGCCCTTTCCATCAGCGCTACGGCTTCTTCATATCTGCCGTCTTGGTGCGCGATGACCCCCGACAGATGCAAGGCATCAAAGTGCTCGGGATCGACCGCCAGAATCTGTTGATAAGCCTGGCCTGCCTCGGCCAGCCGGCCCGCCTTATGATGCTGCAAAGCATCCTTAAACGCCGAAGAGAGTTCAGCCTTTTCTTCAACGGACAGGCTGCCGTGGTCCCGCACGCGATCGGGGTCTGACGGAGTAGACGCGTTGGCAGATTGCTCCGGTACTGCTGTCTCCATGGCAGCCAAACGCCCAAAGAAGTCGCGGACCTGATCCGCATTGTCGAGGCCAGCTTCGAATACCTGCCGGTAGGGTGCGCCAGGCTTTTCGCCGACAGCGTGCTTGTTGCAAAAGCGCTCCGCGTAACGTTGCCACTCGGGATCGAAGCTTCCACGCGACTCATGGACCAGCAGCAGGTCGCCGGCGACAGCGACGCTAAATCCCGCCATTGCTGCACGATAGCTCCAGTCGATGTCGTACAGATGGAATCCGTCGAACGCTTCGGCATCGAATCGCACGGCGTCGAACACCGAACGCCTGGCGGCAAGAAACACACCGTCGAGCACGACGGTGTCGTCGGCGACGCTGCGGGGGTCGACGATATCCACGAACCACTCGCGCGCATCCGCCGCGTGATGCGTAATCCATCCGCGCAGATTCGGATGCCCGCTCCAGCCCCAGGCGGGCCCGCTCATTTGCGCGGCGCCCATGACGCCGATGATGTCGAACCGTTGCAAATGACGCTGAAGGCGCGCCGCAAAGTCGGCCGCGAGGATGTCGACATCGTCGTGTGACAGCACGACGACCTCGCCGGAACTGCGCGCTATACCGCGGTTGTATGCCTCGGCGAGCGACTTGGCATCCCGTATGACCGTGATTTCGTGAGGCAGTCCGGCGTAAAGCCGCCGGTACAGCTCGACTATACGGGCATGCTTCTGATCGTCAATCGAACAAAGGACGATGCTGACGAGCGACGGCTGAGACGCGTTTGCAATTTGTGGCATCGTAAGGGGCCGGTCCGCGGTCCGCGCCAGTGCGGCCGCGGTCGCGACCATTTGCTCCGCAGCTGCGAACAGCATTGGATCGCGGATCCATGCGTCCCGAAACGATTGCATTGCCTCGGGCAGGGCACCGAGCCGATGCCGCGTCAGCCCCAGGTTGTGGTGAACGCCAGCGTGCCCCGGCGAAAGCCGCGCCGCGTGCTCGAAGCTGCGCAGAGCCTCATCCAGCCGGCCCTGCTTCTGCGCAAGATTGCCGAGGTTGTTGATCGCATCGAAATAATCGGGCTGGATCCGCAGCGCCTCCTGAAAGCAGGCTCGCGCACCATCCGCATCGCCGAGAGCTCTGCGCGCTTCGCCGAGGTTGTTGAGCGCTGCAGTACTCGAAGGATTGAGATAGAGCGCTTTCTCGATCAGCTCGACGGCCTCGGCGTGATCGCCGCTTTGATGCGCGGCGACGCCCAATAGATGCAATGCGTCGAAATTGTCCGGCTCGACACTGAGAACCTGACGGTAGGCAGTTGCGGCTTCCGCGATACGCCCCGCGTGGTGGTGCTCCAGGCCGATCTGTATCGCCTGTGCGGTCATCGCGCGCTGCGTTGTCATATCGCGGCCGCACGCTTCATCGACTTCCCCGGCGCTATTTCAGGGCGAGTCGGGTCACGATGTCCCTCGTGGCGCCCTTGGCGAATCCCTGGCTGTATCCAAGCTCGATGAGCTTCCATTTGAACACATTGCCTAGTTTTGCCTTCTTGTAAAGACCGAGCCTGTGCTGTTCGTGATATCGAACCGCTCGCGCCGCCAAGCCTTCGAGGATAACGTTGATCTGGTGCTTGGCGCCGGCGTCCGTCCTGGCTTCCGACGCTGGCGGGAAGCGCCGTGCCAGATCCGACGCGAGGCTTGTCGCAAACTCCTCGATCTCATGGGTGTCCAAGAACTTGAATATCGCCATAGGTCGCCGTCATTCCCCAATCAGTCGGATTTCCCGCGGTTGGCATGATGCCGTGCGTTGCATTGCCGATCATATCTCGACGCATGGGTCGAGTGTTATGTCGACGTCGATCTCTTCCGGTATTGCCAGCAGCGCCAGCGCCTTGCGACCAGCGAAGATGTCGGTGTCGCGACGATTGTAGTTCGCTGCGTTGAACAACGCCGTCTCCTG
>DASXQW010000285.1:0-12098 GCA_036506975.1 Casimicrobiaceae bacterium | reverse complement strand
CGGCTCAACGTGCTCGGCGAAGAACTGCGCCATCGCCTCCTTCACGTCGACGTTGACGCCAGCCTTGGAGCGGGCGCTGAGCTTGCCGGCGGCCGCGAGCTTCGCCTCGCGCAGTGTCAACGCCGCCGGGCCGTCGCAGGGCCCGAGCGTGCTCACGACGATTCTGCTGTCGCCGGGCAGCTTCATCCTGACCGCGAAGTATTTCTCGCCGCTCGGCCGCACCCGGATGTAGAGCCCGGTCTGCTCGCCCTGGCGGATCCACTGATCCTCGCCGTTGCCCTTCAAGCGTGCGATCATCAGCGCATTGAGCGGCGCCGGCTTTTGTTTGTCGCTTTGATATATCTGCATGTGGGTGACCCGTTGGGTATACTTACACATGCATTATAGGAATGTTAAATCATGTCGTCCAGTGTCAAGTTTAAGAGGGAAAAGTGGCATAAGGTGCAGACCGCAAACGTATTGTTTGTTTGCATGGGCAATATCTGCCGCTCGCCGATCGCGGAAGGGGTGTTCCGCGCGCTGGTTGCTAATGCCGGGCTCGCCGAACGGATCCTCGTCGATTCCGCCGCGACGCACGACTATCAGCTCGGGGAACCTCCCGATCCACGCGCGATCTCCCACGCGCGCCGGCGCGGCTACGACCTCCTCAGCCGCTGCGCTCGCCGCGTCGATGGCGACGACTTCCGCCGCTTCGAATGGATCCTGGCCATGGACATGGACAATCTTCGAGTGTTGCACGGGCTGCGCCCGGGCGACTACACCGGCTACCTCGGCCTGTTTCTGGATTTCAACCCGGGGCTCGGTGTCCTCGAAGTGCCCGATCCTTATTACGGCGCGCCCGAAGACTTCGAGCGGGTGCTCGATCTCGCGGAGCGCGGCGCGGCGGGATTGCTCGATGTGATCCGGGCAACCTTCGTTGCGTACGAAACGGACGGCTAGCTTCCGTAGCCCGGGCTGGCCCCGGATTCGATCCGGGGGATGCCCGGGGAACGCGCCGACGCGGCTCAACTCCGGCTACGCCTGCGGCGTCGAATCCTTGTGGGTCGTCTCCACCATCTGCAGCGGCTCGTCGGCGATAGCGACACGCGGCGGACGCACGCGACGGGCTCGGGACGGTTCAGTCTCCTCCGCAGCCGGCGCGGCATGCGTAGTTTCGACCAATATCAAGCCGGACTCCGGCGGCAGCTCGAGAGCGACCCTGGGGATCTCCGGCGCGTTGCGAGGCATTGCAGTCGCCTCGGCCGGTTTAACCACCTGTGCGGCCGGAACTTCCTGCGGCTCGACGCGAACGATCTCCGAATCCGGCGCCGGCTCGAGGACCGCGGGAGTCGCCGCCACCGGCGCCTCATGCAGGTGATCGTGCGATAGAGCAGCCGGTAATGCCTCGACCTCCGGCACAGCTTCCGTGCGCGCCGCGGGTACCAGCTCATGCGTAGGCGTTGCAGTCTGCGCGGCTGCCGGTCGCTGGCCCCCGCGATCGCTGCGCGGCTCGCCGTGCACGTTGCGCTCGCCGCGATCGCGGCCGCCGCGACGGCGATCGCGCCTCCGGCGACCCCCTTCGCCATGCTCGGCCTCGTGCGTCGCGCCGGGCTGTCCCTGCGTGATCGCCGCTTGCGCCGGCTCGGCCGGGCGCTGCTCTTGCGGTGGCCTCGGCTCGCGCGGCGGCCGCTGCTTTTGCGGTTCACGCTGGCCGTCGCGGCCCGATTCACGGTCGCGGCGCGGTTGTTGCTGCCCGCTCTGCGGGGGGCGCTGCTTGGGCTGCTCGCGCGAGTCGCCGCGCTGACCGTCGCGCTTCGCGTCGCTGCGGTCCTGACCGCGACCGTCGCGCTGCTCGCGCTGTTCGCGCCGCTCGGGTCGATCTCGCCGACCGCGACCGCGGTCCTCGCGGGGCTCGCGCGGGGGCTCCCGGCGCTGCGGCGCGGCTGCAGGCGCGGGCACGGCCTCGATCGGCTGGCGCTTGAACCAGCTCATGACGGTCGATAGCCAGTTATCGCGGCGAGGTACTTCGGATACCGACGGGCGCTCGATGGGCATCGGCGCGGGCTGTGAGGGCGTGATGCCCTTGACGGCGGCCTCCTGCCGCGGCTCGCGCGCCTCCTCCTTTCGCTGCTTGATGATGTCCTCCTCTTCCGGCCGCTCGACCATGTCGAACGACGCTGGCAGCGGCTCGCCCTGGTTCAGGTCGTCGTGGCGCAGGCGCTGCACCTTGTAGTTCGGCGTCTCGAGATAGGTGTTCGGCACGAGCAAAACATTGACCTTGAACCGCGTCTCGATGCCGTGGATCTCCGGGCGCTTTTCGTTCAGCAGGAAAGTGGCGACGTCAACAGGCACCTGGGCCACGACCTGTGCCGTGTTCTCCTTCATCGCCTCCTCCTGCAGGATGCGCAGGATGTGCAGCGCGGTCGACTCGGTGCCGCGGATGTGGCCGATGCCGTGGCAGCGCGGACACGGGATGTACGCGGATTCGGCAAGCGCCGGCCGCAGGCGCTGACGCGACAGCTCCATCAGCCCGAAACGCGAGATCTTGCCGAGCTGAACCCGTGCGCGGTCATACTTGAGCGCGTCCTTCAGGCGGTTCTCTACCTCGCGCTGGTTTTTGGCGCTCTCCATGTCGATGAAGTCGATGACGATGAGACCGCCGAGGTCGCGAAGGCGGAGCTGGCGCGCGATCTCTTCGGCCGCCTCGAGATTGGTCTGGAACGCAGTGGTCTCGATGTCGCCGGCCTTGGTCGCTCGCGCGGAGTTGACGTCGACGGAGACCATCGCCTCGGTGTGATCGATGACGATCGCGCCGCCCGCCGGCAGCGGCACCTGGCGCGCGTAGGCGGTCTCGATCTGGTGCTCGATCTGAAAGCGCGAAAACAGCGGGACGTCATCCTTGTAGAGCTTGACCCGGTTGACGTTCGCCGGCATCACGTGGCTCATGAACTGCTGCGCCTGCTCGAAGATCGATTCCGTATCGATCAGCAGCTCGCCGATGTCGGGATGAAAATAGTCTCGAATCGCGCGGATGACGAGGCTCGATTCCTGATAGATGAGAAACGCGCCTGACTGCATCTTCGCGGCACCGTCGATAGCCTGCCAAAGCTGCATCAGGTAGTTCAAGTCCCACTGCAGCTCTTCCAGCGAGCGGCCGATGCCGGCGGTGCGGGCGATCACGCTCATGCCATTGGGCACGTCGAGCTGATTGATCGTGTCGCGCAGTTCGTTGCGATCCTCGCCCTCGATGCGGCGCGAGACGCCGCCGCCGCGAGGATTATTCGGCATCAGCACCAGATAGCGTCCGGCCAGCGAGATGTATGTCGTCAGCGCAGCGCCCTTGCTGCCGCGCTCGTCCTTGTCGACCTGGACGATCAGCTCCTGGCCTTCTTTGAGATTTTCCTGCGGCCGGCCGCGGCCACCATCGCCGTCGCCGCGCAGGTATTCGCGCGCAATCTCTTTGAACGGCAGAAAACCGTGGCGATCGGTCCCGTAATCGACGAAACACGCCTCGAGGCTGGGCTCGACGCGGGTGATGACTGCCTTGTAGATGTTGCTCTTGCGTTGTTCCTTGCTCGCGGATTCGATATCGAGGTCGATCAGCTTCTGGCCGTCGACGATCGCCACCCTCAGCTCTTCCGCCTGGGTGGCATTGAACAGCATGCGTTTCATGTGGTATTTCCCCGGCGCGGTTGCGCTCGGGCCAGGCGGGGTGCAGCGGACGACGCCCGAGGCTATCGGGCGCCGGGTTCTAACTTGCGGCGGGCGAAGGCGAAAAAGGAGGCCACGCGGGCAGCGCTGGCTGCCTGGCTACGAGGGATCGGATGCAGGTTCGGGGCATCTTGGGCTGGCAGCTCCGCAGCACCTTGCGGGTGCCGGAGCGGGCCGGTCTCGAGAGCGTGGTTGCTGTTCTTTGCGTTGTCGCTCAAACGGTCTGGCGACTGCGCGGCGAGGCGCTTTTCGCGCCGCGCGCGCCGGGGAGCCTCACGGGGCCGCCGGCCGGTGCAGTCGGATGCAGAATTCGTTGCGCTAGAGTCTGTATTGCGCGCCGCGCGTCAGGCCGCGTCACTCCGGCGTCTGGCCGGTGCGGAGACTGCGCTCTTCCATTAAGATCGCTACTTTTCCGGGTCGCAAGGCCTGGACGGTGAGCCGATTTAACCTCATTGCCCCTCGCGGGGCGCAACGAGCGGATGCTGCGGCCATCGTTGCCGACCGCCCAAGCGACCGGGGCGCTTCGTGCTTGTTGCCGCTCCCGAACAATCCTGCCGCTCGTTGTTGCCTTAAGACAATTATAAGGAAATGAACGGTTTAAGCAAGGATGTTGTGAATCATCTTGCCGTTGACGAGGCGGGCGAGGGTCAGCGGGTCGACAATTTCCTGCTCCGAGTGCTCAAAGGAGTGCCCAAGAGCCATATCTATCGGATCCTGCGCAGCGGCGAGGTTCGTGTCAATCGCAGGCGCGTCCGCCCCGATACGCGTCTCGCCGTCGGCGACGACCTCCGTATCCCCCCGGTCCGCGTCGCCGCGCCGCAGCATCCCTTGCGGGCGCTCCCGGCCCGGCCGATCGCGCTGCCGATTCTCTACGAAGACGATGCACTCATCGCCATCGACAAGCCCTCCGGACTGGCCGTCCACGGTGGCAGCGGCATCAGTTTCGGGTTGATCGAGCGCTTGCGCGCGGCGCGGCCTGACGCGCGGTTTCTCGAACTCGTGCATCGTCTGGACCGCGATACCACGGGCGTCCTTCTGGTGGCCAAAAAGCGCGCGGCGCTTCTCGCGTTGCACGCGATGCTGCGCGAGGGCCAAGCCGACAAGCGCTACCTCGTGCTGGTCAAGGGCCTGTGGCGTGACGCCAAGCGCCGGGTCGAGCTGCCTCTGGCCAAGTTCGTGACCAGCGGCGGCGAGCGTCAAGTGCGCGTCGAACACGGCAGCGGACGCATGGCGCGCACGGTTTTCTACCGGCGCCGCATCTGGACGAAGGCCGCGCCGCCGGTCAGCCTGCTTGAGGCCGAACTCACAACCGGGCGCACGCATCAAATCCGCGTGCATCTGACGCATCTCGGGTTTCCCCTGGCGGGCGACGACAAGTACGGCGACTTTGCCTGGAACAGGGCACTCGCGAAAGAAGGCCTGAAGCGCATGTTCCTGCACGCGTGGCGATTGTCGCTGCCACATCCGACCCAAAAGGGACTGTTGACCGTCGAGTCGCCGCTGCCGCCGGATCTCGTGGGATTCGTCGCGCGCCTTGATGAAACGCAGCCCTGCGACGGCGATGGATAAGGTCTCGGCTCCGCGCCAGTTTCGGCTGCTCGTTTTCGATTGGGACGGCACGCTTGCCGATTCGACCGCGATCATCGCCGGCGCGCTCCAGCAGGCGTGCCGTGATCTCGATCTCCCGGCGGTGGACGACGCCGCGGCGCGCTTTGTGATCGGTCTCGGTCTTGCCGACGCGTTGCGTCACATCGCGCCGACGCTGCCGAGCACGGAATACCCGCGCCTGTCCGAGCGCTATCGCGAGCATTATCTCGCGCGCGACCCGGACATCCCGCTCTTCGGGGGAGCGCGCGAGATGCTCGATGAACTCGACGCGCGCGGCTTTCAGCTCGCGATCGCGACCGGCAAGTCCCGCGTCGGTTTGACGCGCGCGCTGGCGCAGCAGGGACTCGCGCATCGCTTTGTCGCTTCGCGCTGCGCCGACGAGGGATTTCCAAAACCGCATCCCGACATGCTGCTCAACTTGATGGACTGTTGCGGCGCCGATCCCGTCGAGACGCTGATGATCGGCGATACGACGCACGACCTGGAGCTTGCCCGCAACGCCGGGGCAAGCGCGCTGGCGGTCACCTATGGCGCGCATACGCTGGCTGGTCTGGCAGTCCTCTCGCCGCTCGCGACGGTGGCGTCGATCGCAGAACTCGCGTCGTGGCTCAGGGCGAACGCCTGATCTGCGCGAGCGAGGCGCTCGTGGAGGGCGGTGCGGGCGTGCGCTTCGAAGTGCGCCGCGCCGGCGGTCCGATGCCGGCGTTCGCGATCCGCTTTCGCGGCAGCGTCCACGCCTACGTCAACGAATGCCGGCATCAGGCGTCGGAGCTCGACTGGAATCCCGGTGAGTTCTTCGACGCGGAGCGGCTATACTTGATCTGCGCCACGCACGGCGCCCTCTACGAGCCAGCCAGCGGAGTCTGCGTCGGCGGGCCGTGTTGCGGCGCGAGTCTGGCAGTCGTCGCGGTACGCGAACACGACGGCGGCGTCTACTGCGGCGAGGATTGAATCATGGCCGAAGAACATTGGGAACGCGGCGTCATCGAGCGGCTCGCCACCGAAGGTTTGCGCGAGCAGAAGCGCGCAAGGCGCTGGGGCATCTTCTTCAAGCTGCTCACCTTCGCATTGCTGTTCGTGACGCTGCTCGTGACGATCAGCGCAGTCTCGGAGAGCACTCGTACCTGCCTCGATAAGTGCACGGCGGTGGTCGAGCTGCGCGGTGAGCTCGACGCCGATTCCCCGGCGAGCGCCGAGAACATCATGTCCGGTCTGCAGGCGGCGTTCAAGAACAAGGGCACGCAGGGGGTCGTGTTGCGCATCAACAGTCCGGGCGGGAGCCCCGTCCAGGCCGGCGAGATCAACGACGAGATCCGCCGGCTGCGCGCGAAATATCCCGCCACGCCGATCTACGCCGTGGTCGAGGAAGTCTGCGCTTCGGGCGCGTATTACGTTGCCGTGGCGGCGGATCAGATCTACGTCAACAAGGCGAGCCTGATCGGCTCGATTGGCGTGATCATCGACGGCTTTGGTTTCGTCGGCGCGATGGACAAGCTCGGTGTCGAGCGCCGCGCGCTCGCCGCCGGGGAGAACAAGACGTTTCTCGACCCGTTCTCACCGCTGTCTCCGCAGCAGCGGGACTACGCACAGAACATGATTACAGAGATACACCAGCAGTTCATCGCTGCCGTCAAGGTGGGACGCGGCTCCCGACTCAAGGAATCGCCGGAGCTCTTCTCGGGCCTGGTGTGGAACGGCGCGCGCGGCATCGATCTCGGTCTGGCGGACGCGCTCGGCAGCGTCGATTACGTCGCGCGCGAGGTGATCAAGGCGGAAGACGTCGTCGACTTCACGGTGAAAGAGAACCTTACCGAGCGCCTGGCGCGGAAATTCGGCGCGACCTTGGGAAAAAGTCTGGGCGCGGTCATCGGCCACAGCACTCGGTGGCGTTGAGCTCCAACCGTCGGAGCCTCCCGGCAGGACCCTTCGTGGCGAGTTCGTCGCGTTGCGACCGGGTGTTACCGAGCAATCACTTGGCGCGCGATCGCAATCGCTACCGCCTCGGCCCGATTGGCCGCTGCAAGCTTGGTTACGATATTGCAGAAGTGAAAGTTGACCGTTCTTTCGGCAAGGCCGAGCTTTCGGCCGATGTCGCCACTCGTCAGCCCGTGAGCGGCGAACTGCAAGCACTGAAGCTCACGCGCACTCAAAGGCGCCCCTTCCTGTAGCGGAGGTACCCCCGCGGCAACAAAATTTCGTCGAAAGATCGCGTGAAATTCGAACGCAAGCATGAGGATACCGGGCAGCATGCTTGCCCATGTCGTCACCTGCTGCTCGTTGAGTTCCCGACTGGGGGCATGAAGCGCGAACATCGTCTTTGAATAGTGTTCATCGCGGAAAAAGACGGCTGTACCGCTCCCAATTCCGTACTCTGCGGCGTGGTCCAGGAATGCTTCCACTTTCGGGCGCCCCCATGCGATCCGTCGATCCCAAATGATCGGGGTCGGATTCAACCAACGATCCGCAACCCGCGGATCAATTTCGAAGTAGCTATGACGATCGTATTCGGTCAGCCACTGGCGTGGGAGCGTTGTCCACCAGTAGCCTCGGCTATCGCGATCAAGGGTCCGCTTGGTCGTAAACCCGTAGTCGGCGCCCGTAAAACCCATCGTGCTAATAATCTGTAGCAGCGGTTTCTCCAGCGGCTGCTTGTCGCGCCCCGCCGTGCTCAGCGGTGCGAGAAGCGCCGGTACCGGTCCTGAAAGACTGTCGTCACGCGGGGTTGGATTTAACTCGAACAGCATGAGTCGGCTCGACTAAGTTCCTTGGAACGCTACGACCGAGGCGGGATTACTCAACGGCTCGCGGCGCCCTTTCCAATCCATCGACTCGAGCTCGGGGACCGATATTCCGTTCCGCAAACCAGCCTTTTTTCATCTCGAGCGTGTAGAGCGCAGGTCCGCGCGACGGATGCGTGTTCTCCGTCAGCGGCACCATGTCTTCGATGTTGATGATCAGGCCGTCGCCGTCGATGAACGCGATCGACAGCGGGACGTAAGTATTCTTCATCCAGAATGCCTGGGGCCGCGGCTCCTTGAAGACGAATAGCATGCCGTGATCCGGCTGCAGGCTGAACCGGTTCATCAATCCGGTGGTCCGCGTGGCTTCGGTCGTCGCGACTTCTGCCACGAGGCGATGCCCCTTGATGCTGAGCTCGACCGTCGGCAGCCCGGCCGCACGCGCCACGGTCGCGGCAAACAGCGCGAAGAACACGAACGCAGGAGACAGCCGTAATGCCATCCCTGCGCTAGCTCCGCCGCGGCCCGTTCCGCGATACGCTACAACTCATACTGATCCGCGTCGCCCTTAAGCGCTGCCTCGATCGCCGCGCGGTCGAATTGGGGCGCGAACAAGGTGATGAACTCGTAAACAAAGCCGCGGGAGTAAACCCCGCGGCGCAGCGCCAGCCGGGTCGTGCTGGGCGCGAATAGGTGATTCGCATCGAGCTTCTCGAACTGCCGATCGCGCGCCGCATCGTAGGCCATCTGCGCCACGATGCCGATCCCCAGCCCCAGTTCGACGTAGGTCTTGATCACGTCGGCATCGAGCGCGGTCAGCACGACGTTGGGCGTCAGCCCCTTGGCGCCGAACGCGGCGTTGATCTGCGAGCGGCCCGTGAAGCTGAAGTCGTAGGTAACGATGGGATAGCGTGCAAGGGCTTCGAGCGTCAGCGTTTTTTCCCGAGTCAGCGGATGACCCTTGGGCACGAGCACACAGCGATTCCAGGTGTAGCAGGGCAGTGTGACAAGCTCGGGAAAGTCCGCAAGCGCCTCGGTCGCGATGCCAACGTCGACTTCGGCACGCGCGGTCTGCTCGGCCACTTGAATGGGATTGCCCTGGTGCAGCAGCAAGCGGACCCGAGGATATTTATCGGCGAAGCGCTTAAGCACCGGCGGCAGGACATAACGCGCTTGGGTGTGCGTCGTCGCGATCGCCAGCGTGCCGACATCTTCCGCCTTGAATTCCGCGCCGACGCGCTTCAGGTTGTTGAGCTCCTGCAATGCACGGCGCGCGGTGGCGACGATGACTTCGCCGCCGTCGGTCAAGGTGGTGAGACGCTTGCCTTGACGAATGAAGATCGGCACGCCGAGCTCCTCCTCAAGCTGCCGGATCTGTTTACTGATTCCGGGCTGCGAGGTAAATAGCGCCTCGGCGGCCACGGAGACATTGAGACCGTGATCGACGACGGCACACAGATAACGGATCTGCTGCAGATTCACCTGTGCGGCGGGAATATAACCATGCGTTAGAATATTCCCGGATTATATAGCGAACTATAACGGGTCAGCCGGTGAGCGGCCGAGACATTTGGCTCAGTACTTCTCCATCCATCCGGTGGATCCGGAAAGCCGCCTGATACGACGGGCGGCGGCGATCGTACGCGGTGGCGGCGTCATCGCTTACCCGACCGATTCCAGCTACGCGCTCGGATGCCGCATCGGCGACGCGGACGCGGCCGTTCGTATCCGCACCCTGCGCCAGATCGACGATAAGCACCACCTGACGCTGGTATGCCGCGACTTGGCGGAGGTCGGGCGGTATGCGCAGCTCGATAACTGGCAGTTTCGCATCGTCAAGGAAGGCGTTCCCGGGAGCTTTACCTTCCTGCTTCCGGCGACGCGCGAAGTGCCGCGGCGCTTGAAGCACCCGCGGCGCAGCACCATCGGCGTGCGCGTGCCCGATCACGCCGTGGTACGGGCGCTGCTTACCGAGCTCGACGAGCCACTGCTGTCGTCGACGCTGATTCCACCCGGGGCTGACGAGCCGCTGAACGACCCGGCCGCGATCCGCGCTCAGTACGAGCATGCGCTCGATCTCATCATCGACAGCGGGGCCTGCCATCTTGAGCCGACGACCGTCGTCGATCTTGCGGTTGCGCCGCCGGTCGTGCGGCGCATCGGTCGCGGCAATCCGGCGTGGCTCGGCTTGGTGGGCGTTGCGTTGGCTCCTAAGGGGATCTAAACCCGGCGGGTGGGCTCGCCGCGGAACGCGGTCAGGCAGCGGATGGCAACGGATGCGCGGTAGCTGGTAGAATAGCGGTTGATGGAGTTGTCGCTTGCGACCATCGTGCTCTGGGCGGTGCCGGTGGTCCTTGCGATCACTCTGCACGAGGCGGCCCACGGCTACGTCGCCAGGCGATTCGGCGACCAGACCGCCTACATGCTCGGCCGGGTCACGCTGAACCCGCTCAAGCACATCGACCCGATCGGAACGATCGCGGTGCCGGGTTTCCTGATCGCGTTGTCGGTTCTGACTCGGGCTCCGTTGTTCATTTTCGGATGGGCGAAGCCGGTACCGGTTAATTTCGGCAACCTGCACCATCCGAAGCGCGACATGTTATGGGTCGCAGGAGCGGGTCCGTTCGCGAATTTTTTGATGGCGGTCGGGTGGGCAATCCTGCTCAAATCCGCGGTGCCCGGCGGGCTGATCGATAGCGACGGGCTGTTCGAAATGGCGAAGGCTGGGATTGACGTCAATCTGGTGCTGATGGCTCTAAATTTGCTTCCTATTCCACCGCTGGACGGGGGCCGCATCGCGCTGAGCCTTCTGCCCGGGCCACTCGCGTACCGCTATTCCAGGCTCGAGCCCTATGGATTCATGGTGGTGATCCTGCTTCTGGTGACCGGCGTCCTCAACTATCTGATGCTTCCCGTCATGCGCGGCGGCGAGTACGCGATCCGGTGGCTGCTCGGTCTTGGCTGATGCAACGCCACGGACCGCTCAATACCGATGTTCACTGACCGCGTGCTGTCGGGCATGCGCCCGACCGGCCGGATGCATCTCGGGCACTACCACGGCGCGCTCAAGAACTGGGTGCGACTGCAGGAGGAGTACGAATGTCTGTACTTTGCTGCCGACTGGCACGCGCTCACCACGCACTATGATGAGCCAGAGACGATCGCCGAAAGCGTTTGGGAAATGTTCATCGATTGGCTCGCGGTCGGGATCAATCCCGCGCGGGCGACCGTCTTCATCCAGTCGCACGTTCCCGAGCACGCAGAGCTCACGCTCTTGCTCGGGATGATTGCGCCCGTGGGCTGGCTGGAGCGTGTGCCGACGTACAAGGATCAGCAGGAAAAGCTGGCCGATCGCGATTTGGCCACGTATGGCTTTCTCGGTTATCCGGTGATGCAGGGCGCCGACATCCTGGTCTATCGCGCGAACATGGTCCCGGTAGGCGAGGACCAGGTTTCCCACCTCGAGCTCGTGCGGGAGCTCGCCCGTCGCTTCAACCATCTCTACGGCCGCGAGGCGGGATTCGAGGAAAAGGCCAAGGCCGCGATCAAGAAGCTGGGGTCGAAGCGCGCCAAGCGCTACGAGCAGTTGCGCGCCGCGTTCCAGGAGCAGGGCGATCAGCCCGCGCTGGAAGCGGCGCACGAGATGCTCGACCAGGCGCAGAATCTCGCCCTTGGCGACCGCGAGCGGCTGTTCGGATATCTCGAAGGCTCGCGCCGCGTGATTCTGCCCGAGCCCCAGCCGCTGTTGACCGAGACGCCCAAGGTGCCGGGGCTCGACGGGCAGAAAATGTCCAAGTCCTACGGCAACGCGATTCTGCTGCGCGAAGAGCCGGCATCGATCACGAAGAAGGTTCGGACGATGCAGACCGATCCGGCACGCGTGCATCGCTCCGATCCGGGTACGCCGGAAAAGTGCCCGGTGTGGTCGCTGCACAAGATATATTCCGATCAGGCGCGGCAGGCCTGGGTGCAGAAGGGCTGTACGACCGCCGGCATCGGCTGCCTCGAATGCAAGCAACCGGTGATCGACGCCATTATCGCCGAGCAGGAACCCATCAAAGA
>DASXQW010000284.1:0-1907 GCA_036506975.1 Casimicrobiaceae bacterium | reverse complement strand
TGCGACGAATCGGGGAACGTGTAGCCCGGTCAATCTGGCCAGGATAAGCTGCTCCATCTCCAGGCTGATGATGCCGACCGTGGATTCGCCACGCCCTAGAAACGGCGCCTTGAGGGCAATCGGAAAGCTTGGCTCCGCGCCTGTCGGCGCGGCCGCCCGATAGATGGCGCCCGTGCCTCCCTTGTGGATGCATTCGCCTACGCGGAAACCATCGATGATGGTGCCAGGATGTAAGAGCTCGTGCATGATGGAATTCAGGGTCCGCGGAAGGGAATCTAAACTGCGAACCTAGATGCCCAGCTCAACGCGATATGCCAGCGAGCCGGGCAAACCGCACTGGCGGATCTTTGCGGCGGCAGCCATCGCATCGTAAGGGACGCGTAGAAACGTCAGGGTTTGCCGCTCCGGATCGAACAGGGCGTAAGCCGCTGCGGGATTGCGATCCCGCGGCTGACCGACCGACCCGACGATCCCAACCCAGCGGCGGTGGCTGCGCACCGGGATCGCCGTGCCGGGAAAGGGCCTGAATTCGTTCATCCGGCCTTGCACATTCTCGAAATACAGGACTTGGTCATGGACATGACCGCAGAAGGTGTAGCACGCGTCTGACGCGTCAGCGCAGCGCTTCGCGGCCGCCGAACTGTCGATGTAGTCCCAGCGCTCCGGTTTCGCCGCCGAGGCGTGAACGTAACAGACGGCACCCTCGCGCTCGACCAGCGGCAGCGAGGCGAGGAACCCCTTCTGCTCTTGAGTGAGCGTATCGCGTGCCCAGCGGAGCGCCGCGCGGGACGCGTCATTGAAATAGCCGCCGCCCGCCTCGACGGCCGTATCGTGGTTGCCCTTGATGACCATCGCGCCCTCCACGGCATAGCGGGCGACCACCTCGACGACTGCGCGCGCGTCTGCACCGTAGCCTACGAAATCGCCGAGAAAAGCGAAGCGTTCCGCGCCGCGACCGCGCGCGTGCGCCAAGCAGGCGTTCAAGGCTTCCAGGTTGCCATGAATGTCGGACAACAGAGCTGTCAGCACGAATCCACCTGATGGCCCACCAGAGCGTATCCGTCGATATTAACAAGTCTGAAAACTCCGGCAGCGGTTTATGCCGTTGGTTTGACGTAAAGCAAGGATTCACATACAGCCATGCAGGCCCGCTGCGTTCGAGTGACATTTCGCGCACGGGCAAAGCGCCGCCATTGACGCGCATCAACTCGAGGCATGGAAGCATGTCTTAGCATCTTCCCATGAGCTGCGCTCCTTAACCGATGCTTGCAGCGCACCGCATTCAAAGGAAAAAGTTGGGTGTATTGCCATGACGAACCAAGGTCCACGAAAATTCGATGGACGACCGAGCCTGCTGCTCGTCGACGACGACATCATGTTGTGCGAAGACCTTGCGGGGGGTCTCGCCGCGCGCGGGTTTCGGGTGCAGCTCGCGCGCACCGCCGAGCAAGCGGCGTGCATCGTCAATGACGATCCGCCGCAGCATGCCGTGATCGCTCTCAATTTGCCGGATTATTCGGGGCTGAAGCTTGTCTCGAAGTTTCTCGCGCTTGACCCACAGACGCGAATTGTGGTCTTGACCGCCTATCCCAGCATCCGAACCGCAGTCGAGGCCATCAAGCTCGGCGCGACCTACTATATGGCGAAGCCGGTGAGCGCGGACGAGGTAGTCGCGGCGTTCTACCGAGATCGCGGCGACGATAACATCCCCATTGGAACGAAGCCAATGTCGGTGCGTCGGGCGGAATGGGAATACATCAGCAACGTTATGCGCGATAACGAGGGCAATATCTCGGCCACGGCGCGGGCGCTGTCGATGCATCGCCGTACGTTGCAACGCAAGCTGCGCAAGCGCCCGGCGCGCGACTAAATCCGCGCTTATGGTTCACATATGGTTCGGCGCGCGA
>DASXQW010000283.1:0-4177 GCA_036506975.1 Casimicrobiaceae bacterium | reverse complement strand
AAATCTCTCAGGCGTGCTGGTGACGATGCCTCACAAGCAACGGATGTTGGCTTTTGTCGACGAACTAGATCTGACTGCTCGTCAGGTCGGCGCACTCAACGTCATCCGTTGCCATGACGATGGACGCTGGGTCGGTGCCATGTTCGATGGCCTCGGTTGCGTGCTCGGAATGCAGTGGGAAGGTAATCACCCGGCGAACAAATCCGTTCTTCTCGTCGGCGCCGGAGGCGCAGGCAGGGCTATCGCATTTGCGGTCGCGGCCGCGGGTGCTCGGACACTTAGCATATTCGATGTCGACGAGCGTCGCGCTGATGAGCTCGCCAAGTCCGTCGCCGCCGCAACCGGCTGCAGCACACATTTTGGCGCACCCGATCCACATGGCTACGAGATCGTTATCAATGCCACGCCGCTAGGCATGAAGTCCGATGATCCAATGCCCGTCGATCCCAATCGGCTCGAGCCCGGCAGCATCGTCGTGGACATCATCAATTCACCGGACCCGACGCCCCTTTGTCGTGCCGCCCGCGCGCGTGGTTGTCGTACCCAGAGTGGACGCCCTATGCATGAAGGGCAGGCGGTGCATGCGTTGCGCTTCTTGGGGTTCGATTACCTCCCCGAAGGGAAGTCAGCCCCAGACATTGGCGTGCTGTCCGTGCCGGCTAAACACGCCAGTCCCCTGATGCCACGATTCTGAAGCTGCAAAAGCTCGAAAATGACCCGTTGTCAGATGGCTCAGGTGACGCCGCCGCCAATGCCGTCGATGGCGGTTCTGTTGGTGAGTCTCGTTTATTTTCATATTGACGCCCTCGCTCGTTATTCTGCTGCCCAAGCTGATCTTCGGTAAATAGGGGCGCTGCGAGGGTGTTTCGGCTTGTGCACTTTATGGAAGGAGAATACGGATGCGAGTTGCGTTGTTGGAGGCAAGCCATTGGCACGTACCGCTCTATCTTGACCCGCTCGAGGCGCCCGGGATCGAAGTAGTGGCCGTTTCCGATGCGGAGCAGGTCAAGGGACAGGCAGTTGCAGCGCGATTCGGAAGTCGGCTCTACGAATCAAGCAATGAGCTCCTCGAACGGGAGAAAGTCGATTTTGCGTTTGCGTTCGGTCGCCATTCGGAAATGCCGGCGATCGCGGAAGCGTTGATCGCACGAAAGATTCCGTTCGCCCTGGAAAAGCCCTGCGGTGTCAACATGTCGCAGGTCACCCGGCTCCGGAGATTGGCCGAGGAAGCCAACGTCTATTGCGCGATACCGTTCATCTTCCGGATTAGCGACCTGCTCGCCGCCCTCAAAGATGCCGAGGGACACATTCCGTCGGACTTCAACTACATGTCGTTCCGTTTCATAGTAGGTCCGCCCGACCGCTACGAAGCTGCAGGCGCAGGCTGGGCACTTGATCCCACGTTTTCCGGTGGCGGATCCACGATCAACGTCGCGACGCATTTCATCGACTTCTTTAGATTGCTGACGGGTAAGGAAGTCGCTCGGGTCTCTGCGATCATGCATTCCCGAACGCATCGAGGGGACGTCGAGGACTATTCCTTGGTGACAATGCAAACCGAGGATGGCGTTGTCGGCCTCGTGGAGACTGGATACAGCTTCCCGAGCACTTCCGACGAGCAACGCGAGCTCTCGTTCACCCTTTCATCCGATCGCATGTACGCAAAGTCGGGCCCCGACCGGATCGAGGTCCGTGACCGGAATAACCTCGCCGCCGGCACCCGAAGTCTCCGTCTCCGGCTAGAAACTGACGTTTACTACCCACTGTTCGTCAAGCGGGTGCTTGCTGAATGTCGCACAGGCGCGAAGCCGATCGCCTCGTTGCGCGACGCGGAAGCGATGATGCAGGTCATGGACGCGGCCTACACTTCCGCCCGGCAAGGGGGTGCGCCGCAGAATCTTGTGCCGATTCCCGCGTGATCTGAGCTGGCGGATCGCATCGCGCGCCCATGCATGCAACAAGACATCTCAACAAAGCAGGTTATGGGATCAATACCTATTCCTTTACGCGCACGCTCCGCGCGCGCGAATGCCTGGCACAGCTGGCTGATCTCGGATACCGTCGTTTTGAAATCATGCTGGTTCCGGGACACTTCTGGCCAAGCCTGGATGGTGATGCGGGACGCCGTGACATCGAGTCTCTAGTTGGCAACACTGGCGTACAGATAACCTCGCTGAATCAACCGAATCTTGACGTCAATCTGTCCTCCGTCGTGCCGGAGATGCGCCAGCATTCGTGCAGGGTGATTGCAAGCGCCATTGACCTCGCGGCGTCTTGGAATGCCAAGGGCGTCGTCATCAATCCCGGAAAGTCCAATCCTGTTTTTCCGGCGCCGAAGAAGACACTGACCGACTGCTTCCGTTGGTCGCTTGAAGTGCTACTTCCCATCGCGCGAAGGGCCGGTGTGGAGTTGATCGTCAAAAACCATCCCTTGAGCTATCTGTACCGCGCAAACGATCTTCGGCTCTTCTTCGATGCGTTCGGGTGGGACCAGGTCGGTATTGGCTACGATTTTGCCAATGGTCACTTTGCAGGGGAAGAGCCGGAAGCGGTACTGCAGCTCCGCGATCACTTGCCGTTCCTGTATGCCGCAGACACGTCGCTCGATGTGTTTCGTCACGCGCAAATAGGTACCGGCTCGGTGGCCTTCGAGAGGATCGCGACGATGCTGCGGAACGCGAACTTCTGTGCACCGACGATTTTGGAGATCGTGGCCGAAGACGCGCAGCTGGCGATCGACGCCAGTGTGGAGCATCTCGACAGCATTGGGTGGCCAACCGGTTGATGGCAATACGACGCCAGCATCACCCACCGGCGGGTCAGTTGTTCCGCACGGCTGCGCAGAGCCAACGTCACCGGCTTACTGTGGTCGCAGTTATGTCTGGCACGAAGGCTAGTGCGCATTCATTCGAGCAGGCGAAGGCGCGAAAGGCCATTGCGGTACCGTTGAATGCGGGGGCCGTGCTGATCGTGCGGCGCCAGACGGAGCGGTGTCCGACGAGCGTGTTCAGCTTACGGGGGCAGCCGATTCGGCGGGTCAGCACGAAGCTTGGTACCACGCGCTCAAGCGCGCCGGCATCGCAAACTTCCGCGGGCACGATCTGCGGCACGTCTTGGCCACATGGCACGTCATGGCCGGCACTCCGATCGCCGAGCTGCAGGAGCTCGGCGCGTGGAAGTCGGAACTGATGGTGAAGCGCTACGCGCACTTCGCACCCGAGCAACTGCGAAGTGCTGCGACCAGGCTGGGCACATTTTGGGGCACACCTGGGTCCGCGAAGAATGCGGAAGCACGCACAACGTCTTGTGTGAAGTCCCAAGACTAAGGTGACATTCTGGCTCACTTCTCAACGCAGGAGTAGAGAGCCCATGACTAAGACCGAACAGAACCGAATACTAGCTTGGCGGCTGAAGGTGCTGCGCAAGGCTAGCGCTGCGCCCCGGAACGTGGCCCAGACCTGCCGCCATTTCGGCCTATCACGCAAAGCGTTCTATAAGTGGAAGGCTCGATACGAAGCTCAGGGCGAGGCAGGGTTGTGTGACCGGCCGCGCGCCCCGCATCGATTCCCACGGGCCACCCCGCGCGAGGTCGTCTCCAAGATTCTTTATTTGCGGCAGCGCTATCACTTTGGGCAGGAAGGATCGCAGACTATCTGCAGCGGTTTCACCAATTGAAGCTGGCACGCTCCTCCGTCCACCGCATTCTGATTCGACACGGCCTAAACCTACTGCCGGCCAATCAGAAGCGTCGCCCCGCTGGGCGAGCGTGGCGGCGCTATGAGAAGCCACAGCCCGGACACCGCCTGCAATTGGACGTAAAGTTCCTCGAGCGGATCGCAGGAACGGGAAAGCGCTTATATCAGTTCACCGCCATCGACGACTGCACGCGCATTCGGGTGCTTAAGGTCTACGACGCGTGCAACCAAGCTTCAGCGATTCGTTTTGTAGACGAGGTCATCCGACGCCTGCCCTTTCGCGTGCTGGTCATCCAGACGGATAATGGCGCCGAGTTCCAGTCCCGCTTCCACTGGCATCTCGAAGCACGCGACCTCCGCCATGTCTATATCCGCCCTAAGACACCGCACTTAAATGGCAAAGTCGAACGGTCACACCGCGTCGATGAACAGGAGTTTTATCAGCTCCTGGATAAAGACGGCATTGCCGACGATATCCACCT
>DASXQW010000282.1:0-4039 GCA_036506975.1 Casimicrobiaceae bacterium | reverse complement strand
GGAGCTCGCGCTCGCTGAGCATGCGCACGACGCGATCGTGCTCGACTTGGGCTTGCCCAAGCGCGCGGGCCTGGACGTGCTCGGCGCGATGCGCCGCAGCGGCGACACGCGGCCGGTGCTGATCCTGACCGCGCGCGATGCCGTCGCCGATCGCGTGGCGGGCCTGGACGCAGGCGCCGACGATTATGTCGTCAAGCCCTTCGACTTGAACGAGCTCTCGGCGCGGCTGCGCGCGCTGCTGCGCCGGGGCGCGGGCCGCGCGGCGCCGGTGCTCGCGCATGGCGAAGTCGAGCTCAACCCGGCGACGCGCGAGGCACGCCTGCGCGGCGAGCCGCTGGCGCTGTCGCCGCGCGAGTTCGCGTTGCTCGAAGCGCTGCTCGCCCGGCCTGGAGCGATCCTTTCGCGCGCACAGCTCGAGGACAAGCTCTACGGCTGGAGCGACCCCGTCGAGAGCAATGCCGTCGAAGTGCACATCCACGCGCTGCGCAAGAAGCTCGGCGCCGATTTCATCCGCAATGTCCGCGGCGTGGGTTGGATGGTCGCGAGAGCCCCCGCGAGCGCATGAGGTCGATCCGCAGGCAACTGCTGGTCTGGCTGCTGGCGGGCCTGTTGCTCGGCGTCGCAGTTGCAGCCGTCGGCACGTACCTCCGCGCGCGGCAGGAAGCCAACGCGCTTTTCGACCATCAGCTGCAGGAGATGGTCGCATCGCTGACCGACGCACCGTTCGCGGCTGCGCCGACGGGAGCGTCCGGGAACGGCGCGGCCGACGATGCGCTGGTCGTGCAGATCTGGGACCGCAACGGCATGCAGCTCTACCTCTCGCAGCCGCAGCGCGTGCTGCCGCAGCACGCCCAGCTCGGGTTTACCAACTTGCGCACTGAATCCGGCGAATGGCGCGTATTCAGCGCCTTGACGGGAAGTCAGGTCGTGCAGGTCGCGCAGCCGATGCGCGCCCGTCGCGAGCTGGCGGCGAGCATGGCGCTGCGCACGATCGTGCCGCTGCTCGCGGTGCTGCCGGCGCTGGGGCTTCTGATCTGGTTCATCATCGCGCGCGGGCTCGAGCCGTTGGAGCGCGTCGCCGCGGCCGTTGGCCGGCGTTCGCCGACGCAGCTCGAGCCGCTCGCCGAGCGCGGCCTGCCCGGGGAAGTGCAGCCGCTGGTCCGCGCGCTCAACGGTCTGCTGGAAAGACTCGGCGAGGCGCTCGCCGTGCAACGCACGTTCATCGCCGATGCCGCGCACGAGTTGCGCACGCCCTTGACGGCGGTGCATCTGCAGGCGCAGCTTGCCGAACGCGCGGCGACCGAAGCAGAGCGCCGCAAGGCGCTCGCCGATCTCAAGTCCGGACTCGAGCGCGCGACGCGGCTCTCCGAACAGTTGCTGACGCTGGCGCGAACCGAGCCCGGCGTCGATACGGCCGAACGGCCGGAAGCGCTCGTCGATCTCTCCGCGCTCGCGCGCGAGGTCATCGCCGAATTAGCTCCGCTCGCTGCGGAAAAAGCGGTCGATCTGGGATTGAGCGAAGGCGGGAAAGCGGTCGTGCGCGGCGATGCGGAGGCGCTGCGGACCCTGCTGTCCAACCTGATCGATAACGCGGTCCGCTACACACCGTCCAACGGACGCGTCGATATCACCGCGCAACCGGAGGGCGATCGCGTCGCGCTCGCGGTGCGCGACAACGGTCCCGGCATCGCGCCGGCCGAGCGCGCGCGGGTGTTCGACCGGTTTTATCGCGGCCAGTCGGCGAGCACGCCGCAAGCCGCGCAACGCGCGAGCGCCCGCGGCAGCGGTCTGGGGCTTGCGATCGTCAAGCGCATCGCCGATCGGCACGGCGCCGAGATCGCGCTGGGCGAAGGTCTCGACGGCACGGGGCTGGGCGCCACGGTCCGCTTCCCCGCCGCCGGGGCGTGAAGCGCGCAGGCGCGTGCGAATAAATTCACACCTGCGAATAACACGGTACCTCCGCAGGTTTCGTAGGGCCGAATTCATTCGGCCCCCCGGCGCCTCACGGTGCCAGGCGTTTCGTGGGGCCGAATTCATTCGGCCGTCTTAAGTCTCCCTTAAGTATCCGACCGTATCTTGGCTTCCACGCGGGACTGCCGTTGGGTCCCGATCACCTTTCAAGGAGCAAGCGATGCAAGCGAACACCTTCAAACGCAGCGCGGTAGCGCTGGCGCTCGCCGCCGCGTTCGCGCTTGGCGTCGGCGTAGCCGATCACGTCGCAATGCACCCGGCGACGGCCGCCACCGCCGGCGCGCCCGCGGTCGCACCGACCCCAGTCGCGCCGGCGACGGCTGCCTTGCCGGCTGCGGCGCTCCCCGACTTCAGCGGCCTGGTCGAAAAATATGGTCCTGCAGTCGTCAATATCAGCGTCGTGCAGGGCACCAAGACCGCGGCGCGCATGCCGCGCTTCCAGATGCCGGACGATGAGGACCTGCCGCAATTCTTCCGCAATCTGCCGTTCCAGTTTCAGTTTCCCGAACAACCGCAGGAGCGCGGTCCGATGCGCGGCGTCGGTTCCGGCTTCATCGTCAGCGCGGACGGCGTGATCCTGACCAATGCGCACGTCGTCGACGGCGCAGACGAATTGACCGTCAAGCTGACCGACAAGCGCGAGTTCACCGCCAAGGTCCTCGGCGTCGACAAGACGACCGACATCGCGGTCCTCAAGATCGCCGCGCGCGACCTGCCGTACGTGCGCATCGGCGATCCAAAAACGACCAAGGTCGGCGAATGGGTCGTCGCGATCGGCCAGCCCTTCGGCTTCGAGAATACGGTGACCTCCGGCATCGTCAGCGCCAAGTCGCGCTCGCTGCCCGGCGATTCCTATGTGCCGTTCATCCAGACCGACGCCGCGGTCAATCCCGGCAACTCCGGCGGCCCGCTCTTCAACCTCAAGGGTGAAGTCATCGGCGTCAATTCGCAGATCTTCAGCCGCAGCGGCGGTTTCCAGGGTCTTGCGTTCGCTGTCCCGATCGACGTGGCGATGCAGGTCAAGGATGAGATCCAGCAACACGGCAAGGTGAGCCACGGCCGCCTCGGCGTCTCGATCCAGGAAGTCAATCAGGCGCTGGCGCAGAACTTCGGCCTGAAGTCGCCCACCGGCGCGCTCGTCGCCTCGGTCGAGAAAGGCAGTGCCGGTGCGAATGCAGGCCTCGAGCCGGGCGACGTCATCCTCAAGCTCGACGGCAAGGAGATCTCCCGCTCCGGCGATCTGCCGCCGATGATCTCTTCGCTCAAACCGGGTTCGAAGGTGACACTCGACATCTGGCGCAACGGCTCGCCCAAGCAGCTCACGGCCACGATCGGCGCGGTCAAGGATAAAACCATTGCCGATGCGCGCGACAAGGAAACGCTCGGCAAGGCCAGGCTGGGTATTGCGGTGCGTCCGCTCAGCGCCGACGAGAAGCGCGGCACCGATCTCGACCACGGGCTGGTCGTTCAGGACGTCGCCGGCGCAGCAGAGCGCGCGGGCGTGCGTCCTGGCGACGTGATCGTCGCGGTCAATAACACCCCGGTGAAAAGCGTCGAGGAGTTGAAGAGCGCGGTCGACAAGTCGGGCAAGACGGTCGCCCTGCTCGTCCAGCGCAACGACGCCCGGATCTTCATCCCTGTGACGCTCGGCTGATGGCTCGAGCAACCTGACTTCTCTCCCCCTCGGCGCCGCGCCGGTTCGCGGCGCCTTGAAAGCGGACGGCAACCCCGTCCGCTTTTTTTGCTTCATCGGCTTGACACATCCAATATTATATTGATATCGTATAGATATCGTCGAGATTTCGTCCCGGGCCGCGGCTGCGGCCGGACGCTTCCAGCGGAGGGCAGCATGGATCGCATGGCAAACGCGGGCAAGAGCGCACACCAGGAGCGTCTAATCGGCACGTGGAACGGGTTCGCGGTGCTCGGCATCGGCATCGCCCTGGTCGCGGTCGCGATCTGGGTCCTCGTCCACACGGTCACTTCCGGACGGTCAGCGTCAGTCGGTGGACTCATCGGCGCCGTGCTCATTTTCATGGCGTTGATGACCCTCGGTGTGCTGCTCCTC
>DASXQW010000281.1:0-2555 GCA_036506975.1 Casimicrobiaceae bacterium | reverse complement strand
TCGGCACCGGCGAATTCGTCGAACTGTGCCGACGAGTCGGCGCGGAGCCGCTGATCTGCGTCAATTTCGAGTCGGACGGCCGCAAGCAGTACACGAAGGTCAAGGGCAGCGTGCGCACGGCTGACGCAAAGGAAGCTGCCGAGTGGGTGGCGTATTGCAACGATCCGAGAAATAGCGAGCGGAAGGCTCACGGGAACGCGGCTCCGTGGAGTGTCCGGCACTGGCAGATCGGCAACGAGACGTCCTACGACAAGAATGGATTCGATCTCGAAACCGCGGCGCGCAAGACCGTCGAGTTTGCTAAAGCGATGCGTGCGGCTGATCCCGCGATTCAACTGATCGCGTGGGGCGACAGCGGTTGGGCGGCGCGCATGGCGGAGGTGGCCGGGGAATATGTTCAATACCTCGCGTTCCATCACATGTTCGATCCCGATTCGCCGCAGCAGCCAGTGCTGCGGGGCGAGCTGTATCGGCGCGACCCGGATGCGACCTGGGAGCAGTTGATGAGGGCGTGGCAGCTGACCGACGCCAAGATTCGCACCATTCGCGACAGTCTGGGCGCGCGGAACATTCCGCTCGCGTTGACGGAATGCCATTTCGTCATTCCCGGCCGCGATCGCGGCGACGTGCTCGCCTCGTGGGCGGCCGGTGTCTCCTACGCGCGCATCCTTAACAACCATCAGCGGCACGGTGATGTGCTGAAAATTGCCACGGCCGCGGACTTTTGCGGGACACGCTGGCAGAACAACGCGGTGATCATTCCAACGCCGAAGGGCAACAACCGCGCGTATCTCCAGCCGGTGGGCCGTGTGATGCGATTGTATCGTCACCATATCGGTAGTCACGCGATCAGAGTGGGGGGCCTGCCGGACGGCCTCGATGCGGTCGCGAGTCGCCGCGGCGATCTTGTGTATCTACATGTCGCGAACACTCAGCGCACGCGATCCGTGAACACCACGATTCAGATTGCGGGCCATGTCATCTCGAGCGGACGCGTGTTCGAGATCACCGCGGACCCTGCGGTCGAGGTGTCGTATCTGAATGATGCCGATGTGATGAGGACGCGGGAAAAACCGTTCCCCGCGGACGGCGTGTGGGAGTTCCCGGCAGCCTCGGTATCTGCGCTGGAACTTCAGATCGGAACGAATTGATTCGCGCCCGACCCATCAACTTCAGAAAGGTCCTGAGGAACGCCGCAGGGATCCCCAATCCGAACACACGAATCGGTAGACCCTGGGCGACCAGAACGAAGCCGCTGGCGCGGCGGCCGACGAACATCCGGGTAATTCGTAGCAGGATAGGGTGCAAGGTCACAGGAGGTGTCTGTGACCGAGCTACTCCAATGCCTGCGCGAAGAATTGGTGCGTCGCGACTACGCCCCGTCGACCATCCGCAGCTACATCCAGATCGTTGAGGAGTTCCGCCAGCATACGCGCGCGCGGCTTGATCGACTGACGCCCGCGCAGCTCCGACGCTACCACTTGTTTCTCCTCGAGGACCGACGCCTCGCCGTGGGGACGGTGGTGACGTACATTTGCGCGCTACGCTTCTTCTGCCGTTATGTGCTGAAGCGGCGCGACGTGCGCGAGGACTTGCCGTATCCGAAGCACCGCCACCGGTTGCCAGTGGTGCTGAGCCCCGACGAAGTCCAGCGTCTGATTGCGGGCGCGAAAAATCTCTACCACCGTACGTTGCTGCTGACACTCTACGGCGCCGGGTTGCGCCGCAGCGAAGCGTGCCAGCTCAAAGTCCGCGACATCGATAGCCAACGCATGGTGCTCCGAGTCCAGCAGGGTAAGGGCGGTCGCGATCGCGAGATTCCCCTCAGTCCCACGCTCCTCGCCGCGCTGCGCGAGTACTACCGTTGGATGCGGCCGCGCACCTACCTCTTCCCGGGGACGCACCACGGCTGGCGTGCCGATGCGCCGATCACCGCGAAGGTGATCTGGGAGGCCGTGCGCCTGGCGGCGCGCAAGGCCGGGATCGACAAACGCGTGACGCCGCACACGTTGCGGCATTCCTACGCGACCCATCTCCTGGAAGCGGGCGCTGACCTGCGCACGATTCAGCTCCTGCTCGGCCACGCCGATCTGTCGCACACGACCGTGTATCTCCATCTGTCACGGCATCACCTGCAGGCCGCGCCGAATCCCTTGGAGCAATTGCACGTCGCGCCGCCACTCGTGTTGCCGCGATCGCGTCTGTTGCGGAAGCCGACTCAGTCGTGAGTCGGCCCGCCGTGGAGGTGGCCGATGTCCTCCACGCGCAGGGTGATCGATTCCTCGCACGCCATCCGTGGCTCAGTGTGCAGCAACGCACCGTCCTGCGCGCGCTCACGCGATGTCGGACGGCGGCGCTTGGCGGGCACGTCGATCACTGCGGCGCCTGTGGGCATCGGACCATCTCATACAATTCGTGCCGCAACCGGCACTGTCCGAAGTGTCAAGCGCAGGCCCGTGAGCGATGGCTCACCGCGCGGGAGCGCGAGCTCCTCAATGTGCCGTACGTCCACGTGGTCTTCACACTGCCCCACGCGCTGCACCCGCTATGTCGAC
>DASXQW010000280.1:0-7173 GCA_036506975.1 Casimicrobiaceae bacterium | reverse complement strand
GAGGTCGAGATCATCTGGATGTTGATGCCCTCGTCGGCCAGCGCTTTGAACATCTTCGCGGCGATGCCGACGTGCGAGCGCATGCCGATGCCGACCAGCGACACCTTGCAGATCTTGTTGTCGCCGATGATCTCGCGCGCGGCGAAGCCCTTTCCTTTCTCGCCGGCGAGCACCTCGAGCGCCTTTTTGTATTCGGCTCGGTTGACGGTGAAAGAAAAGTCGGTGTGCCCCGACGCGCCGATGTTCTGCACGATCATGTCGACGTCGATATTGGCCGCCGCGACGGGACCGAGGATCGCGTACGCGATGCCGGGCCTGTCCTCGACGCCCATGAGGGAAATCTTGGCTTCGTCGCGATTGAATGCGATGCCGGAAATGATCGCCTGCTCCATGGTCTCGTCCTCCTCGAACGTGATGAGCGTGCCCGTCGCCGTGTTCTCCGGATCGTCGAACGATGACAGCACGCGGAGTTTCACTTTGTACTTGCCCGCGAATTCGACCGAGCGGATCTGCAACACCTTCGAGCCCAGACTCGCCATCTCGAGCATCTCCTCGAAGGTGATCTTTTCCAGCCGCCGCGCCTCGGGCACGATGCGCGGGTCCGCGGTGTAGACGCCGTCGACGTCGGTGTAGATCTGGCATTCGTCGGCGTCGAGCGCCGCAGCGAGCGCGACACCCGAGGTGTCCGAGCCGCCGCGTCCCAAGGTCGTGATGTTGCCATCGGCGTCCACGCCCTGGAAGCCCGCGACGATGGCGACGGTGCCCGCGGCGAGATCCTTGCGGATGGGTTCGACGTCGACGTCGAGAATGCGCGCCTTGGTGTACGCATTGTCCGTCAGCACGCGTACCTGTCCGCCGGTGTAGCTCCTGGCCTTCAGTCCCAGCTCGTGTAGCGCGATCGCAAGCAGCCCGATCGTTACCTGCTCGCCCGTGGCGGCGATCACATCGAGCTCGCGCGGATCAGGATCGGGGGAAATCTCTTTCGCCAGGGCGAGCAGCCGATTGGTTTCGCCGCTCATCGCGGACACGACGACGACGAGCTGGTGTCCGTCGCGATGATAGCGGGCGATGCGGCGGGCGACACTCCGGATCCGCTCGGTGCTGCCTACCGACGTGCCGCCGTACTTCTGGACGATCAGAGCCATGCTCGCACGCCCCGATCGCGAGTCACAGCGTGCGGAACGCGATGGTCGCGTTGGTCCCGCCGAAGCCGAAGGAGTTGGACAGCGCCGCGCGGATAGGCATGCGGCGTGCCGCGTTGGGAACGAAATCGAGGTCGCAGCGTGGATCCTGGTGGAAGAGGTTCGCCGTGGGCGGTGCGACCTGGTCTCGTAGCGCAAGCACGGTAAAGACCGCTTCGATCGCCGCGGCCGCGCCGAGCAGATGGCCGGTCATCGACTTGGTCGAAGACACGGCGAGCTTGGCCGCGTACTCGCCGAAGCAGCGCTTGACCGCGATGCATTCGGCAAGGTCGCCGAGCGGCGTCGACGTGCCGTGCGCATTGACGTAATCGATGTCGGTCGTGTTGAGCGCACTGTTCTTCAAGGCGTTGGTCATGCTGCGCGCGGCGCCGATCCCGTCCTCGGGCGGCGCGGTGATGTGATGCGCGTCGGCAGACATGCCGTAGCCCGCGAGCTCACAGTAGATTCGTGCACCGCGCGCCCTCGCGTGTTCCAGCTCCTCGAGCACCAGAATACCCGCCCCTTCGCCGAGCACGAAGCCGTCGCGGTCGACGTCCCAGGGCCGGCTCGCGGTCGCGGGATCGTCATTGCGGGTCGATAACGCCCGCGCGGCGCAGAAGCCGCCGATGCCCAGCGGGCTCACCGTCGCCTCGGCGCCTCCGGCCACCATCGCGTCCGCATCGCCGTATTCGATCAGCCGCGCTGCTTCGCCGAAGCTGTGGTTGGCCGTCGAGCACGCCGTCACCGTCGCGAGGTTCGGGCCCTGGTAGCCATAGTGGATCGATACGAGACCCGAGATCATGTTGATGATCGAGCCCGGCACGAAGAACGGCGAGATCTTGCGCGGGCCGCCCTCGAGATAGGCTTTGGCCGTGTCCTCGATCATCGGCAAGCCGCCGATACCGGAGCCGATGCAAACACCCACCCGCGTGAGGTCTCCCGCGTAAGCTTCGAGCCCTGCGTCCTTGACCGCCTCCATCGTCGCCACGAGCCCGTAATGGATGAAAGTGTCGTAGCGCCGCGCTTCCTTGCCGGAGAGGTATTGGGTGACGTCGAAATCCTTGACCTCGCCGGCGATCCGCGAGGTAAAGGCTGCGGCGTCGAAGCGTGTGATGCGGGCGATGCCCGAGCGACAGGCGAGGATGTTCTCCCACGCCGCCGCCAAGCCGACGCCAACCGGCGAGATGATGCCCAGTCCTGTGACGACGACGCGACGCTTGGCCATGGCGGCTTATGGAACCTACGGAGTGGCGAAACGGGATGCGCAGCGTGGTCGCGCGGCGGCGTGAAGCAATGAGGCCGGGCAGTGCGCCGCCCGGCGACCGTCGGATTACTTCTTCTGGTGCGAATTGATGTAGTCGACGGCCTGCTGCACCGTCGTGATCTTCTCGGCCTCTTCATCGGGGATCTCGGTCTCGAACTCTTCCTCGAGCGCCATGACCAGCTCGACCGTATCCAGCGAGTCAGCGCCGAGGTCGTCCACGAATGACGATTCGTTCTTGATCTCGGCCTCGTTCACGCCAAGTTGCTCGGCGACGATTTTCTTGACTCGTTGCTCCACGTTTTCCATGCGTTTCCTCCCCAAAGGGATCCCAGGTGATGCGAATCGGCAATTTTACCAGATCGGCGCGCCTGGGCACCCGCCGGCTACGCCATGTACATCCCGCCATTGACGTGCAGCGTCGCGCCGGTGATGTAACCTGCCTCGCGCGAGGCGAGAAACGCGACCGCATGTGCAACCTCATCCGGCAGGCCGAGCCGCCCGAGGGGTATGCGCTCGATCAGTTTTTCGCGCTGCGCCCCGGTCAGCGCGCGCGTCATGTCGGTGTCGATGAAGCCCGGCGCGACGCAGTTGACGCTGATATTGCGGCTGCCTAGCTCCTGCGCCAGCGATTTGGTGAATCCAATCAACGCCGCCTTGGCCGCGGCGTAATTCGTCTGCCCGGCGTTGCCGCTGACGCCGACCACCGAGCCGACATTGATGATGCGACCGTGACGCGCCTTCATCATGCCGCGCACGACAGCCTTCGACAGCCGGTACGCCGACTTGAGATTAGTGTCCATGATCGCGTCCCATTCCTCGTCCTTCATGCGCAGCAAGAGATTGTCGCGGGTGATGCCGGCATTATTGACCAGGATCGCGATATCGCCGAGGCGCTTTGCCACTCCGGTGACGGCAGGTTCGATCGCCGCGCCGTCGGTCACGTCCAGACGAATGCCTTCGCCGCGAACGCCCGAGGCCTTCAGATACGCCGTAATCGCCGCGGCGCCGTCATCGCTCGTCGCGGTGCCGGCCACGCTGGCGCCGGCACGCGCGAGCGCAAGCGCGATCGCCTTGCCGATCCCCCGTGACGCGCCCGTGACGAGCGCGGTCTGTCCGTCGAGCATTGCCACCCTTAGGCAGTGGCCGCAATCGCCGCGGCGATGGCTTCGCCATCGTGCAACGGCAGCGCGGTGATGTTGGGTGCGATACGCTTGGTCAATCCGGTCAGGACCTTGCCCGGACCGCACTCAATGATATGTGTTGCGCCTTGTGCCACGAGTACGCGGATGGTTTCGACCCAGCGCACCGGACTCGCTGCCTGGGCCGCCAGCGCCGCGCGGATCGCATCCGGCGTCGGCGCGACCGATGCGTTGACATTGTGCAAGACCGGAACTACGGGCGAATCGATGGCCACCTTGGCGAGATATGCAGCAAGCCGCTCGGCGGCGGGCTTCATGAGCAGGCTGTGAAACGGTGCGCTGACCGGCAGCATCACCGCGCGCTTGGCACCGTGCGCCTTGGCCGCCGCGGCCGCGCGCTCGACCGCCTCGCGATGCCCCGCAATGACGACCTGATCGGGCGCGTTGAAATTGACCGGTTCGACCACCTGGCCCTGCGCGGCCTCACGACACGCATCGGCGATACCGGCATCGTCCAGGCCCATCACGGCAGCCATTGCGCCGACGTCTGCCGGCACGGCGTCCTGCATCGACTGCGCGCGAAAGCGCACCAGCGGCACTGCGGCGGCGAACGCGAGCGCACCCGCGGCGACGAGGGCGGCGTATTCACCAAGGCTGTGACCCGCGAGAATGGCGGGCTCACCACCGCCTGCGGCGCGCCACGCGCGATACACCGCGATATCTGCGGCGAGCATCGCCGGCTGCGTGTTCACGGTCTGGTTGAGCATCTCGGCGGGGCCGTTGTCGACCAGCGTCCAGAGATCTTCGCCGAGAGCAACCGACGCCTCGGCAAAGGTATCGCGAACGATAGGAAAGGCGTCGTAGCCGCTCATCATCCCCACCGATTGCGACCCCTGCCCGGGAAACACCAGCGCGAGTTTCATCGTTGGCTCACCATCGCAACAACACCGATCCCCACGTGAATCCGCCGCCGACGCCGAGCAGCATGATGTGCTGCCCGGAGCGGATGCGTCCGTCGCGCACCGCGAGGTCGAGCGCCAGCGGTATCGATGCCGCCGACGTATTCGCATGCCGGTCGACCGTCGTCACCATCTTCTCGAGCGGCACGTGCAGCTTTTTCGCCGTGGCGTCCATGATACGGATATTGGCCTGGTGCGGTATCAGCCAGTCGATCGCCGCGGTCGTCAGTCCGTTGGCCGCCAAGGCTTCGTGGGCGACTTCAGCGAGCACCTTCACCGCGAACTTGAAGACCGTGTTGCCCTCCATCGTCAGAAGCGGTGTTCCGCTCACCGCGCCGTGCGCGACCGTACCGGGCACGGCGAGGATGTCGCGATAGTGGCCGTCGGCGTGCAGATGCGCCGAGAGGATGCCGGGTTCGCTCGCGGGCGCCAACACCACCGCGCCAGCGCCGTCGCCGAACAGTACGCAGGTGCCGCGGTCGTCCCAATCGAGAATGCGCGAATAGATTTCCGCGCCGACGACGAGCGCATTCCTCGCCTGCCCGCTCTTGACCATCAGGTCGGCCAAACCCAGCGCGTAGACGAAGCCGCTGCACACAGCCTGCACGTCGAATGCCGGGCCGTTCCGCGTCCCGAGCTTGTCCTGCAGAATGCACGCCGTCGAGGGGAACACCATGTCCGGCGTTGTCGTCGCCAGCACGATCATGTCGACCGCTGCGGGCGCGAGGCCCGCTGCGGTCAACGCTTCGCGCGCGGCGGCGAGCGCGAGGTCGCTGGTCTTCTCATCCGGCGCGGCGATGTGCCGCTGGCAGATGCCGGTGCGGGTGCGTATCCATTCATCGCTGGTGTCCACGCGCTGCGCCAACTCGGCATTGCTCATCACCTGCGCTGGCAGGTAGCTGCCGGTGCCGACGATGCGGCTATGCATCGCCGGAATTCATCGGGACTGCCGCCATCGCGCCGGAAGCGGGCACCGGCGTCAGCGCAAGCCGCTGGGTAATCCGCTCGAGCACACCGTGCGTCACTTCGGCATACGCTTTCTTCAATGCGTAGCGAAACGCGAGCGCATCCGCGGAGCCGTGGCTCTTGATCACCACAGCCCTGAGCCCGATCAGCGTCGCGCCGTTGTAGCGGCGCGGATCGACGCGGCGTTTGAAGGCGTTGAGAACCGGAAGGGCAAACAAAGCGAGGGTCTTGCGCAGCGCGTTGCGAGTGAACTCCTCGCGCAGAAAATCGGCCAGCATCAGCGCGAGCCCTTCCGAGGTCTTGAGCGCAATATTGCCGACAAAGCCATCGCAGACGATCACGTCGGTCGTGCCCTTATAGATGTCGGTGCCTTCGACATTGCCGTAAAAATTGAGTCCCGAAACCTTGAGCAGCTCCGCCGTCCGCTTCACCACCTCGTTGCCCTTGATGTCTTCCTCGCCGATGTTGAGCAGGCCGACACTCGGGCGCTCGACGCCTTCGACGGTGGCAACCAGCGCGCTGCCCATCACCGCGAACTGCAGCAACTGCTCGGGCGTGCAGTTGACGTTGGCGCCGAGATCGAGAGCCGTCGTAACGCCCTTGCGCGTCGGCAGCTGCGAAGCGATCGCCGGCCGGTCGATGCCGGGCAATGTCTTGAGCACGAAACGCGAGATCGCCATCAGCGCGCCGGTGTTGCCCGCCGAGACACAGGCTTGCGCAGCGCCTTCTTTCACGAGATTGATCGCGACGCGCATCGAAGAATCCTTCTTCCGGCGCAATGCGTCGGCAGGAGGCTCGTGCATGGCGACGATTTCGCTCGCGGGTCGCAGGCTGACGCGCCCGGCGGCCGCGGCCGGCGCGGCGGCAAGGGCTTTCCGGATAGCGTCTTCGTTCCCGACGAGCACGATGCGCGCATTGGGGGTTTCGTCGAGAAACCGCAGCGACGCGGCGACGGTGACCGGAGGGCCGTGATCGCCACCCATCGCGTCGACGGCAATGGTTACCTGCATCTAAGGAACCGTGCGGGGCGGGTTCAGAGGTTCCCAATCAGCAGCGACGCCCCGATCCGGGAGCGAACCTTCCCGGCGTGACGAAATGGGTTACGCGTCGGCCTTGGTCTTGACAACTTTCTTGCCGCGATAGTAGCCGCTGGGACTGATGTGATGGCGCAGGTGCACCTCCCCGCTCACCGGCTCGACACCGAGCGGCGGGTTGGTCAGAAAGTCGTGAGCACGGTGCATGCCGCGCTTCGACGCCGATTTCTTGTTCTGCTGGACAGCCATGTCGTATGACTCCTCAAGTATTGGTATCGGTCCCCTTTCGCAGCGCCGCAAGGCGCGCGAAGGGGGAAGTCGTTGCTTTGACCGGTTGCGTCCCCTCGGGCCCGGGGATTGCCGCGACCTCCGCCGGACACTGCCCTTCCGGATGCCGCGGTGCGAACGGCAACCACAGCAGGATCTCGTCTTCGACCAGCGTTCTCGCGTCGAGCGGCGCCGTTGCCAGAAGGACTTCCGCTTGCTCGGCGTCCAAGCGCTCGAGCTCGGCATCGTTCCGTGCCAGGAGCAACTCCGAGTGCTGCGCAATCGGCGCATCGAAGGGCTGCAGGCAGCGTTGGCACACCAGCGGCAGCTTGCCCTCGACCCTCACCGACAGCATCGGCCGAC
>DASXQW010000279.1:0-2286 GCA_036506975.1 Casimicrobiaceae bacterium | reverse complement strand
AGCACGACGCGGTGGCCATAGTCGCCGACCGGTTTCAATGCGAAGAGCTGCGGATTGACTTCCGACTTGAGGTCGAGCACGACGCGCAGCACGCCCGGCCGGTACACCGCGACGCGGATAGCCTGGATGTACGGATCGCTGGGCAGGACGCGCTCCGGCAGGCGCCCGATTTCGGAATTGAGCTCGACGCCTTCAAGATCGAGCACGAGGCGATCGGGGTTTTTCACCGCCAGCAACTGATGCGCGATTGGAGTCGGCGCATCGAGAATGAGCCGTGTGTATTCCTGCGCGGGCCACAGGCGCGCGGATGCAACCGTCGCCGCGTCGGCGCGACCAGCGACCAGCCACTGCGCCGCGGGCAACAGCAGCCACCCGCATACGCGCCGTCGCTCGAGCGAGACGCGACTCAGGCCATCGCGGCGGAGTACGCGTCCAGACATGCCTTACCCGGTTGAGTGCCTGCCTGCAGCATGAGCGTGCGCCCCGATTCGCGGTGCGTGAGAACCCCCGCGACGTCGACCGGCGGCAAGCGTCCGGCAATGCGCTCGGGCCACTCGATCACGCAGATCGCATCGGGACGGAAGTACTCGGCAAAGCCCGTTGCGTCCCATTCGCTGGAGTCTTTGAAACGATAAAAATCAAAATGATAGAAGTATAAGCTCGAAATTATATAATGTTCAACCAAGGCGTAGCTCGGGCTTTTGACTGCGCCAGCCCAGCCCAGCTCGCGCAGCATGCCGCGCACCAGCGTCGTCTTGCCGGCCCCGAGCTCGCCGGAAAGCGTAACGACCATGCCGCCGTGAAGTCCCGGCGCAAGCGCCGCGCCGGCTCGCAGAGTGGATTCCGCGTCCGGCAGGTAGCATTGCAACGCTTCTATAATCGTGGCGTCTTTCATTGTGAAGTTCGCGGCACGTTCCATGGCAGCCACCTCGTTCCCTCGGCAAGTCGACCTTGCAGCGCTTGCGCGCGACATCCGCAGCTGGGGCATCGAGCTGGGCTTTGCCGAAGTCGGTATCGCCGATACAGGGCTTGCCGCGGAAGAGGCTCGATTGTCGGCGTGGCTCGCCGCGGGACGTCACGGCGAAATGGATTATATGGCACGCCATGGCGTGCGCCGGGCGAAGCCAGCCGATCTCGTGCCGGGCACCATTCGGGTGATCAGCGCGCGCCTCGACTATCAGCCGCCGGGGGCGCGCGACGCGGCCGCGGTGCTCGCCGACTCGCGCCGAGCCTACATCTCACGCTACGCGCTCGGACGCGACTATCACCGCGTCCTGCGCGGCAAGCTGCAGCGCCTCTCCGATCGCATCACTGCCGCCGTGGGCAGCTTCCGCTATCGCGTCTTCACCGACAGCGCGCCGGTGCTGGAGGTTGCTCTCGCGGCCAAGGCGGGGCTCGGCTGGCGCGGCAAGCACACTCTGCTACTGACGCGCCACGCCGGCTCATACTTTTTTTTGGGCGAGATCTACACCGATCTGCCGCTGCCAATCTCAGCCGGGGCGAGCGAGCACTGCGGCAGCTGCCGCGCCTGTATCGACGCGTGCCCAACGGGCGCCATCGTCGCGCCTTACGAGCTCGACGCGCGACGGTGCATTTCCTACCTCACCATCGAGCTCAAGGGCAGCATACCCGAGGCGCTGCGCCCTCTGATCGGAAATCGCGTCTACGGCTGCGACGACTGCCAGCTCGCCTGTCCGTGGAACAAATACGCGCAAGCGAGCGGAGAGCCGGACTTCGCGGTGCGCAACGGTCTGGACAATGCCGATCTCGTCGCGCTTTTTGCGTGGTCCGCGGACGAGTTCGCCACGCGCATGGAGGGCAGCCCGATCCGGCGCATCGGCTACGAGCGCTGGCTGCGCAATCTCGCCGTGGGTCTGGGCAACGCGGACTACGACGATGCCGTCGTCGCGGCGCTCGCGGCACGCGCCGACGATCCTTCACTGCTGGTGCGTGAGCACGTCGCCTGGGCGCTGGCGCGCCAGAGATCGAAGCCTCGCGCGCTTCCTGCGTGACGCGACCCGCGCGTTATTACTCTGTCCGAGTAACAAAGTGATGCCAAGCGCGAAAAGCCCCATCCCATCCGGGTTGCAATCCGCGTGGGACTTGTTCAGAGGTTCCTTAACGAATGAGCTGGTTCATGGAGACGATCGGCAGCATCACGGCCAGCACGAGCACGAGGACGATGCCGCCCATGACGACAATCAGGACCGGCTGCACGAGCGCGGCTAGCCAGGTCAGTCTTCGTTCTACGTCGGCATCCTGCTCGCGCGCCGCACGCTCGAGCAT
>DASXQW010000278.1:0-3176 GCA_036506975.1 Casimicrobiaceae bacterium | reverse complement strand
GTGCTGCAGGTACTGATGCACGAACGCGACCGCCATGCTGCCTTCGCCCACCGCTGAGGCGACGCGCTTGACCGGGCTCGAGCGCACGTCGCCGCACGCAAAGATTCCTGGAACGCTCGTCTCCAGCAGATAAGGATCGCGTTTGCGCGGCCAGCGGCCGTCATTCGCCGCGTCGACGCCGGTTAGCACGTAGCCGTGAGCATCGCGCGCGATCTCCGCCGGCAACCAGTCGGTCTGCGCATCCGCGCCGATGAAGACGAACAATCCCCCGCAATCGCGGCGCTTCACGCGTCCGCTCGGGCGTTCCACGACATCGATTGCAGCGAGGTTGCCGTCGCCATGGACAGCCGCCACTTCAGTGCGCAACAAGACCTGCACGTTCGACTTGGCGCGCACCTGCTCGACAAGGTAGTGCGACATGCTCTTTTCGAGCGCATCGCCGCGGACGAGCAGCGCGACGCTGCGCGCGTAGCTCGCAAAGAACAGTGCCGCCTGGCCGGCGGAGTTTCCGGCGCCGATGAGGCATACGTCGATGCCCTGCATGTTGCTCGCCTCGCTGCGCGCCGCTCCGTAGTAGATGCCCTTGCCGATCAGCCGGTCGCAGCCGTCGATGGCAAGGCGGCGCCAGGCGACGCCGGTCGCCAGAATGATGGTCGGTGCGCGGAGTGTCTCGCCATCGTCGAGAACGACCGCGTGCGTCGCCGGATCGATGCGCACGATGTTGCGCGTGACCAGGATTTCCGCGCCGAGCCGCCTGGCTTGGTCCAGCGCCCGCATTGCGAGCTCGTCGCCCGACACGCCGTTCGGGAAGCCGAGGTAGTTCTCGATCCGCGATGAAGTCCCCGCCTGGCCGCCCGGCGCTTCGCGTTCGACGACCAGAGTGCGAAGGCCTTCGGAGGCGCCGTACACTGCGGCAGCGAGTCCGGCCGGCCCGCCGCCGACAATGATCGTGTCGTATTCGGCGGAGCGCCCCGATGTCTGCAGGCCCAGGATCCGTGCGACCTCGCGCGGTTGCGGCCGCACCAGCGTCGTGCCGTCGGCGAGGAGCAGCGCCGGCAGAGCTTCATCCGCGGGACGCGGCGCGGGCCACCGTGCAGGTAGTTGAGGGTCGTCGGGCGTGACCCACTCGAACGTGATTTGGTTGCGGGCGAGGAACCGGCGCAGGTCGTGGCAGACGGTGTCCCAGCGATGCCCCAGGATCGTCACGCGCGCCTTCGGCGCCTCGGCGGCGAGACCTTGAAGTCCTCCGATGCGTTCGCGCGCGAGCGCGCCGATCGACTCCGAGATCTCAGGGCATGCGGCGGCGAGCGCGTAGTAGTGCCTGGCCTCCAGTCGAATGACGCGCGAGGGCTCCGCGGCGCGATAGCTGCCGATGAACGGCCCGCCGAGCGCGATCGGGACTTCCCCGAAAATCTTGCCCGGGACGCGCCAGCCGATCGTGCGCTCAACGCCGTCGAACCGCTTGGTGACTTCGATCTTGCCAGCGACCACGGCGAACAGTGCGCGCTCTTCACCCTCGTGTACCGCGTACTCTCCGATTGCAAGGTGGATGTCCGCGGCTCGGCTCGCCAGATGCTCGAGCTCGTCCGCCGGCACGTTCGAGAAGAGCGGAATGGCTACGAGTTCTTCGGCAGTCAGCATGGCTTGGTGTCCTGGGAAGCGGGGCGATCACCGCTCAGGCGACCGCGATCCCCGCATCATACGGCCGAGGAACGCTGCGGCGGCCAGAGCGGGATCTCCGCTTGATCCTGCGGCTTCCCTGCCGCTGCGCAACGCCGCGCGCAGCTGAGTGCACCCCACGACTTTCTCCGACGATAGATTGCGTGATGTCCTACGCAATTTTAAGCAAAAGTCCGATTGCTCCGTCCCGTGGCGTGCGTATCGTACTAGCAACCGATCGTGGGCCCGTAGGCTGGTTCTCGATCTTCGGTCGACTGAACATCATTACGAGTTAGGAGGGATTCATGCAATCGTTGAACATTGCCAAGAGCGTGACGGCACTCGTCATCATCGCGGCCCTTGCGGGTTGCGAGACCTGGCACAGGATGGACAAGGTCGAAGGCACCGCGCTGGGCGGTGCCAGCGGCGCAGTTGCCGGCGCAGTGGTTGCCGGACCCGTGGGCGCGGTCGTGGGCGGAGTTGGTGGTGCCTATACGGGCCACGAAGTGGCAGGAAAAGATCAGACAATGAGGTCCTCGACGTCGTACCCGTCGACCGTTTCGTCACGTTACGATCCCGCGCTGGTCCGTGACGTCCAGCAAGCGCTGAACGATAAGGGCTACAGCGCCGGCCCTGTCGACGGTCAGTGGGGCCCCAATACCGAGAATGCTGTGAAGAGATTCCAACAGTCATCCGGCTTGCCCCAGACAGGTGAGCTGGAACGGTCCACGCTTGCGGCGCTGGGTGTTCCGCGCTAGGTCGCGCGAGCGGTTCGATTCTTAAGACGCGGCCCCGGCTACAAACCGGGGCCGCGTCGCATCGGGTAAGATCGAGTGAAATAGGGTGCTTCGTTGGATGCGCGGCTACGGCTGACTGCGGAGTGAAGTCACAGGGCCGTTAGGTTCTGTTTCCTCAAGTAGCCGTCCAGCCCAAGACCCCTTAAGACCTTCGCGCGATGCAGTCGATCTCGACCAGCGCATTGCGCGCGAGCCCGGTCACGCCGACGCACGTGCGCGCGGGCAACCGATCCGCCGGAAAATACGAACGATAGACCTCGTTCATCGGGCCGTAGTCGCGCTCGAAGCGCGTGAGAAACACGCGCGCCGCGACGACGTGCTCGAGACCGAGACCTGTGCTGTTCAGCACTAGGACGAGGTTGTCCATGACGCGGCGCGTCTGGGCCTCGACGCCCGCGGGCAGCGGCTCGGCGTCGTCATTCGGATCGGTGGGCATCTGGCCGGTGAGGAACATCCAGCCGTCGACTTCGACCGCATGCGAGAACGGCGCGACGGGCATCGGCGCGTCGGGAATCATCAGGAAACGGGCTGCGCTCATCAAATGCCTCCGAAATTTGACCCGCGGGGCGGCCGGTAAGTGTCGGAAATCGAGAGTACCATCGCGCGATGCCGATCCGTGTCGAATGCTACGCCGGCTACCGCGCCGAGCAGGAGCCTCTTGCCTTCTGGTGCGGCGGGCGCCGGCTGGAGGTACGCGGCATCGTCGACCGCTGGGCCGCT
>DASXQW010000277.1:0-19771 GCA_036506975.1 Casimicrobiaceae bacterium | reverse complement strand
GCGCGCAGATACAAGTTGCGAACAGGCTCGGCTCCCGGAGACTCGAAGCGCTCATCGCCACCTTAAGCGAAATCGAGTCCCTGCATCCGGATCCCGGCGGACGGGCCGGCTGATAGTCATTCGCAAAAGGAATTTCCGTGGGTTCTTCCTTTTCCCGCCTCGACTGGAGGTCGCCCAACTTGGTCCTTATCTGCGGCGGCCTGATTCTCACCCTCGCGATGGGAATCCGCCACGGCTTCGGCTTGTTCCTTCAGCCGATGAGCGCGGATCTGCACTGGGGCCGCGAGACATTCGCATTGGCGATCGCGGTCCAGAACCTCGTCTGGGGTGCCACGCAACCGTTCGCGGGCATGCTTGCCGACAAGTACGGCTCAGGGCGCGTGGTGCTCGGCGGCGCGCTTCTGTACGTGCTCGGTCTCGCGCTTATGGCGCATCCGGGAGCGCCATGGATGTTCGTGCTGTCGTCCGGTGTACTGATCGGCGTCGGACTCTCCGGAGTCACCTTCAGCGTGATCTCGGGCGTGCTCGGGCGGCGATTTCCACCGGAGAAGCGCAGCATGGCGCTCGGCATTTCCGCCGCCGCCGGCTCGTTCGGCCAATTCGCGCTGCTACCGTTTACGCAGCTGCTGCTGTCGCATGTGGGATGGTACGGAGCGCTGCTTGCGCTGGCTGCGATCGGCCTGCTGATGGCGCCGCTCGCCGCGGTGATGCTCGAGCGGCACGAGCGCCATGCGCACGCTTTCCAGCAATCCGCCGGCGAAGCGATGCGCGAGGCACTCGGCCATCGCGGCTACATGCTCCTGACGCTGGGCTTCTTTGTCTGCGGTTTCCAGGTGGTATTCGTCGGCGTGCACCTGCCCTCGTATCTGCTCGACAAGGGCATGCCCGCGCACCTTGGCGTCACCGCGCTGGCACTGGTCGGGCTGTTCAACATCATCGGCACGTATACGACCGGCTGGCTTGGCGCGAAGATGCCCAAGCGCTACATCCTGTCGTTCATCTATTTCGGCCGCGCGGTTGTAATCGCCTTGTTCATCTGGCTGCCGCTGTCGGCGTGGAGCGTGTATGCCTTCGCCATTGCCTTGGGTCTGCTCTGGCTATCGACCGTGCCACCGACCAACGGCATCGTCGGCCAGATTTTCGGCGTTCGCTACATGGCCATGCTGACCGGCGTGACGTTCTTCAGCCACCAGATCGGGAGCTTTCTCGGCGCCTGGCTTGGCGGTTTTCTGTTCGACCGGCTGGGGAGCTACGACCTGGTCTTGTACCTGTCGATCGCGTTGGGCGTCGTCGCCGGGCTGATCAACTTGCCCATCGACGAGCGCGAGATCAAGCGGCCGGCGATCGCGAAACCCGCGGCGTGAAGTGTAGCCCGGGCTGAGGCGAAGCCGATGCCCGGGGCATCGCCCCGATCTAATCCGTGTCCCGGGCTTCGCGCTACGCGCTCAACCCGGGCTACGGGCGAATAACGTCGATCGCATCGGTAATGATCACGTCGACGCCCCAGGCCGTAAGTCGTGTGACTACGTGCGGATCGTTCGCCGTGTACGTCATCACCTTGCAGCCCGATTGATGCGCGGCGGCGACGATGTCGGCATCGAGCTCGCGATGGTCGACGTCGAGCGCAGTGCACGCAAGCCGCGACAGCCGCGCCGCCCAGTCGGTGGGAATGCGCTCGACCAGCAGTGCGCGCTTGAGGTCCGGCGCGGCAGCGCGTGCGGCGGCGAGCGCTTCCTCCGAAAACGACGACAGCAGGGGTGGCATCGGGGCCGCGCGCCATAGCGCGGCGGTATCGAGCGCCACGGCCGCACCCGTATCGCGCTCGCGTCCTGGCATGGGCTTGATCTCGACGTTGCACGCGACACCGTTCGCGATCGCCCAGCGCGCGATTGCCGAGAGCGTCGGCAGCGGTTCGCCGGCAAAGGCGGCGGAGTGCCAGCTGCCCGCATCGAGCTTGGCGAGCTCTGCCCAGGTGAGCGCGTCGGCGCGGCCGTGGCCGTCGGTCGTGCGGTCGAGGCTGTCGTCGTGCAGCAGGAACGGCACGCCGTCGCCGGAGAGCTTGACGTCGAACTCGACCATTCGGTAACCGTGCGCCTGGCCGACGCGCATCGCCGCGAGCGTGTTCTCCGGTGCGAGCTTGCCGGCGCCGCGATGGGCCGCATACCGCGGATACGGCCAGGCCTTCACAGGCTTCGCGCGCGGGGTCCTTCGCTGTGGGCTCACGCGCTCGGCCTCCTTGTACCAATTACGCACATTGAATCGCTCACGCGTCGGCCTCCTGCCGCGGTAGCTGCGGCCACCACCGTCATCACCTAAAACCATCGTATCATTGGCCGCAGCGCATCCGCCTCCGCGGTCGCATCCCCGCTTCGCTTCGCTCGCGTGGCCCCTGCTCCGCGCTCCGGCGTCGCCCTCGCGCGACCCACGCGCACTTCCGTGCGCGCGGGCCCTCGCCGCGGGCTCACGCGGCTACCCGTGCTCCAGTCTCGGCGTCGAACAGATACACGCGCCCGGGCGCCGCCGCCAGCGCAATCGGTTCGCCGATCGTCGCGGGCGCGCCGTGCGGGAGCCTGGCGATGAGCGAGCTGCCTCCGAAAGCGACGTGGATAAGCGTGTCCGCGCCGAGGGCTTCGATCATCTCGACGCTACCGACCAAGTTGGCCGCGCTCGGCGCGCAAGGCGTGAAATGCTCGGGCCGGATGCCGACCGTGATCTTGCGGCCCGCTCCCAAGTTGGGGCCCGCCACGACCGCACCGCCGCCGTCGAGCGTCACCCGGCCGTCCGCCTCGGCCTTGCCGGCGAGGAAATTCATCGCCGGCGAGCCGATAAAGCCGGCCACGAACACGCTTGCCGGGTTCTGGTAGACCTCCATCGGCGTGCCGATCTGCTCGGCACGGCCGGCGTTCATGACGATCATCCGCTGTGCCAGCGTCATCGCTTCGACCTGGTCGTGCGTGACGTAGAGGCTGGTCGTACCAAGGCGGCGATGGAGCTTCTGAATCTCGAAGCGCATTTGCACGCGAAGCTTGGCGTCGAGATTCGACAGCGGCTCGTCGAAGAGAAACACTGCAGGCTCGCGGACGATTGCGCGTCCCATCGCGACACGTTGCCGCTGTCCGCCCGAAAGTTGCCGGGGCTTGCGCTGGAGCAACGAGCCGAGCTCGAGAATCTCGCCTGCGCGCTTGACCCGAGCATCGATGTCGCTCCTCGAGAGGCCGCGGATCTTCAGTCCGTAAGCCATGTTGTCGAACACGCTCATGTGCGGGTAGAGCGCGTAATTCTGAAACACCATCGCGATGTCGCGATCCTTGGGCTCGAGCCGGTTGACCACGCGATCGCCGATGACGATCTCGCCGCCGGTGATCGTCTCGAGGCCCGCCACCATGCGCAGCAGCGTCGACTTGCCGCAACCCGAAGGCCCCACGATCACGATGAATTCGCCGTCGGCGACCTCGATGTCGACGCCATGAATCACTTCGAGGTCGGCATAGCTCTTGCGCACGTCGCGAAGGTGGACTTTAGCCATAGTGGTCTATCGTCGCCCCGGCGCAGGCCGGGGCCCAAGTTTGTACCGTGTGCGCGATTCGATTACGACCTTGGATCCCGGCCTACGCCGGGATGACGCATCCGTTTCCAATCGCGGTTCGTCCTGCGGCGGGCCGCTCTTGGACGGATGCGTCATTTTTCCGTGTCGACCAGGCCCTTGACGAACCATTTCTGCGTCAACAATACGAGGAGCGCCGGCGGCAGCATCCCGAGCATCGCCGTGGCCATGACGAGATTCCATTCGGTGGCAGCTTCGCCGCCCGCGATCATCCGCTTGATGCCGATCACCGTCGTGTACATCGATTCTTCGGTGGTCACGAGCAGCGGCCACAGGTACTGGTTCCAGCCGAAGATGAACAGGATCAGGAACAGCGCGGCGATGCTCGGGCGCGACAGCGGCACGACCACGTCCCAGAAGAATCGCATCGGTCCGGCGCCGTCGATCCGTGCCGCTTCGGCCAGCTCGTCGGGAATGGTAAGAAAGAACTGGCGGAAGAGGAACGTCGCCGTCGCGGAAGCGATCAGAGGAATCGTGAGACCAGCGTAGGTGTCCAGCATGTGCAGGTCTGAGACGACCTTGAACGTCGGCAGGATGCGCACCTCGACCGGAAGCATCAGCGTCACGAAGATCATCCAGAACGCCAGCGCACGAAACGGGAAGCGGAAGTAGACGATTGCGAATGCCGACAGCAGCGAGATGGCGATTTTCCCGATGGCAATGACCAGCGCCGACACCAGGCTGTTGAACATCATGCGGCCGACGGGCGCCGTCGTCACATTGGTCGACGCGCCCTGGGACAGCACCTTTGTATAATTCTCGATCAGATGCGATCCCGGCAGCAGCGGCATCGGCGCTTGCAGGACCTCATCCACCGCGAGCGACGACGCGACGAACGTGACGTAGACCGGCAGCGCGACGATCGCCACGCCGATCACGAGGATCAGGTGGGAAAAAAAGGTCAGAATCGGACGGTTCTCGATCATGGGTGGACTGTGACAGTCGGATCGGTAGTAAGTATCGCGCCGCAATCGGCGGGCGCAGCTAGGCACGAGGAGGAGTCATAGTTGATTCTATGGCGACGACGAGCAACAACGCTGTGGCCGCCGAGGGCAAGCGAGACGCTATCGATTTGGCTATTAAAGTCCACTAGTATTGGACCTTGCGCTCGACATAGCGGAACTGCACGACGGTGAGCGTGATGAGGATGACCATCAGCACGACCGACTGCGCGTAGGAGCTACCGAGGTCGAGCCCCTTGAAGCCGTCGGCGTAGACCTTGTAGACAAGGATCTGCGTAGCCTGCCCCGGCCCGCCGCCGGTCGCGGCGTCGATAATGGCGAACGTCTCGATGAACGCGTAGATGATGTTGACGACGAGCAGGAAGAACGTCGTCGGCGACAGCAGCGGGAACACGATTGTCACGAAGCGCTTGACCGGACCCGCCCCGTCGATCGCCGCGGCCTCGATCAGCGACTTTGGAATCGACTGGAGACCGGCCAGGAAGAACAGGAAATTGTAGCTGATCTGCTTCCAGACAGCCGCGACCACGACCATGATCAGCGCGTGTGTGCCGTCGAGCAGCGGATCCCATGGAATGCCGAAGCCTTTTAACCAATGGGCGACAATGCCTAGCGTCGGGTTGAACAAGAACAGCCATAGAACTGCGGCGATGGCCGGCGCGACCGCGTATGGCCAGATCAACAGCGTCTTGTAGATCGTCGCACTGCGAACCACGCGATCGGCGAGCACCGCCAGCAGGAGCGAAATCGACAACCCGAGCACGGCAACCAGGAACGAGAACACCGCCGTCACCCTGAACGACGCGAGATACTCGTCGTTGCGGAACAGGTCCTTGAAGTTGTCGAACCAGACGAACTGCGTGCTGATGCCGAACGCGTCCTGCACCATCAGCGATTGATAGACGGCTTGCGAGGCGGGCAGAAAAAAGAACACCAGCGTGATCGCCATCTGCGGGGCGATCAACGCATAGGGCAACCAGCGTGATTGGAAGCGGGCGCGTTTTTCCATCGACAGTGCCGGGCGTTCGCGCCTATTCTACGAACCGGTAACCCCTACCCAACCCTCTCCCGCGCTACGGAAGAGGGGGTGAATTCGAAGCGACGGAGCCTGCATTGCTCGAAGCCTGCGAGCCTCCGCCGCACCGACACTAACCGGCGTTTGCCTTGTTGAAGCGGTCGATGATGTCGTTGCCGCGCTTGACCGCGTCGTCCAAGCCCTGCTTCGCCGTCTTCTTACCCGCCCAGACGGCCTCGAGTTCCTCATCCATCGCGTCGCGGATCTGCGGGAGGTTGCCGGCGCGCACACCGCGCGAATTGTTGGTGGTCTTGACGATCATCTGCTGGACGGCGACGTCGGTCCCCGGATTCTTCTCATAAAAGCCGGACTTCTTCGTGAGTTCGTACGCCGCGATGGTGATCGGCAGGTACCCGGTCGTCTGGTGGAACTCCGCCTGGATCTCCGGCTGCGAAAGGAAGCTTAGGAACTTGGCCACCGCCTTGTACTCGTCCTTTTTCTTGCCCCCCATGACCCAAAGGCTCGCCCCGCCGATGATCGTGTTCTGCGGCGCGCCGGCCACGTCGGCATAGTACGGCAGCGTCGACTCCGCGAACTTGAACTTCGCATTCTGCTTGATCGTCCCGTAGGCCGCGGAGGACGTGGTCATCATTGCGCACTCGCCGCTGTAGAACTTGGCTTCCGGCTCGTTCTTGCGCCCGCCGTAGACGAAGTAGCCCTTCTTGATCCAGTCCTGCATGTTCTCGATGTGACGCGTCTGGACCGGGCCGTTGAAGACGAGCTTGGCATCGGAGCCAGAGAAGCCGTTGTCCTTGGTGAGGAAGGCCACGTTGTGCCACGCCGAGAAGCTTTCGAGCTGCGTCCACGTCTGCCAACCGGTCGTGAACGGGCAGGCATGCCCCGAGGCCTTGAGCTTCGCCATTGCGGCGACAACCTCCGGCCACGTCTGCGGCGCGCGATTGGGATCGAGCCCCGCCTTCTCGAACGCATCCTTGTTGTACCAGAACACGGTCGTCGAGCTGTTGAACGGGAACGACAGCATCTGGCCTTTCGCGTTCGTGTAATAGCCAGCCACCGCCGGTACGTACGCCTTCGGGTCGAATTTTTCGCCCGCTTCCGCCATCACTTCGTACACCGGCTTGATGGCGCCTTTGGCGGCCATCATCGTCGCCGTCCCGACCTCGAAAACCTGCAGCAGCGCCGGCGCATTGCCCGCGCGGTACGCGGCAATTGCCCCCGCCATCGCTTCCGGATAGCTGCCCTTGTAGACCGCCGTGACCTTGTAGTCGCTCTGGCTGTCGCTGAAGCGCTTGGCGAGCGCGTTGACCCGGTCGTTGTTCGCGCCGGTCATCGCGTGCCACCACTGGATCTCGGTGACTGCCTGCGCCTGTGCGGCGAGGGCGAAGAGCGCGGTGAACAGTACCGCACGTAGCGCGCCGAGTTTGCCGCTTTGCATGGGTTCCCTCCTCGTTGGATGAATTGCAAATCCTAGGCCTGCCCGGTGACGATTCTATTGCAAAGGTGCATTCCTGTGCGAATCGGGCGGCTGAAACGACCGTGGATTATGCGCCGCGCCGTCGGGCGCCGCAAACCGTTCCGGTGCTGCTGCCGTCGGGATAGAATCGTCGTCGCTCGTTTGGTCTTCAGGAGTCGGATTTGCGCCTGCATCTGCTTCGCCGTCGCATTATCGCTGCCATCGCGTGCGTGCTTGCCGGCGGCGTCAGCTTTGCACCGCAGCCCGCATGCGCACAGGCGTATCCGACCAAGCCGATCCGACTGGTCGTCCCCTTTCCACCGGGCGGCTCGCTCGACGTCGTGGCGCGGGCGATCGGACAGAAGCTCACCGAGGCGTGGGGCCAGCCGGTCGTCATCGACAACCGGCCTGGCGCGGGCGGCAACATCGGCGCGGATCTGGTCGCCAAGAGCGCACCGGATGGCTACACGATCCTCGAGGGCGCGCTATCGACGCACGCGGTCAACGTGAGCTTGTACAGCAAAATGCCCTATGACCCCGTCAGAGACTTCGCACCGATTACGTTAGTGGCGATCACGCCGAATGTGCTGGTGCTCAATCCGTCGTTTCCCGCGAATTCGGTGCCCGAGTTGATCGCGTACGCCAGGGCGCATCCCGGTGCCCTGTCGTTCGGCTCGGGCAGCAACGGCAGCGCGGGCCACCTCGCCGGAGAATTGTTCAAGACCGAAGCTGGCGTCGACATGGTGCACATCCCGTACAAGGGCGGTGCGCCGGCGTTGCAAGCGCTCCTCGCCGGCGACACCCAGCTTATGTTCGACAATCTCGCGAACTCGACGCCGCAACTGAAAGCGGGCAGGCTGAAGGCGCTTGCGGTCACGACGGCGAAGCGTTCCGCGCTCGCTCCGGAGGTGCCGACGCTCGCCGAGACGGGGCTGCCGGGGTTCGACATCTACACCTGGTGGGGATTCATGGCGCCCGCGGGCACGTCGAAGGAAATCATCGCCAAGTGGAACGCCGAGGTGACGCGCATTCTGGCCACGCCCGAGATGAAGGCGTTCTTCGCGCAGCAGGGCGCGGAGCCCGCGCCGACGACACCCGAGCAGTTCGCGGCGTTGATCCGCAGTGAAATCCCGAAGTACGCGAAGATCGTGAAGGCTTCGGGCGCCAAGGTAGATTGAGTCGGCTTCTGCGCCGAGCTGGGCAAGCTTTCGCGGTGAGCGGGGTGAGTCGTGGCAGCGGCTCACCGCACCCGAACCCGATGCGATCGGCGTTCGTCTACAATGGCGATCTTCGCTCATTGGAAATCACATGTCAGTCTCATCCGCCACCGCTCTTTCCACCGAGCCGATCCGTCGCCCGGCCGCAGAAAGCCACGCCGCCGCGCTTGCCGTCACGCGCGCGATGTTCGACCAACTGATGGTGCCCTGCTACGCGCCCGCGGACTTCGTGCCCGTGCGCGGCGCCGGGTCGCGCATCTGGGACCAGCAGGGCCGGATGTACATCGACTTCGCCGGCGGCGTCGCAGTCACTTCGCTTGGCCATTGCCACCCGGCGATGGTCAAGGCTTTGAGCGAGCAGGCGCACACACTCTGGCACGTCTCGAACTGGATGACCAACGAGCCTGCGCTGCGGCTCGCGAAAAAGCTGGTCGACGCGACGTTCGCCGAACGCGTGTTCCTGTGCAACTCCGGTGCCGAAGCCAACGAGGCCGCGCTCAAGCTCGCACGCCGTTACGCGTACGATCACTGCGGGCCGGAAAAATTCCGGGTGATCTCGACGCTCAACGCATTCCACGGCAGGACGCTGTTCACCGTCTCCGCGGGCGGCACGGCGAAATACTCGACCGGCTTCGGGCCGCCGCCAACCGGTTTCACCCACATCCGCTACAACGACATCGCGGGCCTCGAAGCGGCGTTCGCGGAGGAAGGCGGCGACGACGTCTGCGCGGTGATCCTCGAGCCCATGCAGGGAGAAGGCGGAATGATTCCGGGGACACCGGAATTCCTGGCCGCCGCGCGACGGCTCTGCGACGAACACGATGCGCTGCTCGTCTTCGACGAGATCCAGAGCGGGATGGGCCGCACCGGCGCCCTGTTCTCGTACATGCAGAAGGGTGTGGTTCCGGACATCCTGACGAGCGCCAAGGGATTGGGCGGCGGGTTTCCCATCGGAGCGATGCTCACGACCACCGAGATCGCGAGCGCGTTCTCGGTCGGCATCCACGGCACGACCTTCGGCGGCAATCCGCTCGCCTGCGCGGTTGCCGGCGCTGTATTCGACGTCATCAACACGACCGAGGTCCTCGACGGCGTGAAGGCGCGGCACGCGCTGTTCATGGAAGGCTTGCGCACGATCAATGCGCGGCGCGAGGTCTTCGTCGACATTCGCGGCGAAGGTGTGTGGCTCGGTTGCGAGCTCATCGAGCGCTGGCAGGGCAAGGCGATGGACGTCATGCGTGCCGCCGCCGACGCGGGGCTGATCGTGCTCGTCGCCGGGCCCGACGTCGTGCGCATCGCGCCTTCGCTCGTCATCAGTCTCGACGAAATCCTGGAAGGCCTCGCGCGACTGGAAACGGCGCTGGGCAAATCGCTTACCTAAAGGTGTTCTACGTCCGGCCGATCGCGCGGGAGGACCTGCCGGCGCTGCTCGCGCTGTCCGAACGCAGCGGCGCAGGACTGACCACACTGCCGGCCAACGCCGAGCGCCTCGCGCAGCGCATCGAGCGCTCGTTCGCCGCGTTCGCAGGGAATGCCGCGAAGGCGGATGCCTGCTACGTCTTCGTGCTCGTCGACGGCGAGAGTGGCAGCGTCGTCGGCATCAGCGCGATCGAGGCGGCCGTGGGCTTGTCGGAGCCTTGGTACAACTATCACGTCGGGACGCAGGTGCACGCCTCGCGCGAGCTTAACGTCTACACCGCCGCGCCGACGCTCTTCCTCACCAACGACCACACCGGCCACAGTGAGCTCTGCTCGCTGTTTCTCGACGCGCGTCATCGGCGCGCCAAGAACGGCCCGTTGCTCGCCAAGGCGAGGCTATTGTTCATCGCCGAATTTGCCGCGCTTTTTGCGCCGAAGGTGATCGCGGAGCTCCGCGGCAAGCTCGACGCCGACGGCAAGAGCCCGTTCTGGGAAGGCCTCGGCCGGCACTTCTTCGCCATGGAGTACTCGCGTGCCGACTACCTCACCGGCATCGGCCAGAAGGCGTTCATCGCGCAGCTGATGCCGCGGCATCCCGTCTATACCACGCTGCTCCCCGCCGCGGCGCGCGCGGTAATCGGCGAGGTGCACGCCGACACGCTGCCGGCGCGGGCGATGCTCGAAGCCGAAGGGTTCCGCTACGAAGGCTACGTCGACATCTTCGACGCCGGTCCCACGCTCGAGTGCTTCCGCGACAACATCCGCGCGGTGCAGCAGAGTCAGACGTTGCCGGTGAAGCTGGGCGAAGAGGACCCTGTCCCCGACAGCTTGACCGAGGGCGTCCTGTGGCTCGTCGCCAACCGCAGCTTCGAACGCTTTCGCGCCGTCCTCGCGCCGGCGCCCGCGCGCATCGCGCAGTTCCCGCTCCTGCCGCACGCCGCTGCGGCGCTCGGCGTCGGTGACGGCGATACCGTGCGCGCCGTGCCTCTCGCACCGCGCGACCGGCTCTGAAATGGCGACCGAGCCTCTCGAAGTCAACTTCGACGGGTTGCCGGGCCCGACACATAACTACAGCGGCCTGGCCATCGGCAACGTCGCTTCCGAGCGCAACAAGAACCTCATCGCCAATCCGCGCCAGGCGGCCCTGCAAGGGCTCGCCAAGATGAAGGCGCTCGCCGATCGTGGATTCGCGCAAGGCGTGCTGCCGCCGCACGAGCGGCCCGACATTGCGGCGCTGCGCGCGCTCGGTTTTGCCGGCACCGAGAAAGAGGTTCTGGCGACGGCTGGGCGTGAAGCGCCGCAGCTGCTCGCGGCGTGCTCGTCGGCAGCGGCGATGTGGGTTGCCAACGCCGCCACGGTCAGTCCCTCCGCCGATACCGCCGACAGCCGCGTGCATTTCACCCCCGCCAATCTGGTCGCGCATTTCCACCGCTCGGTCGAGACCGCGACCACGACGCGCGTGCTGCGCGCGATCTTCGCCGACGAGCAACGCTTCGTCGTGCACGACCCGTTGCCTCCGGCGCAGCAGCTCGCCGACGAAGGCGCGGCCAATCACACGCGGTTCGCCGCAGCCGACAACGCGTCTGGCGTCGAGCTGTTCGTCTACGGGCGCGCAGCCTTCGACGCGGAAGCGCCAGCACCGCGTCGCTTTCCGGCGCGGCAGACGCGCGAAGCGTCAGAAGCCGTCGCTCGCCGCCACGCGCTGGCACCCGGGCGCACGCTGTTCGCACACCAACACCCGGACGCGATCGACGCGGGCGTGTTTCACAACGACGTGATCGCCGTGGGCAGCGGCGCCGTATTGTTCTGCCACGAGCGCGCATTTGTCGGACACGACGCGGTTCTCGCAGCTCTTGGGGATCGAATCGGGCCAGCGTTCACGCCCATCGTCGTGTCAGAGCGCGAGGTGAGCCTGGAGCGCGCTGTTGCCACTTATCTGTTCAACAGCCAGCTGCTGCCTCGCCGCGAGGGCGGGATGCTTCTGGTCGCTCCGGCCGAATGCCGGAGCGACACGGCGGTTGGCGCGTTGCTCGAGCGCCTCGTTTCCGGCACCGGGCCGATCCGCGAAGTGCTTACTTTCGACCTGAAGCAGAGCATGCAGAACGGAGGCGGACCGGCGTGCCTGCGCCTGCGGGTCGCGCTCACGTCCGCGGAGCGAAGCGCGATCCGGGCCAGGATCTGGCTTGACGATGCGTTGCATGCGGAGTTGATCGCGTGGGTGGAGCGCCACTATCGCGACCGGCTCGCGCCTGCCGATCTCTCCGACCCCGCACTGCTCGAGGAAGGCCGGCGCGCGCTCGACGAGCTGTCGAGGCTGCTCCAGCTCGGGAACGTCTACCCGTTTCAGCTTCAGGGAACCTAGCCGGCGGTATTCGCAGCGAGTCGAAACAAGAGCGGCACTTCGAGCGTCTTTTCGTGCGAGACGCCGTGCTCCCACAAGCCGTCCTCGCCCCAGCAGTCGCCGTGGTCCGCGCAGATGATCACCGTGTCGTTCGCGAAGCGCGCGAGTAGCGGCTCGAGCAGCTTGTCGCACCACTCGACGCAGGCGACCTGCCGGCGCCGGGCTTCCGCAGCATCGTTGTTCGTGCCGAAGGCCGCCGCGGGATTGTAACCTCTGTCCCAAGGAGCGTTGTCGTAATAGTACGGCACGTGCGTCTCGGCAAGGTTAAGAAATACAAACACCGGCGTCCGGGACGCGACCTGCGCAAGCTTCGAATCGATCCATTCGAGCTGCTTCTTGAGCGCGGGTCCGGCGGCGTAGGCAAACGCTTCGAAGTCGGCGCTGAGGACGCGGCCCGTTGGCTGTTGCGGATTGAACCAGTTGACGGCCCCCGTGCCGACGGTTCGATAGCTGTTCTTCTTAAGGCCGTCGATGATGTTGTGACCCTCAAGGATGAGATACGGTGGCGCTGTCCCCGGATTTCCGCCACCTTGCATGCGAAAGATCTTGCCGTACTTCGGATTGACATACGGCTCCTGCCGGCTCGCATCGCCCGGCGTAAAGCCCATGAAAAAGGCGGCGTGCGCGCCATAGGTGAAATGCGAGGGCGACTGGGCGCGGTGCAGCGGCGCGAGCGACTTCAGGTTGGGAGCGCGGGCCTCGACGAATGCGTCGTAGCGGCAGGAATCGAGGGTGATGAAGAGGATCGACGGCGACATGACGTAGCATCCGGGCGCGCACCCCGCTCTACCACGGGCGTGCGCGAGGCGCATTCTACATCCGGCGCTAGGAGCCTGCCGGGCTTGCTCTCACGCGACAGTAAGCCCGACAGGCTCCTAGTCGGCCGCAGGCGCCGGCAGCTGGCGGTGCCGTCGCACCGGAGACCACACCACTGCCGCCCCCGCCAGCACCAAACCGAGCACCCCCACGGTGAGCAGCGTCCCACGCAAGCCGATACCCGTCGCCAGCGCACCGCCGAAAAGCGAGCCCAGCGGCGCCGGCGCGACGGTCAGGAAGCGCATCGTCGCCGTCATCCGCCCGAGCAGCCGGTCCGGCGTGATCGCCTGACGCAGCGCCAGATAATTGATACCGTAGAGGACCGCGCCGAAGTCGAACACCAACATCGCGAGTCCCAGCGCGAGCGTCGCCACCCACCCCGATCCTCCGAGCAGGCCGAATGCCTGCCAGCCCAGGGCGGTGACGATCAACGCATGCACGATCACCGGTCCGATGCCCAGCCGGCTGGAAAGGCGCTCAGCGAAGGCGGACGCGAGGACGCAACCAAGTCCGCCGAAGGCATACGCGATACCGATCGCACCGGCCGACAACGACAGGTCGCGGGTGGCGAACAGGATCAGGACGGCGATCTGCATGTGGTGCAGGAACTGCCACAACCCGGCAAGCCAAGCGAGACCCCACAGGGTCCTGTTCTCCCAGACGAGCTTCAGGCCTTCGCCGATCTCGCGCCACATGCTGGCCGCGGCCTTGCCGTGCACCACGTCGTTTCTCGCTTCGAGCCGGCGCAACATGAGCGCCGAAACGAAGAAGCTGACCGCGTCGAGCGCGATCGCGAAAGGAGCGGTCAGCGCCTGGATGAGGCCGCCGGCCATGCCGGGTCCGATCAGCGCGGCCGAAGTTTCGCCGAGCGAGATCTTGGCATTGGCTTCGACCAGCCGCTTGCGCCCGGCCATCTGTGCAAGCAGGACCTGGTACGCCGCCCCGCCGACCACGTTTTGCACGCCGCACAGAAAGCCGACGCCGAACAGGAGCTCGACCGACAGTGTGTCAAACCACGCTGCGACCGGAATCGCGATCAACGCGAGACCGCGCCCGATGTCCGTCGCGATCACGACCGGCAGCTTGCGCACGCGGTCGAGCAGCACGCCCGCGTGCAGGCTGAACAGCGCGAAGGGCAACGTCTCGAGCGCCACGAGAATACCCATCTGCATCGGCGTCGCGTGCAGCAACAGCGCCGCGGTCAGCGGCAGCCCGAGGTTGGTGATCTGCGCGCCGAACGAGGTGATGGTGAGCGAGAGCCACAGCTTCCGGAAATCCCGGGACAGCCAGAGGCCGCGTAGCGTGCGGCGGAAGTGGGTTCTTAATCGGTCGATTATAGGCATCACGTTTTCCTCCGGCCGCAGCGCTAAGCGCCCGGCCGCCGGGTATCCGGACCGGCGGAAAACGAGCCTCGGGAATTAAAGCCCGGAGTTCGGTTCCCGCCACACCCGGCGGGAACCCGCACGGGCAGCTAACGCAACGGCAGCGGTATCTCCGACGCAATGCCGGAGAGGCGCGCATCCAGGAACTCGTTCCATGCGAACGCGCGCGCCGCGAATGCGATCGCGGTGACGGAGGTCGTCGGCGTTCTGATCATGGTTGGAGCATTCCCTGAAGATGAGTGAAGTTGCTGCCAGTGTACGCGAAGACCGCGTCTTCGGGCAAGCCGGGACGATGCCTTTGCCGTAATTCAAACACCCGGCTGTCGCATTGACGCAACGAATCGATGAAAACCATCACTTCCCCGCCTGGCTCACGAGCACCGCGCACGATACGTCGCCTGGGCGCGGCGATTCACTCGTCACTTGCCAGCGCTTTGGCGCCGGGCGAGGTCGACGTCGTAGTACTTCCACGGGTGCCAATCGAATACCGTGTGCTTGTAGCCCAGCACCCAAGGCTGTATCAGAATATTCTCGTAGCGAAACGCGGTCAGCAGCCACGGAGCGTAGGCATTGACGAGCTGCGACATCTTTGCAAACAGCTGCGTGCGCTCGGGACTGTCGGGTAGCTTCTGCGCCTTTTCGTAGAGGCGGTTGAACTCCGGAAGGTTGAAGCGTGCCAGGTTGGCGAAGCCGGCATGCGGGCCGTAGAGCAGCGACATGAAGCCGAAACCCTCGGGCGTGGTATTGATGTTCCCCAGGAACCACATCTGCAACTGGCCATAGCGGCCCATCTTGAGCAGATCGGGCCACTTTTGCTTCACGAACTCGATTCGGATCCCGACCGCGGTGAGGCTCCGCTGCCACAGCTCGTCGTACTGCCGATTCAAGGCGGACGGGTCGGAGCCCATCATGATCTTAAGCGGCTTGCCGTCGGGCAGATCGCGCCAGCCGTCGCCGTCGCGGTCGACATAGCCGAACTTGTCGAGCAGCGCCTTGGCGCCGGCGACGTCGTAGATCGTGTTGCCCTTGATCTTCGGATCGTAGCCCGCGACGTTCGGTGGAATCGGCTGCGTCGCCCGCTCCGCCTGGCCCTGGCGCAGAACGCGGATTTCCTCGTCGACGTTGTACGCCATGCTGATCGCCCGGCGCAGCGCGATCTTTTCATTGGTGTACCCGCCGACGATCGGGTCCTCCATGTTGAAGTACGTATACGAGATCGCGGGCTGGACGCCGCGCGCCAGCGTGATTCCTTCCTTGGCCAGTTCCGGCTTCAGCTTGTTTTCGGGCCCGACGACATTGGCGACGAGATCGCTCGGCACCGTCACATAGTCGAGCTCGCCCTTCTGAAACGCGAGCAAGCGCGGGTTGGATTCCTCGATGATGCTGATCTCGACCCGGCCGATGATCGGCAGCTTCTTGCCGCGCATCTTCGCGACGAGCGCCCGGTCCTCCGGCGCCGAGCTCTCGGGGAACGTCTCGTCGCGATAGCCCGGGTTGGCTTCGAGCACGATCTTCTGCCCGCGTCGCCATTCCTTCAGCCGATACGGTCCCGTGCCGACGGGATTGGCCATTGTCCAGTGGTTGTCGTCCCCGTATGCATCGATCACTTCCCGCGCGACCGCCGCCGTCGGCGCGGTCGTCAGCTCGGCCATCAAATCGTACGACGGAAAATTGAGCTTCAACCGGATCGTGTAGCGGTCGATCGCCTGCAACCCCTCCATCGGCGCGTCGTAATCGAACTTGCCGTTCTCCTTCGCCGCGGAGACGACGGGGTCTGCGCCGACGATCTTGCCGTCGAAGACCTGAATGTTGTTCGAGCGCATCTTCGGATCGATGATCCGCTTCCACGAATACACGTAATCCGCGGCCGTCAGCTCGCGCTTCCTGCCCTTGAACGCGGGATCGTCGGCGAAATAGATACCGGGCCTGATCCGAAAGGTCCAGGTCTTGCCATCGGCGGAAATCTCGGGCAGCGCGGTCGCCGTGTTGGGAACGATTTTGTACGGCCGCGCGAGATAGTCGTACTTGTAGAGCGCATCGAAGATCGCCCGATTCACGTATTGCGAATAGATATCGCCAACCGGTGCCGGATCGAACCCGGTCTCCGCGACCGGGAAAGCGACCCGCAGCGTCTTGCTCAAATCGGCGGCGAAGGCGGGCGCAGCCCACAGGACGAGGACCGCCGTGAGCGCCGCGAGGCGATACAATTTCGGCGCGCTGATCACAGCAGCTTCTCGACGTCGCCGGCGATCGCTTGCGGCTCGACGTTCGGCGCGTAGCGCTCGACTACCTTACCCTTGCGATCGACGAGAAACTTGGTGAAGTTCCACTTGATCGCCTCGGAGCCCAGCAGTCCCCGCTTCGCTTTTTTGAGATACTGGTAGAGCGGCGCCGCGGCCGAGCCGTTAACGTCGATCTTGGCGAAGAGCGGGAAGGTCACGCCATAGTTGAGATCGCAGAACTGCGCGATCTCGGCTTCGTTGCCGGGTTCCTGCGCGCCGAACTGGTTGCTCGGAAAGCCTAGGATCTCGAACCCGCGCGCATGAAGTTTCTCATACAGCGCTTCGAGCCCCTTGTATTGCGGAGTGAACCCGCATTTGCTCGCCACGTTGACGATCAGGAGCACCTTGTCCTTGTACTCGTCGAGCTTCCGTTCCTTGCCACGAATATCCTTGGCCGAGAAATCGTAGATGCTTGCCATGAGACCCCCGCAGTTTCCTATGGCGATGCCGCGCTAACCGGCGCGCCAGCGCCTCTCGAGCGGCGCGTACTGCCGCGTTAACCGGCGCGTAAGCGCCGAGTTCAACGCGGCAAGAATTATGCGCCGCCTGCTCATGCCCTGCCAAAGGCGTTTCGCGTCAGGGCGCGCCGAACCCGCCGCCGCCCGGCGTCTGGATGACGAAAACGTCATCCGGTTGCATTTCGACCCGGCAGGTTGCGCCGAATTCCTCCCGCGTCCCGTCGGCGCGCTCCACCCAGTTGCGGCCAACGGCGCCCGGCAAGCCGCCGCCGACGCCGAAGGGCGGAACCCGCCGATGGTCGGCGAGCATCACCGCGGTCATGGCTTTCAGGAAGCGCACTCTGCGTTCGCCGCCGTCGCCGCCGTGGTGGTGACCGGCGCCGCCGCTGCCGCGGCGGATCCGGTAGAGGTCGAGGCGAACGGGAAAGCGCCATTCGAGCACCTCGGGGTCGGTGAGCCGCGAGTTGGTCATATGCGTCTGGACGACACTCGCACCGTCGAAGTCCGGCCCGGCGCCGGCGCCGCCCGAAATCGTCTCGTAATACTGGTAGGTGTCGTCGCCGAAGGTGAAGTTGTTCATCGTGCCCTGCGAAGCCGCAAGCACGCCGAGCGCGCCGTATAGCGCGTCGGTGATCGCCTGCGAAGTTTCGACGTTGCCCGCGACCACCGCAGCGGGATAGCGCGGCTTGAGCATCGAACCCTCGGGAATGACGATCTCCAGTGGCCTGAGGCATCCCGCATTCATCGGAATCTCATCGTCGACCAGCGTGCGGAACACGTACAGGACGGCCGCCTTGCACACCGCGGAGGGCGCGTTGAAATTGGTCGGCTGCTGCGGGCTCGTGCCCGTGAAGTCGATCTTCGCCGTGCGCCTCTCCCGATCGACGCGGATCGTGACGGAGATCCGGGCGCCGCTGTCCATCTCGTATGCGAAGTGCCCGTCCTTCAGCGCGCCGAGCACGCGACGCACGGCTTCCTCGGCGTTGTCCTGCACGTGCTTCATGTACGCGCGCACGACGTCCAGGCTGAAATGCGCGACCATTTTTTTCAGCTCGTCGATGCCCCTCGCGCAGGCGGCGACCTGCGCGCGCAGGTCGGCGAGGTTCTGGTCGACGTTGCGCGACGGATATCGGCCCGAGCCGAGGATCGCGCGCATTTCCGCCTCGAGAAACCGCCCTTGTCCGACCAGCTGCACGTTGTCGAGCAGCACGCCCTCCTCGTCGACGTGCTTCGAGTCCGGCGGCATCGAGCCGGGCGTGATGCCGCCTATGTCGGCGTGGTGGCCTCGGCTAGCGACATAGAATTCGGGCCGCGAGGCATTGTCGTCGCGAAGGGTCTCGTCTATGCCGTCATCCCCGCGAAGGCGGGGATCCCGCGTCTTTCCAGCAACGTCACTAGGTTCCCGCGTTCGCGGGAACGACGAACTAAGGAACGCCGGAGCGATCACCGTGACGTCCGGCAGGTGCGTCCCGCCGTTGTACGGTGCGTTGAGCACGAACACGTCGCCGGGTTGCATCGTTCCCCGGCGGCGCGCGATGATCGTCTGCACGCTCTCGCCCATCGAGCCCAGGTGCACGGGCATGTGCGGCGCGTTGGCGATCAGCTGGCCTTCGGCATCGAAAAGCGCACAGGAGAAATCGAGCCGCTCCTTGATGTTGACCGAGTACGCGGTGTTGGAGAGTGTCACGCCCATCTGCTCGGCGATCGCCATGAACAGATTGTTGAAGACCTCGAGCAGCACGGGATCCGCGCGCGTGCCGATCGCATGCTCGCGCCGCAGCGCGATAACACGTTCCAGCAGCAGGTGATCGTGCGCGGTCAGCGTCGCCGCCCAATCGGGCTCGATGACCGTGGTCGCGTTCTGTTCAGCGACCACGGCCGGGCCCGAGATGCGGTCGCCGGGCCGCAGCTCGCTCCGCGCGTAGACGGGCGCGTTCTGCCATGTGCCGCCGGTGTACACGCGGCCGGTCTTCGCCGGCGCAAGCGCGCCGGAACGCGGAGGAAATGCGGGCGCCGCTTCGTCGACACGCGCGTTGGCGCCGATCGCTTCGACGGCGACTGCCTCGATGATGAGCGCCTTGTCGGGCATGAGGAACCCGTACTGTGTCCGGTACCGGCGTTCGAATTCGGCGACGAGCTCAGCATCCGCGGCGACGCGTCCGCCAGGGGCGTCGCGGGGAATCTCCAGCGTCGTGTCGGTGCCGTCGTACTTGAGGTGCAGCGTTCGCTTGAGCGCGATCCGGTCGGCGGCGATGCCTTGCGCGGCGACCTCGGACCGTGTCACGTGCGCCAGCTCGTCGAACACCGGTTCGCACGCAGCCAGGGTTGCAGCGACAAGCTTTGCTTCGACCGCCTTCTGCCGCAGCGCCCGGACGTCGGCCAGGCCCATGCCGTACGCGGAGAGCACGCCGGCCAGCGGATGTATGAATACGCGCGTCATGCCCAGCGCGTCGGCGACCGCGCAGGCGTGCTGCCCGCCGGCACCGCCGAAGCAGCAAAGCGTATATTCGGTGACGTCGTAGCCGCGCTCTACCGAGATGTGCTTGATCGCGTGCGCCATGTTTTCGACAGCGATCTTGAGGTAGCCCTCGGCGATCTCTTCGGGCGTGCGGAGGTGACCGGTCTTTGCGGCGAGCTCCGCCGCGAGCGCGGCGAACTTGGCGCGCACGACCTCGCTGTCGAGCGGCAGATCGCCGGTTGCGCCGAAAACCTGCGGGAACAACGCCGGATCGATCTTGCCG
>DASXQW010000276.1:0-9920 GCA_036506975.1 Casimicrobiaceae bacterium | reverse complement strand
GATCGCGCAGTTCCGCCTCGAAGCCGTCGAAGGGGAGTCGCTACCAGCGTAACGACGGCGTCGTCACCGTCGCGTCCCACAGCGCGGTGAGCTCGTCGTCGAGCGCCGTGAGCGTGAGCGAGGCGCCGGCCATCTCCAGCGAGGTGGTGTGGTTGCCCACCAGCCAGCGCTTGACCTTCAGCCCCCGCGCGCGCAGGCGATCGGTGGCCAGCTTGTTCAGCAGGTGCAGCTCGATCAGCGGCGTGCCGCCGAAGCCGTTGACCTGCAGCAGCACGTCGCGGCCCGCGGCCAGCGACAAGTCCTTGAGGATGGGCTCGAGCAGCAGCGTGACGATATCGTCGGCCGGCATCACCGCACGCCGGTAGCGGCCGGGCTCACCGTGGATGCCGACGCCGATCTCCATCTCCGCCGGGCCGATGTCGAAGGTGGGTGCCGCGGCGTCGGGCACCGTGCAGCTGGACAAGGCCACGCCCATCGACGCGGTGCAGGCATTGACCCGGTCGCCCACCGCCTTGCATTCGAACAGGTCCGCGCCGCGCTCGGCCGCCGCGCCGACCATCTTCTCGACGATCACCGTGCCGGCCACGCCGCGTCGGCCGGTGGTGTGGGGAGAATTCTCGACCGCCACGTCGTCGTTGACGAGCACGGTGGCATGGTCCGTGTCGAGCATGTCGCTGGCCATGTCGAAGCTCATGCAGTCGCCGGCGTAGTTCTTGACGATGAGCAGCACGCCGGCGCCGGCGTCCACCCGCTGCGCTGCGGCGACGATCTGATCGGGCACCGGCGCGGTGAAGACCTGGCCGGGGCAGGCCGCGTCGAGCATGCCGACGCCGACATAGCCGCTGTGCAGCGGCTCATGGCCGGAGCCGCCGCCGGAGATGAGCGCCACGCGCCCCTGCTTGGCCGTGCGCCGGCAGATGAACAGCGGCTCCTCGTTCAGCGCCAGCAACTCCTCGTGCGCCATCACCAGGCCAGCGGCGCTGTCGCGCACGAGGTCGTCGACCGCGTTGATGAATTTCTTCATATCGGCAGATTCTGGAACGCTCTGCCGAGACTGTCACGCGAGATTTTCCGCCGTCACGATGTCCACGCGCGGGTTGCCGATCGAGAGCGCGCCGCGCACGCCATCGCACAGGGCGCGCAGCACGCGCGCGGCCGAGGTGACCACGTAATGCACGTCCTGGTCGAGCACATAGCTCATCGTGCCGGAGATCAGCATCGAGCGGTGCACCTCGAGCATGTCGTGGGCGGCGAACATCAGCGTGTGGTCGTAGCCCACGGCGGCCAGCGCGCGTGAGATGCCGAAGCTGCCCGGGCCGACGTTGTAGACGGCCGCCAGAGGCCCGTCGAGCGCCGCCGGCGCCAGCGCTGCGCGTGCGTATTCGAAGGCCTCGTCGTCCGATTCGGGCAGCTCGAACAGCCGCAGCATCTGTGCCGACGGGAAGCGCTCCTCCATCACCTGCTGGAAGCCGATGCGGCGGTCGATCTCCGCGGCGTAGCGCGTGGCCGGCGACAGCACCGCGCACAGCGAGGGCGCATCGCGCGGCAAGGAGCGGCCGATCAGCAGCCCGGCGGTGCGGCCGGCGGCGCGGTTGTCGGCGCCGATGGCGGTCTCGCGCATCGAGCCCGGCACGTCGGAGAACAGCGTCACCACATGCACGCCGGCGCGCACCAGCTCGTTGATCGCCAGCTTCACTTGTGGCACGTCGGGCGCCAGCAGGGCAATGCCATCCAGGTCGGACAGCTTCATCAGCTCTGCGGTGAACTGGTTGAAGTCCGCCACCGGCAGGCGGTGCGTGACCTCGGTGATGTGCTGGTGACGGAATTCGCCGGCGGCCTGCGCGATGACGCGGTCCACCAGGTCGAAGAAGCCGCGCCGTGTGCCGGGCAGCACGTAGGCGAAGCGGTAGTTCGACGTCGAGCGCGGGCGCCCGCGCACCGGTGCGCCGCCGCCCAGCGTAGCGACGGCTTCGCGCACCTTGTGGACCGTGGCCGGATTGACTCCCGGCCGGTTGTTCAGCACCCGATCGACGGTGGCCGTGCTGACGCCGGCGGCCTCGGCGATCTGGGTGATGGTGAGCGGATTCGGCATGAAAGGTCTGTCGCTGCCTTTGAAAGTAAATCCATCGGAGTGTCGCCGATGCAGGCTGTCTCCGCCAAGCACGGCGGGCGCTCCTTGAGCGGCTTCACGATTGATTCGATGGATTTAGGGTTTTCATTGAGTGATTTATTTATTGATGGGCCTACAGTTCATCCCAGCGGCCGTCGAGCCGCGCCCTTCGACCAACTAGGAGACCGAGGATGAGCTTCAGGAAGAGCAAGGTGGCGATCGCGGCAGGCGCGTTCGCGATGGCCACGTTGACGAGCGTCGGCGCCCAGGCCCAGCAAAAACAGCTGACGCTGTGCTGGGCCGCCTGGGATCCGGCCAACGCGCTGGTGGAGCTCTCGAAGGACTTCACCGCCAAGACCGGCATCGCGATGAAGTACGAGTTCGTGCCTTGGCCGAACTTCGCGCAGCGCATGCTCAACGAGCTGAACTCCAAGGGCAAGCTGTGCGATCTGCTGATCGGCGACAGCCAGTGGATCGGCTCGGCGGCGACGGAAGGCCACTACGTCAAGCTGAATGAGTTCTTCGACAAGAACGGCATCAAGATGGCCGACTTCATGCCGGCCACCGTGACGGGCTACTCCGAGTGGCCCAAGGGCACGCCGAACTACTGGGCCCTGCCGGCGATGGGTGATGCGGTGGCCTTCACCTACCGCAAGGACTGGTTCGCCAAGCCCGAGCTGCAGGCCGAGTTCAAGCAGAAGTACGGTCGTGCGCTGGAAGCGCCCAAGACCTGGGACGAGTTCAAGCAGGTCGGCCAGTTCTTCCAGAACCGCGTGATCGACGGCAAGAAGGTCTACGGCGCGGCGCTCTACACCGAGCGCGGCTCCGAAGGCATCACGATGGGCGTCACTAATGTCCTGTATCCCTTCGGCTTCAAGTACGACGACCCGAAGAAGCCGTACTCGATGAGCGGCTTCGTCAATTCGGCGGATTCGGTGAAGGGACTGGAGTTCTACAAGGCGCTCTACAAGTGCTGCACGTCGCCGGGGCTCACCAACGCGTACATGCAGGAGGGGCTCGACGCGTTCAAGTCCGGCCAGGTCGCGATGATGATGAACTGGTTCGCGTTCTTCCCCGGCTTGTACAAGGATCCGAACGTCGGCGGCGAGAAGATCGGCTTTTTCATCAATCCTTCGGAGAAGACCAAGGGTGTGCAGCTCGGCGGGCAGGGTATTTCCGTCGTCGCGTCTTCTCCCAATCGCAACGAAGCATTGCAGTACATCAAGTGGTTCGCCACGCCCGAAGTGCAAAAGAAATGGTGGTCGCTCGGCGGCTACTCGTGCCTGAAATCGGTGCTGCAGGATCCGGGCTTCGTGAAGAGCGCGCCGTTCGCGAAGGAGTTCCTGGAATCGATGGACATGGTCGACGATTTCTGGGCGGAACCGTCGTACGCGCAATTGCTGCTCGCGATGCAGAAGCGCGTCCACGACTACGTCGTCGCCGACAAGGGCACGGCGAAGGAAGCGCTGGACCTGCTCGTCGTCGACTGGACGAAGGTCTTCAAGGAGGAAGGCAAGATGAAATAACGGCGGCTTGCCGCCCGTAGCAACGGGTCCCCGGGGCCGAAAGCCTCGGGGAATGGCAGCGGTTACCTTATGATGCCTCGATGATGAATGCGCCCGACCCCTACGTTTTGCTCGACAAGGGGGCGCAAGCTACGCCCGAGCCACTGGCGCGGCGCGTTCGCGGCCTGTCCGATCGGGCGATCGCCTGGCTGTTCATCGCGCCCACCATCGTCTTGCTGCTGGCGATCAACATCTTTCCGCTGCTCTGGACGATCTGGCTCTCGTTCACGAATTTCCGGGCCAACCGGCCCAATGCGACCGTCGTCGGCGTCGGCATCGACAACTACGTGTCGGTGCTTACCGATCCGGATGTCTGGGCCGCGATGCAGTCCACTGCGCACTTTCTGTTCTGGACGATCCTGCTGCAGACGCTGCTCGGCTTCACGCTCGCCTACCTGATCGACCGGCGCTTTCGCGGCCACGGCTTCTGGACGACGGTCATCCTCATCCCGATGATGCTGTCGCCGGCCGTCGTCGGCAATTTCTGGGCCTTCCTGTACCAGCCGCAGATCGGGCTCTTCAATTACGCCGTTTCGTTCATTGCGGGCATTCCGCCGTCGTCGTTCGAGATGATCGGCTCGGTCAAGCTGGCACCGTGGTCGATCATCATCGTCGACACCTGGATGTGGACCCCGTACGTCATGCTCATCTGCCTCGCCGGGTTGCGCTCGATTCCGGGCTACCTCTACGAAGCCGCCGAAGTCGACCGGGCCTCGCCCTGGCGACAGTTCTGGTCGATCACGCTGCCGATGGCGCTGCCGTTCATCATGCTCGCGGTGCTCTTCCGCGGCATCGAAAACTTCAAGATGTTCGACATGGTCAACCTGCTGACCTCGGGCGGGCCCGGCTCGACGACCGAGGTGGCATCGATCACGTTGAAGCGCGAGGCATTCGAGAAGTGGCGGACCGGCTATTCGTCCGCCTTCGCCATTGTCCTTTTCGTCACGGTGTTCGGCCTGGCCAACATCTACGTCAAGGCGCTCAATCGCGTGAAGAACCGCTAGGCTCTGACCATGACCGGAATCAGCCATGCCCACTCGGTGGTCCAGCCGTCGCCGCTTTCTCAGCGTGTCGCGGGCGCGATCGTCATCCTTTACGCCGTGATCACGATGGTGCCGCTGGCCTGGATCTTCCTGACCGGATTCAAGTCGGGGCCGGACTCGATCGCCTATCCTCCGAAGGTCTTGTTCACGCCTTCCGCGGAGGGCTATTGCAACCTGTTCACGACGCGCTCGCGGCAAGCGCCGGAGTACATCGCCCAGCTGCCGCCGGCATCGGGTGTCTGCGATGCTTTCGCGCGCACCAGCAACATGGTGGTGGTCGGTCCGTCCAACTATCCGCCGCGCTTCATCAACTCGCTCATCATCGCGTTTGGCTCGACCGCGTTGTCGATCGTCCTCGGGGTCACCGCGGCGTACGCGTTTTCCCGGTTCAAGGTCCCGGCCAAGGACGACCTGCTGTTCTTCATCCTGTCGACGCGGATGATGCCGCCGATCGCGGTGGCCATTCCGATCTATCTCATGTATCGCGACATCGGATTGTCGGATACGCGCCTCGGGATGATCCTGCTCTACACCGCGGTAAACGTATCGCTCGCCGTCTGGCTGCTGAAGGGATTCATCGACGAGATACCGCGCGAATACGAGGAGGCCGCGCTGGTCGACGGCTACACGCGGCTGCAGGCCTTCTTCAAGGTCGTGCTGCCGCAGGCGACCACCGGCATCGTGGCCACGGCGATCTTTTGCCTCATCTTTGCGTGGAACGAATATGCGTTCGCGGTGCTGCTGACCTCCGGCGAGGCCCAGACGGCGCCGCCGTTCATCCCGATCATCATCGGCGAGGGCGGGCAGGACTGGCCCGCGGTGGCCGCCGGCTCGACGTTGTTCCTGCTGCCGATCCTCGTGTTCACCGTGCTGTTGCGCAAGCATCTGCTGCGCGGCATCACGTTCGGGGCGCTGCGCAAATGAACGCCGACAACCCAACCGGGCGGGAACGCTGGCCGCGCTGGCTGCGCCGCGGCCCGATGGAGGTGGTCGCCACGACGCTCATCGCCACGGGCGTCTTCATGCTGCTGCAGCCGTTCGCCCTGACGCTGTACACCTGGTCGTTCCTGATCACGCTGGCCGGCACCGCGTTGTTCATGGTCGTTTCCAAGTTTCCGGAGTGAGGCGCGATGGCCGAGATCCGCATCGAGCATCTGCACAAGGCGTTCGGGGGTTTCACCGCCGTGCGCGACTCGACGTTCACGGTTCCCGATGGCGAATTCTTCTGCCTGCTCGGGCCGTCAGGCTGCGGCAAGACGACGACGCTGCGGATGATCGCCGGCCTGGAGCTGCCGACGTCGGGCCGCATCCTGCTGGGCGGCGAAGATGTGGCCTTCAAGCGCGCCTCGCACCGGGACATCGCCTTCGTGTTCCAGCTCTTCGCGCTGTATCCGCACATGAACGTGCGCACCAACATCGCCTATCCGCTGCGGTCGCAGGGCATGTCCCGCCACGACGTGCAGACCCGGGTCGAGGAAGCGGCGCGGATCCTGCGCATCCAGCATCTGCTCGACCGCCGGGTATCGGGACTGTCGAGCGGCGATCGCCAGCGAGTGGCGCTGGGCCGGGCCATCGTTCGCGAGCCGCTGGCGTTTCTGCTCGACGAGCCGCTCGGCGCGCTGGACGCCGAGTTCCGCGACGTGATGTGCGGCGAGTTGCGCGCGTTGCACGACCGCTTGCGAGCGACGACCGTGTACGTGACGCACGACCAGCTCGAGGCGATGGCGATGGCCGACACCATCGCGCTCATGAACCACGGCGTCGTCGAGCAGCTCGGAACGCCGCAGGACATCTACGATCGGCCGGTGTCGCTGTTCGTCGCGGATTTCATCGGCTCGCCACCGATGAGCTTTCTTAGCTTTCGTGGCCAGGTGGCGCCGGGTGATCGAACCGTTCGGGTGGGCAGCGTCGACATCGCGCTGCCGGAAGTGCGCGAGGGCAGAGCGGACACCGACTTGGTGCTCGGCGTGCGGCCGGAGCATATCGAGCTGTCCGACCATGCTCCGCTGCGCGCCGAGGTCCTCGACGCCGAGTATCTCGGAACGACGCAGATCGTCACGCTGAGCACGGTCACCGGTGCCCGCGTGAAGGCGCGGATTCCGGCGGACATCGACGTGCGACCGGGCGAGAGAACGGGACTCAAATTCCGCCCGGGCCAGCTGTCGCTGTTCGACAAGGCGTCCGGCCGTGCGCTGCGCACGGCCCTGTACGATGGTGGCGCGCATGGCTGAGCTCTTCTTCGATGGCGTCTCCAAACGCTTCGGCGCGACCGTAGCGGTTGTCGACTTGAGCTTCAGCGTCGGCGACGGGGAATTCATCGTCCTGCTGGGACCGACCGGCGCCGGCAAGACGACGACGTTGCGTCTCGTCGCCGGCCTGGAGACTCCGGACGCCGGCCGCGTGCTACTCGACGGGCGCGATGTCACGCTCGAGCCTCCGGCGGCACGCGACACCACGTTCGTGTTCCAGCAATACTCGCTGTATCCGCACTTGAGCGTCTACGACAACCTGGCGTTTCCGCTGCGCTCGCCGGCGCACCGCGAACCCGAGGCGCGCATTCGCGCACGGATCACCGAGATCGCCCGGCTGCTGCACATCGAGGACAAGCTGGGCAATCGCGCGACGCAGCTCTCGGGCGGACAGATGCAGCGCGTGGCGATCGGACGTGCACTCGTCCGCCGCCCGTCGATTTACCTGATGGACGAGCCGCTGTCGTCGCTGGACGCCAAGTTGCGGGCCGAGTTGCGCGTGGAGCTCAAGCGCATCCAGCGCGAGCTCGGCGCCACGATCCTCTACGTCACCCACGACCAGACCGAGGCCATGACGATGGCCACTCAGATCGGCGTGCTCGATCGGGGCCGCCTGGTGCAGATCGGCAGCCCGCGCGCCATCTACACGGACCCCGTCAACACCTACGTGGCGACGCGGTTGGGCAATCCGGCCATCAATCTCATCCCGCGCGAGCTGTACCCGACCATCGACGCTCCGCCGGGGACGACGACGATCGGCGTGCGCACCGAGCACCTGCGCATCCGCAAGGGCGCCAATGGCGGCGCGGCCGGTCGAGTGAAGTGGATCGAGCATCTCGGCGACCAGAACCATTTGCATGTGACGATCGCCGGCACGGAAGTGGTCACCCTGTGCGATCGCGACGCCGGTATAACCGTCGACGACACCGTCGATGTCCAGTTGACGGCACCGTTGTTCTTTGCCGCGAATGGCGACCGCGTTCGCGCCCACTAGAGAACAACCCGTGGATTCGATCATGCAACGAAGGCTCATCGAGGAAGCGGCAAACGTTGTCATCGGGCATGCCGATGAATTGACCGCGCTCGACCAGGCCATCGGCGACGCCGACCACGGGCTCAACATGAGGCGCGGCGCGATGGCGGTCCTCGAACGGCTCGACGAGCTCGCGGTGAAGCCGCTGCCCGACGCGCTGATCGCGGCGGGTCAGACGCTCGTCATGAAGGTCGGTGGCGCATCGGGGCCCCTCTATGGAACGCTGCTCATGACGCTGGGGAAGAGTCTGTCCGTATCGCCGAACCGGGACGAGGTCGCGCAGGCGCTGGGTGCCGCGGTTGCGGCAGTCAAGAAAATCGGCCGCTCCGATGTGGGCCAGAAGACGATGCTCGATGTGCTCGGGCCGGTGCACGAGGAGCTTGCTTCCGACGGGCCCGCGCTTCTCGATCGTCTGCGCGAGCGGAGCGCGGCGGCCGCCGACGCGACGATAGCGATGAAGGCCATCAAGGGTCGCGCATCGTTCCTCGGCGAACGCTCGATCGGTCATATGGATCCCGGAGCGCGATCATCGTCGCTGCTGATCGCCGCCGTCTGCACAGCGATGGAGGAATAAACGTGGCCAACGTAGGTATCGTGATTGTTTCGCACTCGCCGAAGATTGCCGAAGGCGCCGCCGACATGGTGCGCCAGATGGTCGGCGACAGCGTGCCGCTCGCATGGACAGGCGGCAATGAGGAAGGCGGATTGGGGACCGACGTCGCCGCGATCATCGAGGCGATCGGACGGGCGTGGTCCGACGCCGGCGTTGCGGTGCTCGTGGATCTGGGCGGCGCCGAGACCAACAGCGAGATGGCTATCGAGATGCTCGATGCGAGCCGGCGCGAGAAGGTCGTCGTTTGCGAAGCACCGGTGGTCGAAGGGGCGGTCATGGCTGCCACCGAAGCATCGGGGGGCGCGACGCTCGACGCCGTGCGGCGCACCGCCGAAGAATTGTCCCCGACGTGAGCTCACTTTCTCCTTACGATCCCGTGCCGAAGGCCAACGCCATGCACACCGGGTCCGTGCTGCTCACGAACAACGTCGGTCTGCACGCGCGACCTTCCGTGAGACTGACGCAACTCGCGAAGCGCTTTGGCGCGCGTATAGAATTTGCGCTTGCCACGAGCGGGCCGTGGGTCGATGCCAAGAGCCCGGTGAAGGTGATGCGCTTCAAGGCCGCCAAGGGGGAAACGCTGCATTTTCGCGCGAGTGGCTCCGACGCGGCCGAGGCGCTCGCGGCCATCGTCGCGCTCGTCGAACGAGGCTTTGCGAGCGAAGCCGAGGAATCCTCTCAGCCGCCGCAGGGGTGATGGAAAAACGGTTCGCAGGCCGGCCGGCCGCTCCTGGAATCGCGCTCGGCGCGCTGTTCTCATTGACGACCGGTTCCGGCGCGCGGGTGGCTTCGGGCGCGGCGGAATCCGAAGCGGAGGCGCTGCGCTCGGCGCTGGGCGCCGCAGCGACCGATCTGAAGGACCTCATCGCGCGCTCGACCGGAGACGCCGCGGCGATCCTGGAATTCCAGGTCGCGCTCCTCGAAGACGACGCGCTCGCCGAGTCGGCTTTCTCGGCGATCGACGCGGGTTGCGCCGCGGACCGCGCGTGGCTCGATGCCATGCAGCAGGAAATCGCCGGTTACGAAGGGGCCGACGACGAATATTTTCGAGCGCGCGCTGCCGACCTTTACGACCTCCGCGACCGCGTGCTCGCGCATATGACCGGATCCGCGATCGAGCCTGTCGTGCCCCCCGGAGCCATCGTGGCGGCGGTCGACTTAGCACCTTCGCGTTTCCTCGGCATCGATTGGTCGCGCGGCGGGGCGCTCGTGCTGACCGCCGGAAGCATCACCAGCCATGTCGCGATGCTCGCCCGTTCCCGCGGCATTCCCGCCGTCACGGGTCTCGGTGTCGATCTGGCCGAGCT
>DASXQW010000275.1:0-6822 GCA_036506975.1 Casimicrobiaceae bacterium | reverse complement strand
CCGGGCGACGCACGCGCCGATCGTGTATCCGGCCGCGCTCGTGGCGCCGGATCGATCGCCCGCGGCGAAGGCGCTCCTCGATTTTCTGCGCTCGGGCGCGGCGCGCCTGATCTGGGAGAAGTATGGCTTCGCAGCTTTGTGAGGCTGGCGGGTGGGCCTTAAGCGCCGACGAGCTCGGCATCATTCTGCTGAGCCTCAAGGTGGCGCTGGTGAGCGTCGCCTTCAGCCTGCCGGTGGCGATAGTTGTCGCATACGTCCTCGCGCGGTTCGAATTTCCCGGCAAGACGCTGCTCGACGCGTTCGTGCATTTGCCGTTGGTGCTGCCCCCGGTCGTGGTCGGCTTCGCATTGCTCGTCCTGTTCGGGCGCCACGGCCCGATCGGCGCCTGGCTCGAGAGCTGGTTCGGCGTCGTCTTTGCATTTCGCTGGACAGGCGCCGCGCTCGCCGCCGCAATCATGGGCTTTCCGCTCATGGTGCGCGCGATCCAGCTATCGTTCTCCGCCATCGACCGTCGCCTCGAGACGGTCGCGAGAACGCTCGGCGGCTCGCGCACCTGGGTGTTTGTCTCGGTGACGCTGCCTCTCGCGCTCCCGGGTCTCGTCACCGGCGTCGTCCTTTCCTTCGCGCGGAGCCTCGGCGAGTTCGGCGCGACGATCACCTTCGTGGCGAACATTCCCGGCGAGACGCAGACGCTGCCGCTCGCGATCTATACGTACACGCAGACTCCGAGCGGCGATCCGCAGGCACTGCGCCTGAGCGTGATTGCGGTCATCCTCTCGTTCGTCGCGCTCATCGCCGCCGAATGGATCGCGCGCAGGAAGACCGCCGTCGCGCGCCGGTCGCGATCATGATCGACGTCGACGTCACGCAGATTCTGGGCGACTTCCGGCTCGAGGTTGCATTCCAGGCCGACGCGCCGATCGTCGGCTTGTTCGGGCGCTCGGGGGCGGGCAAGACGAGCCTGGTCAATACTCTGGCCGGTATCGCCCGCCCGCTGCGCGGCCGCATCGTCGTCAACGGCGAAACGCTCTTCGACAGTGAGCGCGGGGTCGATCTCCCGCCCGAACGGCGGCGGCTGGGCTACGTCTTCCAGGACGATCTGCTCTTCCCGCATCTTAACGTCGAGGCCAATCTGCTCTACGGATTTCACCGAGCCCCGGCGGCGGCACGCGTCATCGCGCCGGAGCACATCATCGACTTGCTCGGCTTGCGGCGATTGCTGCATCGCCTGCCCGACGCGCTTTCCGGCGGTGAGAAACAGCGCGTCGCGATCGGCCGCGCGCTGCTGGCGCAGCCGCGGCTGCTGCTGATGGACGAACCGCTGGCGTCGCTCGACGTCGCGCGGCGCGATGAGGTGCTGCGTTACATCGAGTTGCTGCGTGACGACCTCGCCATCCCGATCGTGTATGTGAGTCATTCGGTCGCGGAGATCACCCGCCTTTCGGATACGGTTGTCATTCTCTCCGACGGCAAGGCGATCGCCGTGGGCGATGTCGACGAGATCATGGGGCGGCTCGACCTGCGCCCGCAGACGGGCCGCTACGAGGCGGGCGCGGTTATCGACACCGTCGTCGCGGCACACGATACGGAGTATGGACTGACGATACTGCGATTCGAAGGCGGCGAGCTGACCGTGCCGAACGTCGAGGCGCTGGTCGGCGAACGCGTGCGCGTGCGCATTCGCGCGCGCGACGTAGCGCTGGCGCTGACCCGTCCGGAAGGACTGAGCGTCGTCAACGTATTGCCGGGAACACTGGTCGCGATCGCCGACCCGGGCGGTCCGATCGTCGAGGTCCAGCTTCGCGTCGGCGCGGCCTCTCTCGTAGCCAGGATCACCAAGCGCTCGCGCGTCGATCTCAGGCTCGCCGAGGGCCAGCAGATCTATGCGCTGGTCAAGGCCGTGTCGTTCGATCGCCGCAGCGTCGGGTACGCGTAGCCCCCGCTGACCCCGGACTTGATCGGGGGGATGCCCGGGTTTCGCTGCGCTTACCCGGGCTACAAGTCAGCGCCGTAGCAATTTCACCAAGCTTCGGAGCTCTCCCGCGGATACCTTTGCGGCGAGTCGTTCGATGCGCCGGTAGTGCGCAATCGCCCGCCGGCCGGTCGCTGTCAGCCGCGTCCCGCCGCCGCGCTTGCCTCCGGCTTCCGTGGCGACGACCGGCTGCTCGAAGCAGCGGTTCATCGTGTCGACGAGCAGCCACGCGCGGCGGTACGACATTCCCAATTGACGTGCCGCAGCGGTGATCGATCCCGTCGACGCGATCGCTTCGAGCAAGTCGACCTTGCCTGGGCCCACCGCGATGTCGTCACCACTCGTGATACGCAGGCGGAACTGAACTCGCGGCGTTGGCTTCACCGCCATCGCCATCATCCTGCTACTCGACGGTCACCGACTTCGCCAGATTCCGCGGCTTGTGCCTCCGGCCGCTCGCTGTCGCTCGCTTAACGTTCGCTGCGCTCACGTTAGCCTCCGCCGCAAGCAGCGGCTCTCGTCGATTCCCTCATTCAACCGTCACCGACTTCGCAAGGTTCCGCGGCTTGTCTACATCGGTTCCCCGCATCACCGCGGTGTGATACGCGAGCAATTGCAGCGGAATCGTGTGCACGATCGGCGAGAGCAGGCCGGCGTGCTCGGGCAGCCGTAGCACATGGACGCTCTCGCTCGACTGGATGCGGCTGTCGGCGTCGGCGACCACGTAGAGCTCACCGCCGCGCGCCCGCACTTCCTGTAGATTGGACTTCAGCTTCTCGAGCAGCGCATCGTTCGGCGCGATCGCCACCACGGGCATGTTCGAGTCGACCAGCGCCAGCGGCCCGTGCTTGAGCTCGCCCGCGGGATAGGCCTCGCCGTGGATATAGGAGATTTCCTTGAGCTTGAGGGCGCCTTCGAGCGCGATCGGGTAATGCAGACCGCGGCCGAGAAAGAGCGCGTCCTGTTTCCTGGAGAACTGCTCGGCCCAGGCGATGATCGCCGGCTCGAGCGCCAGCACCGCCTGAATCGCCGCCGGCAGGTGTCGCAAGCCCGCAAGCCAGCGTTCTTCCACGTCCGCGCTCAATCGGCCGCGCAGCTTCGCCAGCGTGAGCGTGAGCAGGAACAGCGCCACGAGCTGGGTCGTGAACGCCTTGGTCGACGCGACGCCGATCTCGACGCCGGCGCGGGTGAGAAACGTGAGCTCGGTTTGCCGGACCATCGAGCTGGTCGCGACGTTGCAGATCGCGAGCGTGTGGCGATGCCCGAGCATCTTCGCGTGCTTGAGCGCGGCGAGCGTATCCGCCGTCTCGCCCGATTGCGAAACGACGACGACCAGCGCATCGGGGTCCGGCACGCTCTCACGGTAACGATACTCGCTCGCGATCTCTGCTTGCGCGGGCAATCCGGCAACCGCTTCGAGCCAAAGCCTCGCGACCATTCCCGAGTAGTAGCTCGTGCCGCAGGCGAGCACGTGCACGGCGTCGACGTTGGCCAGCGCTTCCGCGGCACTTTCACCGAACAGCGCCGGGCCGATGCTGCCCACACTCTCCAGCGTGTCGGCGATCGCCCGCGGCTGCTCGAATATCTCCTTCTGCATGAAGTGGCGATACGGACCGAGCTCGACCGCGTCGCCCGACGTCTTCACGGTGACAATCGGCCGCGATACGCGCGCGCCGCTCGTGTCATAGACCGTGTAAGCCTCGCGCGTGACGTCGGCGATGTCGCCCTCCTCCAGATACACGACACGCTTCGTCACGGAGCTCAACGCGCTCGCGTCCGACGCGAGGTAATGGTCGTGCTCGGCCACGCCGACCAGCAACGGGCTGCCGGCGCGCGCGCCGACCATGCGGTTGGGCTCGCGCGTGGTGATCGCCGCGATGGCGTAGGCGCCGCGGAATTCCGCCACCGCCTTCTTCACCGCGTCGAGCAGGTCGCCGCGGTAATTGACATGGATCAGGTGCGCGATGACCTCGGTGTCGGTCTGCGTGACGAAGCGATAGCCCTGCTTCTCGAGCCGCTCGCGCAGAGGCTCGAAATTCTCGATGATTCCGTTGTGGACGACCGCGATCTCGTCATGGCTGACGTGTGGATGCGCATTGGCCTGCGTTGGCGCGCCGTGCGTTGCCCAGCGCGTGTGCGAGATACCGGTCGTTCCCATGGTGTGCGTCGCTTCGGCTTGCGCAGCGAGATCGGCAACGCGCGCGGTGCTGACCAGCCGCTGCAGGCTGCCGTTGATCACGGCGAGGCCCGCAGAGTCGTAGCCGCGATACTCGAGCCGCCGGATGCCATCGATAAGGACCGGTACGACGTTTTCGCGCGCGACGGCGCCGACGATGCCGCACATCTCTAGCCTTTCTTGGGTCGTTTCCAGCCGCTTCGCGCGACCTGGGTCTTCTCGTTCATCGCCAGCGCCTCCGGCGGGACATCCTTCCAGACCGTCGTGCCGGCACCGATGGTTGCGCCGCGCCCAATGGTCACCGGAGCGACGAGCTGCGTGTCGGAACCGATGTGCACGTCGTCCTCGATGATGGTGCGATGCTTGTTTGCCCCGTCGTAGTTGCAGGTGATCGTGCCGGCGCCGATATTGACGTCGCGCCCGACGGTCGAGTCGCCGACGTAGGTCAGATGATTGACCTTGCTGCGCACTCCGATGGTACTCGCCTTGACCTCAACGAAGTTGCCGACATGAACAGCGTCGGCGAGCACCGTTGCCGGCCGGATGCGCGCATACGGCCCGATGCGACATTGTGCACCAATCGACGCGTCCTCGATATGCGAAAACGGAGCGATCGCGGTGCCATTTCCGATCTTCACATCGCGTAGTACACAATGCGCGCCGACTGCGACATTGTCGCCCAGCGTCACCCCGCCCTCGAAGATGCAGCCGACATCGATCGTTACGTCGCGGCCGCAGACGAGCGTACCGCGGACGTCGATGCGCGCTGGATCCGAGAGTGTCACTCCAGCGTCGAGAAGCGCGTCCGCCTGGATCCGTTGATAACGCCTCTCCAACTCGGCGAGATCGCGCTGGCTGTTGACGCCCAGTGCTTCGGTGACGCTCGCCGCGCTCGTCGTCGCCACCGCCACGCCGTCGCGTACCGCGAGCGCAATCACATCGGTCAGGAAATATTCGCCGCTCGAATTGCGATTGTCGATCGCCGCCAGCCAATGCGCGAAGGCCGTGGTCGGCGCCGCCATGACGCCGGTGTTGATTTCGCGTATCGCCTGTTGCTCGAGGCTCGCATCCTTGTGCTCGACGATCGCGGCAACACGCCCGTCGGCGGAGCGAACGATGCGGCCGTATCCCGAAGGATCGTCGAGGTCGATCGTGAGCAACGATAAGGCGCCCCGCTGCGCGTGCTCGACGACTTCCCGCAAAGTCGCTTCGCGCGCCAGCGGATCGGCGCCGAACATCACCAGCGTCACGCCGTCGGGCGGGAGCGCGGCAAGGGCGCAGCGCAGCGCGTCGCCGGTGCCGCGCGGCGGATCCTGCCGCGCCCAGACAAGATCGGCATCGGGAAAGCGCGTGCGCAGAGCGTCGCCGGCGCCGTCGACGATGCAGATCGCACGCGGGGTCATGGCCCGCGCGGTCGCGAGCACGTGCGCGAGCAAGGGCTTCCCGCCGAGCGGATGCAGGACTTTGGGCAGCGCGGAATGCATGCGCTTACCCTTCCCTGCGGCAAGGATCGCGACTTGCAATGGTTTCATGACAACGGAATTATCGCATTTTTGCCGGGCGGCGGCCGCAGTCTCGCACAGCGGCGCCGGGGACGCCATCTGTGCGAAAATGCGGCCCGGAGCCGCGGTGGAGGCGGCCACTCTTGAGGAGGAAACCCATGAAAATGCGCATCGCTCCGGCAGCCATCGGCTTTAGCCTGCTCCTGCTCTCCGCCGGTGCTTGCGCCGCCGATGCCTGCAAACATCGCGGCGAGCTCGACATGATGTACTGCGATGACAACAACGACATGGTCGCGGACGCGCCGGCCGATTCGAAGAAATGGAAAAATCCGGCGACGATCGTCTTTACCTATACGCCGGTCGAGGATCCCGCCGTCTACGAGAATATCTTCAAGCCGTTCACGACACACCTCGCGAAATGCCTGGACAAGAAGGTCGTGTTCTATCAGGTGCAATCGAACGCGGCGGAGATCGAGGCGATGCGCTCGGGCCGACTGCACGTCGGCGGATTTTCGACCGGCCCCACGGCGTTCGCTGTCAATCTGGCCGGCGCGGTGCCGTTCGCGGTTAAGGGAACCGCGAAAGAGTTTCAGGGCTACAACCTGATCGTGATCGTGAAGGCGAGCTCGCCTTATCAGAAGCTCTCCGATCTCAAGGGCAAGAAAGTCGCGCACACTTCGCCGTCGTCGAATTCTGGGCACATGGCGCCGATGGCGCTCTTTCCGGGTGAAGGCCTGACGCCCGACAAGGATTACAAGATCATCTTCTCCGGCAAGCACGATCAGTCGGTGATGGGTGTGAATTCCGGCGATTACGACGCCGGCGCAGTCGCCTCCGACGTCTTCCATCGCATGGCCGAGCGCGGGCAGGTGAAGGAATCGAATTTTCGGATCATCTATCGCAGCCAGAAGTTCCCGACCTCTTCATTCGCCTACGCGCACGACCTCGATCCCAAGCTCGTCGACAAGATGCTCGGCTGCTTCTACGACTACCGCTTCCCTCCGGAGATGCAGAAAGCTTTCGACGGTGCCGACCGTTTCTTCCCGATCAACTACAAGACGACATGGGCGGTCGTCCGCGACGTCGCGAAGGGCTCGGGCGGGAGCTTCGACAAGGCCTCGTACGAAAAGGAGACGGCGAGGGAGGCAGCTGAAGCGGCCAAGAAGAAGTGA
>DASXQW010000274.1:0-2891 GCA_036506975.1 Casimicrobiaceae bacterium | reverse complement strand
CTTCGTGATCGTCGGCTACATCATGAGGGTGGCCCCCATCGGCGCCTTCGGCGCCATGGCGTTCACGATCGGCAAATACGGCGTCGGCTCGCTGCTTTCGCTCGGCAAGCTGATGGGTACGTTCTATCTGACGTGCCTTGTCTTCATCCTGGTGGTGCTGGGGTTGATCGCCCGATTCCATGGCTTCTCGATCCTGAAGTTCATCAGGTACATCAAGGAGGAGCTGTTGATCGTTCTGGGCACATCGTCGTCGGAATCGGTGCTGCCGCGGATGATGGCCAAGCTCGAGAACCTCGGCGTAAAGAAATCGACGGTGGGGCTGGTCATCCCGACCGGCTATTCATTCAACCTCGATGGCACCTCGATCTATCTGACGATGGCCGCCGTGTTCATCGCGCAGGCCACCAACACGCCGATGACACTGACGCAGCAGCTCACCTTGCTGCTGGTGCTCTTGTTGACGTCCAAGGGGGCGGCCGGTGTCACGGGCAGCGGCTTCATCGTGCTGGCGGCGACGCTGTCGGCGGTCGGCAATGTACCGGTGGCGGGCCTCGCGCTGATTCTCGGCATCGACCGCTTCATGTCGGAAGCGCGCGCGCTCACCAACCTCATCGGCAACGGTGTCGCGACGGTTGTCGTCGGCAAGTGGTGCGGCGAGCTCGACGAGAAACGCATGCGCCGCGTACTCGACAAAGAGACCGACGATGAGGCGGAGGAGCCGGAAAAGGTGCTCGACGTGAAGGAGGAGCATATGCCGGCCAGTGCCGCGTAGTCGTGCGGAAATTCGGGTGGCGCGCGAATCGGCACGGATGCCTCTCGTGGACGGGGCGGTGACATCTCCGGCGGCGACTGCGAGCGTTTCGACGCGCGGTGAACTCGATGAGGAGCGGGCGCGAAAGCGCTTCCAGCGCGGCGGGCGAACCGCGGCCGACGGCGGATCGAAGTGCGTGTACTCCTACCCATGGTTAGCTGTATACGAAAATGTAGCTGCACCGTTTTGCGTGCCCGCCGGCCGTCGCCGCGGCTCCTTGCCAAACTTCGGGGGGTCTAGAACTTGCCGTACTTGTTGTAGGCCGCGACGGGGTCCATCCCGTCGATCAGCGCGCGGCGCATGTCGCTTTCCGTCGCAACGACCTCCTCGGTCCTGGCGATGACCTCGCCGGCAATCGCGGCCGGAACGACGACGACGCCATCGCGGTCGCCGAGCACGTAATCCCCGGTCGCGACGGTGACTGCGCCGATAGTCACCGGCTCGCCGAAACGATCGGGTATCCAGCGCGCGACGATATCCGCCGGCGTGAGGAATGCACAGAACACCGGGAAGCCCTGCTCGACCACCAGCTCGGTATCGCGCGAGCCGCCGTCGACGATGAAACCGAGCACGCCGCGCGCTTTGAGCGTGTGCGCCGACAGCTCGCCCATCAACGCAACCTCGTGGTTGTTCGGCTGACAGACGATCACGTGCCGCGCGGGTGCTTTGGCGAGCAGCGTGCACCAGGCGAGCAGCGTGTCGTGGCGCGTCTTGGTGCGATCGAGGTGTCCTGCGACCGTCCATGCAGGTCCGGCGAGTTTCATTCCCGACGCGATCGGCTTGATCTCGGCGGGAAGCACGAAGTCCTCGTGCCCCATCATGCGCAGGACGTCGTGCACTGCCCCGGTGTAGCACCGCGCCAGCCGTTCGGTGAGATCGTCCGTCGCGCTTTGCGGATCCATGACTTCCCGTTGGCGTGATAGCTTGCGGCTGCGTTGTTTCGAAGCTCAGGCGAACAGATCGAGTTGACCGGCCGCTGCCAGTCCTTTGGGCGGGCGAAAACGAGTCGCGTCGAGGCGCAGCGTGCGCTCCTCGTTCAGTCCAAGCCGTTTGCATGCGAGCTGGAAACGCCTGGCGATCAGGTCGGCAAACAGTCCCTGCCCGCGCATGCGCGAACCGAACGCCGGATCGTTGTCGCGGCCGCCGCGCATCTGCTGCACGATGCTCATCACATGCTCGGCGCGCAGCGGGTAATGCTGCGCGAGCCAGTCGCGGAAGAGGTCCTTCACCTCGTACGGCAGCCGCAGCATGACCCACGTTGCCAAGCGTGCGCCGTGCGCCGCCGCCGCTTCGAGAATCGCTTCCAGATCCTTGTCGGTCAGCTGCGGAATCACCGGCGCGACGCTGACGCCAACCGGCACTCCGGCGTCAGACAGCGCTTTGATCATCTCCAGCCGCCGCTGTGGTGAAGGCGCGCGCGGGTCGAGCTTGCGCGCGAGCTCGCGATCGAGCATTGCGATCGAGACGTAGACCCGCGCCAGGTTCTTGGCCGCCATCGGCGCGAGCAGATCGAGGTCGCGCAGGATAAGCACGCCCTTGGTCGTGATCGTCAGCGGATGCTCGCACTCGGCGAGCACTTCGATCACCTGGCGCGTGATCTTCCACTCGCGCTCGATCGGCTGGTATGGATCGGTGTTGGTACCGAGTGCGATCGGCTCGCAGCGATAGCCGGGATGCGCCAGCTCGGCGCGCAGCAGGGTCGCAGCATTCGGCTTGGCGAAGAGCTTGGTCTCGAAGTCGAGCCCCGGCGAGAGATCGAGATATGCGTGCGAGGGCCGTGCGTAGCAGTAGACACAACCATGCTCGCAACCCTGGTAGGGATTGATCGACTGCGTGAACGGAATGTCGGGCGAATCGTTGCGAGCGATGATCGTTCGCGCCTTCTGGATCGACACTGTCGTCTTGAGCGGCGGCGGCTCATCGTCGCTTGGGATGCCTCCCGGCGGCGCCCAGCCATCATCGACCGCTTCGCGCGCGTCGCGGCGAAAGCGGTTGGCGGGATTGAAGGTCGCGCCGCGGCCCTTGTGTGCATGCGGCGGTGCTGCTGCCATCGAGCGGGTTCTCGCTACAGGTCCTATCC
>DASXQW010000273.1:0-2088 GCA_036506975.1 Casimicrobiaceae bacterium | reverse complement strand
CCCTGGTGGGCCTATGATTCTCGATCGCGTTCAACCGTTTTTGCATGACTACACGTGTGAAAAGGCGAGCGTCTGCTGTGGGTCCGACAGCGCTATCGAGCGACTGCAATCGGGAACGCAACCATATGACAGCTTGTGGCCTATTCTGTTGAAAAACTCGTTTCGCGGAGCGGAAGAGTTATGTCGCCAAAATTCGACCTCATAAAACGGCCGCTGTTGAACGCTACGCGGTTGGGTGATGGTTTATGACCCCCGGTAAAGACGCGTTGATTAACTCTTAAACAGTTTTTCAACAGAATAGGCCACTTCCCGACATTCCGGCGTAACCCGAAAATCTCCCGCAACCGGACGTTCGCGGCAGCGCTGGGGGAGTTAGCCGCTACGATTTTCCTCGCATTCCCCGCTTGCCGCGTCTCGGTCCCGCGGCTGCCGCGGACGTTTCGCGTACGAGATGTTCGATGCAGTTCAAGAGCAGCCTTCGCAATTCTGCGTCTTCGCTCAAGGTCGCCAACCCGACGCCAATCGACAACTCCTCGCCCTCCTTCAGTGGTCTGTAGCTGACCCCTGATCGCCTGATCGACATGAAGGATGCGGGCAGTAGCGCCAACGCGCTGCCGTTCGCGACCCCGGCAAGCAGGACGTGATGGTCTGCCGGCTCCGGTACGGCATTCAGTGCAACGCCATGGCGAGCAAACACTGCTTGGCAATGGTCAAAGAACGCCGGTTGACGAGCACGGTCGAACTGGAAGACCGATTCTCCCAGTAGGTCGATGAGCGCAATGGCTCGCCGACGCGCCAGCCTATGCGACGATGACACTGCAACCACCATTGGCTGTCGATCGAGTGGCGTGACAGACAGGTCAGCGACTTCTGTTGGCAAGGCAATAATCGCAGCGTCCAACTTATGCATCCGCAGCGCGCGGACCAAGCGCGGCGATGTGTCGGAGACTGATGATACGGATAGCGCAGGGCGTTCGACGCCGATTCGCGCTGCCAAGCCGGAGAACCAGTTGAGTTCGATTGCGCTGGTGATGCCAATCTTCAGGCGTCTGGGATCCTTGTCTCCAGCGATGGCCTCTTCGGCCTCGGCGATGAGGCGAAGGATGCGTTGGGCGCGCGGCAGCAGCTTTCGCCCGGCGTTGGTCAGCGCAACGCCCTGGGTGTCCCTGTCAAACAGTCGCACCCCGAGCCGTTCCTCGAGTGCCCTGATCGCGCGGCTGAGCGGCGGCTGCGACATGTGGAGGGTATCGGCCGCATGCCGGAAGTTCCCTGCGGCAGCTACGGCCGCGAACATGCCCAAGGAACGGGAATCCAAGCGCTTCGCCATACCGAAAAGGTATCACCAATTCGGTCATTCCGTTTCATTCGCTTCGCTTCTAAGGTGTCACCTCGGAAATTTCTTTGGAGCTATGAATGCAAGCGAGATCAGAGCGTTACGTCAGGGGCACAAAGCAACTGAGCCGTGTCGACGGCGAAGCCGGGCTGCAAGTCGTGGAGTCATTGGCCAAGTCGTTCCCCGACTTCGCGACTTACGTGGTGGAATTTCCATTTGGCGACATCTACTCCCGGGCGGGGCTGGGACTGCGTGAACGCGAGCTGGCGGTCGTCGCGGCCCTCTGTGCATTGGGCAACGCTGCGCCTCAGTTGCGCGTGCATATCCACGCAGCATTGCACGTCGGATGCACGCCTGGGGAATTGGTCGAGGTGGTGATGCAGATGTCCGTCTACGCAGGTTTCCCGGCGGCTCTAAACGGATTGTCAGCCTTGCGCGAGGTGTTCGGAGAGGCTGGAATTCCGTTGCCGCTTGAGCCGATCGAACCCCATTCGGCATGACCGGTGCAAGGTAGCGCTTTCCTCATTGGTGACAGGTTTCCTGGGGGCGACTGGCGCAGATCGGCCGATACCGGCGTCAGTACGTCCGGTTTTCGTAGCGCGATTGTCCGGTAGGGGTCGAGGTCGTGTGGAAACGCTTGAATCACGATCGCCAGAGCCCTGGGCGTTGAAGAGCAGCTGAAGTTGGCCTATTTCCTCGCATCCACGGCTTTGGCGACCGAATCATCCATCACTTGGAGCTTCGGCAGCGATCCG
>DASXQW010000272.1:0-6463 GCA_036506975.1 Casimicrobiaceae bacterium | reverse complement strand
TCGATACTCGCGCCTGTGGACACTATGAAGCCGGCCGGGTTGACCCGGCATTGGCGAATCATTAAATTCCGTTAATCCGCCGGCATCTACCATGCCGCGCTGCGCCAAAGCTCACGCCGTTATGCGTCTTTCGTCCTTTGATCGAGGTGCTCGAGGACGATCGGCCAGGCCTGCTGGTGCTGGTCCCGCGACTCAGCGTCGTAGAAACCCGCGTGCGTGAGGCGCAGATGTGTTCCTTCGCCCTGTGGCGCCAATTCGACAGTGACCACGGTTTCCGCGCCCTTGGTGCCTTCCTTTCCGGTCACCCACGTCAGCGTGACCAGCTGGTCTCGCTCCAATTTCAGGAATCGGCCGTAGTGGGGATGGCGCTGCGCTGAACGCTGTTCTTCGAACTTGTGCACGGTCTCGAAGAAGAACACCGCGTTGACTTTCGCATCCATAAGCACGGACCCCGGCGCGGCAAACCAGCGATCGAAATGCCTGGTCCACGCCGCAAAAAGCACGTGAGGCGGAGCGCTCATCACGCGTTCGACGGTCAAATGAAACGGTCGGGCGGAAAGATCGGGCAGGGTGACGGGTTGAGTCATGATTTGCTCAAGAGGCCGTGAATCAGTGGCGTCACTGAATGTGCGCTCCACGCGCGCCCTGAAGCCATGAGCGCGCTTCTGACATTGCCTCATCGTAACTGAGCACCCGCCCTCCGGCCCTCGCTGGTTCGACGGCCGGATCAATAGCGGCGGCGCCAATGGCACGCTATTCTGCGGTAGTCGATCAAACGACACAACCCGACAGCGATACTAGGCACGACGCAGCTTAATGCCTAAAATCACGGTCGCCACCGCCAAAGCCATCCCTGTCGCGCCTGACGACGCATGTGCGCAAATCGAAGCAATCGAAAACGAAACATGCCTTCTGAGCGTAACGGCGACGCCCATCCTCAGCGGCCCTGCACGGTCCGCACCGCATCGGCAGCCTCGCTTCGATGAAGTGCACAGTGGTCGGGTCGCGCTTTTTCGGGGCCAAGGTATTCGAAGTCCTGCGCAACGATGGCGCCGAAATCGCGCGCGTGGTTGCGCCGTCGGCCGACGACCGACTGGCGCTTGCGGCGCAGGAATCCGGCGTGCCCGTCCACTTGCTCGAAAACCCCAAGCATGTGCCCGGGGGTGCGATCGCCGAGGGGACGGAGCTCATCGTGGCCGCGCACACCCACGCACGAGTCAGCAGGGAGGCGCTGGCGCGTTCGCGCCTTGGTGGCGTTGGCTATCATCCTTCGCTGCTGCCGCGGCATCGCGGCATCGCCGCCGTGGAGTGGACGATCCTGGAAGGCGATCCGATAGCGGGAGGCTCGGTCTATCACCTGGCTGACACCATGGATGCGGGCGCCATCGCCGCGCAGGATTGGTGCTTTGTCGTCAAGGGCGAAACGGCGCGCGAGTTGTGGGAACGCGCATTGGCACCGATGGGTCTCGACCTCCTGACGAGGGTCGTTCGCCATGCCCGGCAGCACGGCGAAGTTCCCGCGCACCCGCAGGACGAGCGATTTGCGACCAAAGCGCCGATGATTCGCAGGAGCGTTTCGCTAACGGACGAAGGCAAATCGCCGATCACGTCGGTCGTGGCGACGGTGACGGGCCCCGATCGTCCCGGCATTGTGAGTCTGCTGTCGGAGCAGGCGCAGGGCTTCGGCGCCAACTGGGCGGGAAGCCGCATTGCGACCCTCGCCGGGCAGTTCGCCGGACTGGTGCATTTCGAAGTGCCTCCGCTGAACGCCGAGCCGCTCGCCACCGCCCTGAGCGAATTGGAGCCGTCGGGAGTGCACGTCGTCATCGCCAAGAAGGAGCAGATCCCGGTTCCCGCCGGACGCCGCGCGGTCAAGCTCGAATTGGTCGGGCACGATCGGCCCGGTATCGTCCGCGAATTGTCCGGAAGTCTTGCGAGGCGGCGAGTAAGCATCGAGGACCTCCACACCGAGATCGTCGATGGCACCACGCCCGCCGAACAGCTGTTCAAGGTCAAGGCGTTTCTCCTGGTGCCGGAGTCGGTTCCGAACGATGAGCTGCGGCGCGCGCTGGAACCGCTCATGAAGGAGATGACGGTCGACATCGCGCTCGGAGAAACTGCGGCCGGCACCTGACTTTGCGAAGCTCGTGAAGGGAGTTTCGTAGGGCCGAATTTATTCGGCCGCGTGGTTGGCATGGGACAATGTGCGAATGAATTCGCGCCTGCGAGAGCCCTGGTAGTGTCCGCCTACTCCGTCGATCCCGACATCACCGTCGCTTCAACCCTCGACAGCGCGTTCTATCGCGACGAGGCGACGTATGCGCTGGCGCGCGAGCGAATCTTCGCGCGGACCTGGCAATGGATCGGCGATCTCGCGGACGTCGCCGAATCCGGGTCGCTGTCCCCGCGCGCGCTGCTGCCCGGGCTCCTCGACGAGCCGCTGCTGCTTTCGCGCGACGGCGCGGGCACGTTGCGCTGTCTTTCCAACGTATGCACGCATCGCGGCAACATCCTCGTGCGCGCACCGTGCAGCGCAGTCGAGCAGATCCGCTGCGGCTACCATTCGCGGCGCTTCGATCTCTCCGGACGCATGACCTTCATGCCGGAATTCACCGACGCCAAGAACTTTCCGTCGGCCTCCGACAACCTGCGGCAGGTTCACTTCGCCGCCTGGGCGAATCACGGTTTTGCCGCACTCGATCCCGCCGCGCCGCTCGAGGCATTTTTCGGCGATATCGTGGCGCGGCTGGCGGCGCTGCCGCTCGAGCGTCTTCGCCCGGATCCGGCGCAGAGCCGCGACTACGTCGTCAAGGCGCACTGGGCGCTGTACGTAGAGAATTACCTCGAAGGCTTCCACATCCCGTTCGTTCACGCCGGTCTCAACCGCGTCGTCGACTACGGCAGCTATGCGGACGAGCTCTTCCGTTATGCGACCCTGCAGCTTGCGCTGGCGAAAGAGCGAGAAGCGGCGTTCGATTTCCCTCCGGACGCGCCTGCTCACGGGCGGCGCGTCGCGGCGTATTACGCCTGGATCTTTCCGAACCTCATGTTGAATTTTTATCCCTGGGGATTGTCGCTCAATCGCGTCGTGCCGGAGGCGATCGACCGCACGCGCATCGAGTTCCGCGCGTACGTGTGGGACAAAGCGAAGCTCGGAGAGGGCGCGGGCGCGGCATTGCACGATGTCGAGCTCGAAGACGAGGCGATCGTGGAAGCCGTGCAGCGTGGGGTCCGCTCACGGTTCTACCGCAGGGGCCGCTATTCGCCCACGCGCGAGCGCGGCACGCATCATTTCCACCGGCTGCTGTGCAAGTTCATGCAGACGCCGGTGAGGCAAAGGCCGTAGCCGGGATGCGTGCAGCGAACCCCGGGACGCCGCCCCGGGTATCGTACTGCGCGCTCAACCCGGGCTACGCACTGCTGCCATGTCCTCCCTTGATTGGCTCCCGGCCGTGATCCGCGAGCGCTCACGCGTCCGCGAGCTTGCGGCGGGCGAAGCGCTGTTCCGCCAAGGCGACAAGGCGGTCGCCATCTTCGAGGTTGAGCGCGGCCGGCTGCGTCTTGTTCGCAACACGGTCGCCGGCCATCCCGTGGTGCTGCATACGGCGCGAGCGGGCGAGCTGTTCGCCGAGGCGGCGTTGTTTGCCACTGTCTATCACTGCGACGCCGTTGCGGCGGTTGCTTCTCTGGTGCGCATCTATCCGAACCGGGACCTGCTTTCGGCTTTCCGCGCCGAGCCATCGCTCGGGGAGCGCTTCATGGCGGTCCTCGCGCAGCAGATCATTTCGCTACGCGCCCGCCTTGAGGAGCGGAACATTCGGTCGGCGCGCGAGCGCGTTCTGCATCACCTTGCGTTCGCGGTCGGTCCAGACGGGCGCACAATGCCGCTCGAAGGCACGTTGATGGACCTCGCGGTGGAAATCGGCCTCACCCAGGAAGCGCTCTACCGCACGCTCTCGGAGCTGGAGAAGGAGGGCGTTATTCGCCGAAGCCGCGCCGCCATCGCACTGCGGAAGATGCGCCGGCCATGATCCAGATCATATGCGGCGCCGGGACTGCAGCGTATTGTCGGCAGCGTTAACATCCAGCAGAGGCTGCCATGAAAGGTTACACATCAAGAGTTTGGTTCGCAGCAGCGGCGGTGATGGCCGGCGCGGTCATGCTTGCATTCGCGCCAGCCGTCCGCGCTGCGTCGCCGGCCGACGGCCAGCCCGCGGCGCTTGGGATGATGGATCACGGCGGCGCGGCGGCGATGATGGATCATGCGAAGCCGTTCGACGGTGACATGCGCGCGATGATGCAGCATCACGAGCAGATGATGCAGATGATGGCGCGCATGCACGGCCGAGAGATGCAAGGCGGGGTGCCCACTCTGCCCGGACAGGACGCCTTCGGCGCCATACAGGAAGTCGTCCGCGTGCTCGAGTCCGACCCCAAGACCGACTGGTCGAAAGTCGATCTCGAAGCGCTGCGGCAGCACCTCATCGACATGAACGACGTGACGCTGCAGGCCGATGTCGCAACCAAGTCGGTGGACGGCGGCCTGGAGATCGCCGTCACCGGCTCCGGACGCACGCTCGCCGCGATTCAGCGCATGGTTCCGTCGCACGCCGCTGAGATCAACGGGCTCAACGGTTGGAGCGCGAAAACGGCGCCGCTCGACAAGGGCGTCCTGCTCACCGTCACGGCCGGCGATCCGAAGGAGGTGCAGCACATCCGCGGCCTCGGCTTCATTGGCATCCTCGTGAGCGGGTCGCATCACCAGCCGCATCATCTGGCGATGGCGAAGGGTGAATTTGCACATTCCGGGGAGCGCGGGCATTCCGCCCGTGCCCAGCATGCTCATTGACGTGCGCTGGACGCCGTAGCCCGGGACGAGTGCAACGAATCCCGGGTGCGCCCGTGCGAATGAATTTCGCACCTACGAACAGCGCCGGTTTTCGTAGGGCCGAATTCATTCGGCCGTGGCGCAGCTAGGGACGCGCCACGTCGTAATACTTCCACTGGTGGCGGAAGAAGGGGTTCTGCTTATAGCCTTTCAGCCAAGGCTGCGCGATGACGTTGGCGTAGGCGTTGACGCCGAGCAGCCATGGCGTGTAGTTCAGCACCAGCTCGGTCATCTTGCGATAGAGCGCGGTGCGCTCGGGACCGTCGGGCAGGCGCAGCGCCGCCTCGTACGCCTGGTCGTACGCGGGCAGGCGGAAGTGCGCGTCATTCTGCGTGCCGATCGTCTTGCTGTAGAGCGGCGTCGAGAAGGGCTCGGGATCCGGGACGGCGCTGATCCACGAAAGCCCCCACATCTGCAATTGACCCGCTTCCGACATCTTGTTGAGCTCGGGCCACTTCTGGATGAAGAACGCGATCCGGATGCCGATCGCATCCATGCTCTTTTTCCACAGCTCGTTTTCGTTGCGGTCGGAAGCATCCGGCGTCGAAGCCTTGGTGATCCTGAGCTCCCTGCCGTCCGGCGCCTCGCGGTAGCCGTCGCCGTCGCGGTCCTTGTAGCCGAACTTGTCGAGCAGCGCCCGCGCCGCTGCAGGATCGTACCGATTCTTCGCAGCGAACGTCGGATCGTGCCCCGGAATCCCCGGCGGCACGAGCTGCGAGGCGAGCTTCCCCTGCCCGTAGCGCAGCACGTCGATCTCGGCCTGGCGGTCGTAGCCCATGGCGATCGCGCGGCGGAGCGCGATCTTCTCCGGCGTATAGCCGCCGACGACCGGGTCGTCCAGGTTGAAGAACGTGAACGATATCGAAGGCTCGATCTGCCGGTGCAGCACGACGCCGCGCTTCGCGTATGCCGGCAAGAGAGCATCCTTCGCGAGCACATTGGCGGCTAGCGAGCGGCGCAGCTCGAGATAGTCCAGCGCGCCGCTATCGAAGGAGAGCAGGCGCGGCGAATCCTCTTCGATGACGCTGATCTCGACGCGGCCGACGATCGGCAGCTTCTTGCCGGCGTTGTCGCGCGCGATTCCCGCATCGCCCGGCTCGCTGCCGGCGCCGGGTACGGGATACGTCTCGCCTCGGTAACCGGGGTTGGCCTCGAGCACGATCTTCTGCCCACGCACCCAATCCTTCAACCGGTACGGTCCCGTGCCGACTGGATGCTCCATGACGCGATTCGACGCGTCCTTGTGCGCCTCGACCACCTCGCGCGCGACTGCGGCCAGCCCGTCGTAACTGAGCCAGTGCTGGAACGAATAGTAGGGCGTGTTGAAGCGTATGCGCAGCGTGTAGCGGTCGAGCGCCTGCAACCCTTCGATCTTCGCGTCGTAGTCGAAGCGGTCGGCCTTGCGCGCACGCTCCAGGGCCTCGTCGAGACCGATGAGCCGACGGTCGAACAGATAGAGCCAATACGAGCGCAGCTTCGGATCGAAGATGCGCTTGATGCTGTAAACGTAATCCTCCGCGACGAGCTCGCGCCTCTTGCCCTTGAACGCCGGATCGTCGGCGAAGTAGATGCCGG
>DASXQW010000271.1:0-5982 GCA_036506975.1 Casimicrobiaceae bacterium | reverse complement strand
GGCGTCAGACGCGTGCGGCTGTAAGCGTCAGCCGCCTTCTTGATCGCTTCAGCCTGGGTCGGATAGGCGTGGATGACACGGGCAAGTGTGCCAAGACCGATCCCCGCGACCATCGCCAGGGTGATCTCGTTGATCATATCGCCGGCATGGCTGGCAACGACCGTTGCACCAAGAATCCGGTCGGTTCCTTCCTTGACGTGGATTTTTACGAAGCCTACTTCTTGACCGTCGGCGATTGCGCGATCGACGTCGTGCATTGGGATAGTGAAAGTCTTCACCGGTATATCCCGATCGCGCGCCTCGCGGACGTAGAGGCCGACGTGGGCGATCTCGGGATCGGTGTAGGTGCACCACGGTATCGTCAAAGCGCTCAGTCGCTGGCGACCGAGGAACAGCGCGTTCCGAACTACAATGCGTGCAGAAGCATCGGCGGTATGCGTGAACTTATGTTCCAGGCAGGCGTCGCCGGCGGCGTAAATTCGTGGATTGCTGGTCTGCAGGAAGTCGTTGACCCGGACGCCAGTGATAGGATCGCAATCGACGCCTGCAACCTCCAGATCGAGGCGCTCGACGTTGGGTAAGCGGCCGGTACCAGTCAGGATGGCATCGACCGCAACCGTGCTTTTGTAGTCGTCGCTGACCAGGTCGACGAGCTTTTGACCGTCTTCAACGCGCACCCTGACGGCCTCGGTGTTAAGCCGCACCTCGATGCCATCGCGTGCGAAAGAGTCCGACAGGATCTGTGCCGCATCGCGTTCTTCCTTGGGCAGAAACAGCGGCATCTCTTGCGCAATAGTGGTTTGCGCTCCGAAGCGGCAGAAGACCTGCGCTAGTTCGCAGCCGAGCGGACCGCCGCCGATTACCAGCACGCGGCGCGGCAACTCGGTCAGGTCGAAGACGTTCTCATTGGTCAGAAAGCCAGCCTCGACAAGACCGGGAATCGACGGCGTGTCCGGCCGCGCGCCGGTGGCGATCATTGCCTTCCTGAAGCGTAGTCTCGCTCCATCCACCGTGAGCGCATCGGTCGCAGTGAAGCGTGCCTCGCCGAAGAACACGTCCACCCCGGCCGCGCTCAGCCGGTCGATGGAATCGGCGCGGCTGATGCGGGCCCGAATACGGCGCATGCGCTGCATCACCGCGGCGAAATCAACGCGGATATCGGCAGGGAACTGCGCGCCATAATGTTCGGCATTGCGCATCTCCGCATACACGCGTGAAGTCCGGATGATCGTTTTTGACGGCACGCAGCCGATATTCAGACAGTCGCCGCCAAGAAGCTCGCGCTCGATGAGCGCCACCTTCGCGCCGAGTGCCGCCGCGGCGTGCGCCGCGACCAATCCCGCCGGACCGGCCCCGATGACCACCAGACTGTATCGGTCTGCGGGCCGCGGATTGCGCCATGTAGATGGGTGCAAGTTTGCCAGCCGTTCGCACTCGTGCGCATCCTGCGAGACCGGTGCGAAGGGGGCATTGCGCTGAAGCATGGTATCCAATCCCTGAATGGAAGGAGCCGCTAAAGCCAGCCGCCATGGAACCCGGCGTGGCGCAAGCCGACGCGAATACAAGGGCAGTCGCGCATCAGCCGCCAGATCAGCCCGGTGCGATGGTTCTCGATCATCATGATTACGATGCCCTGGTCGAGCCCGAAGTGGCCAGGCGAGACCCAAGCGCGATGGTCGGCGGTCGCGAGACTTGGATTGAAGCCGCTGGCGTAGCGTGACCCGGACAGCATCTCGGGATAGCGCAAAAGCATGTTGCGCGCGGCGTCGAGGGCGATGGCGGGCGTAAACGGTAGCGAGGCGAGCGACGTCCATCCGGCGATGGTTCCATCGTCAGGCCCGTAGGGCACGCCGCGCGCGGCATAGCCGAACAGGCGCCGTGGCTCGCCGGTCACATCGGGCAATTCGTCGCTCGGCCCGTCACCCGCGGTGAGACCCCAGCAGTGCTCGTCGTAGCCCGCGAATTCGTTCGGATTGCGCTGGGCGTATTCGCGCTGGACGAGTGTGGCGCGCCGGCTGTTCTCGAAATAGTCGCAGCGCTTCTCGCGCATGAAGCGGTCCTGGATTCCACGAAAATCGATCCACGCGTGTGAGTACTGGTGAACGAATAGCGGACCGCCGTACAGAAAATCGTAGCCGTACAGATTCTCCCATTGGTAGGTCGCCGTCCACGCGTGGTAACAGCCACCTTCGAGGGAATGGGTCGGCGAGCCCAGCGCCAGCACGTAGAGCACGATCGCCTCGTTGTAACCCTCCCAGCCATAGTGCAGGAATCCGCATTCCGGCTTCCAGCCTTGCCGGAGCGTCTCGCCCCCGTCCTGCGCCCATCGCCAGTCGATGCGGCGGAACAGCATGTCGACGAGCTCGCGCAGCTCGATTTCGTCAGGAGTGTTCGCATCGAAGTACGTGCTCGCGGTCAGGGCGCCGGCGATCAGCAGCGCGGTGTCGACCATCGACAGCTCCGAGCGCCAGACGCGCAGGCCGGTGTGCAAGTCGAGGAAGTGATAGTAGAAACCCTTGTAACCGGTTGCCGCGGGACCGCCGCTTTGATCGCTGTCACGGAAAAAGCGCAGCGCGGCGAGACTGCGTTCCACGGCGTCGGCCCGCGCGAGCCAGCCGCGCTCCACCGCCACCGCATAACTCGATAGCGCGAATCCGACGACCGCGATGCTGACCGGAACGTTCGCACGCGAGTTGTCCGCGATCAGGCCGTTGGCCGGATTCACCGCTTCCAGAAAGTAACCGAACGCGGCGCGCTGAAGCCCGTCGAGCAACGCGTCGTCCGTGGGCTCGGACACCTCAACCACGAGCGGCATTCCGTAATGGCGAATTCGCCTTGACGTGGACGTGTCGAGACGAATCCGGCAGGCGCTCATATCCCATTGCACATCCGTCCAGGAAGCGTTGGTGGCATCTTAAAGGAGTAGCACGTGGACGGGCGTGAAAAGTTTCGCGAGCCTGCCAGGCGCCAAGGTCCTGATGCCCCGTGCTATCCTGCTCATCGATTCTTATCACGTCGCACTACGCGCAGCCGCTGTCGAACGGAATGTTTTGCTTTTTCTTCTGGTGATCTCCACGCGCCGTTGGAAACCCGAGCTCCAAAGGTTCGGTGTGTTCTTAGCTCATTACGATCAAGGGAAGCTGCGCGCGACCTGATGAAACAATCCGCAGAATATTTTGGCCAGACGGAAAACCGCTCATGAAGGTGCTGGTTGTCGATGTGGGCGGGACGCACGTCAAGATACTCGTCAGCGGGCAGCACCATCATCGGGAGTTTGCGTCCGGGCCGACGCTCACCGCCGAACAGATGGTCAGCAGAGTCAAGGCGCTGGCCGGAAGCTGGAAGTACGACGTGGTGTCGCTCGGCTATCCGGGGCCGGTGCTCCATGGCCGGCCTGTCGCGGAGCCGCACAATCTGGGTCGGGGCTGGGTCGGATTCGACTATCGCGCCGCATTCGGCTGCCCGATCAAGATCATCAACGATGCAGCCATGCAAGCATTGGGTGGCTACAAGGGTGGAAAAATGCTCTTCCTCGGTTTGGGCACCGGTCTGGGTACGACGCTGATCGTGGAGGGCATCGTCGAGCCCATGGAGTTAGGCCACCTTCCGTACAGGAAAGGAACCTACGAAGACTACGTCGGCAGTCGAGGACTGGAGCGGTACGGCAAGAAGAAATGGCGCAAGCATGTCGCGGACGTGGTCGCACGTCTGGTCGCCGCCCTCGAGCCCGAGGATGTAGTTCTCGGGGGTGGCAACGTCCGCAACCTGAAAGAGCTCCCTCCGGGTTGCCGCGAAGGCGACTCTGCCAACGCCTTCGCTGGCGGATTTCGTCTCTGGGAAGACACAGCTACGCGCAAACGGTCCGCGCCCAGGAGGACGCTTTCCTCAAGCGAACCGCGCGCGCGGCTGACGCGCAGAAGTCGGAAGCGTCGGGTTTGATCGCTGGGGTTGGCTTCGGCAACGATCGGCAATGACGATATCGATCGGAAGAGCGCCCGGAGCTCCGGGCATTCCGCCGCGCTGGACGTCGAGCGCCAAGAGCGGCGTCGGCACCGCGATCGACGCGCAAAGCCGCGTCTGGTTCACCCTTTCGCACGGCATCGTCAACGAAGTTTATTTTCCGCGCCTCGATCAGGCCAACACGCGCGACTTCGGTCTCATCGTTACCGACCGCAAGGATTTCTTCTCGGAGGAGAAGCGAGACGCGACTTCTCGGGTAGCCCCGCTCGCTCAGGGGGTGCCGGGTTATCGCGTCACGAGCGATTGCATGCGAGGCCGTTATCGCATCGTCAAGACCATCCTCACCGATACGCAGCGCGATGTTCTCCTGCAGGCTGTCCATTTTCAGCCGCTGCGGGGCGAAATGGCCGATTACTCGGTCTTCGCTTTGTTGGCGCCACACATCGACAACTGCGGCTACGGCAACAGCGCCTGGATCGGCGAGTGGAAGGGCATGTCGATGCTTTTCGCGCAGCGGAACGGCACGGCGCTGGCGCTCGCCTGCTCGGTGCCCTTTCAAGCCATGAGCTGCGGCTATGTCGGGACCAGCGACGGCTGGCAGGATCTGTCCGCGCACAGGCAGCTCACCGGGCGCTTCGCCGAAGCGCCCGATGGCAACGTGGCACTCACCGCCGAGCTGGACTTCGCTGCCGCAAACGGCAGCCTGGTGCTCGCGCTGGGGTTCGGCCGCAACGACTCGGAGGCCGGTCACAACGCGCGCGCCGCGCTGCTGCAGGCGCTCTCCACGCACGTCGCCGACTACGTGCGGCAATGGAAGGACTTTCAGCGGCGGTGCCTGGACCTCGGCGAAGTCGACGACACCGGGTTCGATCTCTATCGGGTCTCGACCGCCGTTTTGAAGACGCACGAGTCCAAGCGCTTCAACGGAGCAATGATCGCGAGTCTCTCGATTCCGTGGGGATTCAATAAAGGCGACGACGACCTGGGCGGCTATCACCTGGTCTGGCCACGCGACCTCGTCGAAAGCGCCGGCGGATTGCTCGCCGCCGGCGATGCCGATGGCGCGTGTCAGGCGCTGGTCTATCTCATGACCACCCAGGAAGCCGATGGGCACTGGCCGCAGAACATGTGGATCGACGGCACGCCTTATTGGAGCGGGATCCAGCTCGACGAGACGGCCTTTCCGATCCTGCTCGCCGACGCGCTGCGGCGCTCGGGCGATCTCGCCGGCCTCGATGCCTGGCCGATGGTTCGGCGCGCCGCGGGTCATCTCGCGCGGAACGGACCGGTGACCCAGCAGGACCGCTGGGAAGAGCAGGCGGGTTATTCGCCCTTCACCCTGGCGGTCGAAATCGCCGCTTTGCTTGCCGCCGCGGATTTTGCGGTTGCGGCTCACGAAGCTTCGCTCGCCACATATTTGCGCGAAACCGCCGACACGTGGAACGCCAACATCGAGCGCTGGACGTACGTCAGCAATACGGACCTGGCTCGCGATTGCGGTGTCGCCGGATACTATGTGCGGGTCGCGCCCGCCGACGTGGCCGATGCGGCTTCGCCCGCGCACGGGTTCGTGCCGATCAAGAATCGCCCGCCGGGAGCTGCGCCGCCCGATTCGGCGCATGTTGTGAGCCCGGACGCGCTGGCGCTGGTGCGATTCGGATTACGCGCCGCCGACGATCCGCGCATCGTCGACACGGTCACCGTCATCGATCATCTGCTCAAGAGCGAGACCGCAACCGGTCCGGTGTGGCATCGCTATAACGGCGACGGGTACGGCGAGCACGAGGATGGCGCGCCTTTCGACGGCACCGGCATCGGCCGCGGCTGGCCCCTGCTGGTCGGCGAGCGTGCGCACTACGAGCTCGCCGCCGGCCGGCGCGAGGTCGCCGGGCGACTCGGACAGACGATAGCCGCGCAATCGAGCTCGGGCCGGCTGATTCCAGAGCAAGTTTGGGACAGCGTCGATCTGCCGGAGCGGGACCTTTTCAACGGCCGACCGACCGGTGCTGCGATGCCGCTCGT
>DASXQW010000270.1:0-24168 GCA_036506975.1 Casimicrobiaceae bacterium | reverse complement strand
CGCGAGCCGCGCACGGTGGTCCTCGATGCGCGCAGCCGGCAGAAGTTCGACGAGCTGCACGTCAAGGGCGCGCTCAGCCTGCCTTTCCCCGACATCGCGATCGAGAGCCTCAAGTCGGCGATCCCGGACAGGAACACGCGCATCCTCATCTACTGCAACAACAATTTCCAGAGCGCCCCGGGGCCGTTTCCGTCCAAGCTGCCGAGCGCGTCGCTCAACATCTCCACCTACATCGCGCTGTACGACTATGGCTACCGCAACGTATACGAGCTTGGGCCGCTGATCGATATCAGCGCGTCGCGACTCGAACTCGAATCGGGAGCCGCCGTGCGATAGAGTCGGTGCGCTCAATCGTGTAGGATGTCGCCATTGCGCGGAAGGTAATGCACGCTTGGGCGATCTCGCACGGATACGCGGCGTTTTGTCGCCGGTGGTTACGCCATTCGATGCCGAGCTGCGGCCGGACCACGAGCGCTTGGTGCGGCATTGCCGATGGCTCGTCGCTCAGGGTGTCGGACTCGCGGTCTTCGGCACCACCTCCGAAGGGAACTCGATGTCGGTCGCGGAGAAGATCGCGCTCCTCGACGCATTGATCGACGCTGGCCTGCCTCCCGCGCGCATGATGCCGGGGACCGGTTGCTGCGCCTTCACCGACTCGGTCGAGCTCACACGCCACGCGCTGCGTCACCATTGCGCCGGCGTGTTGATGCTGCCGCCTTTCTACTACAAGGGCGTTTCGGACGACGGCCTGTTTCGCAGCTACGCGGAGATCATCGAGCGCGTCGGCGACTCCAATCTGCGCATCTATCTCTATCACATCCCTCCGGTGTCGCAGGTGGCGATCAGCCTGGCTTTGATCGAGAGACTGCTCCAGGCTTATCCGGGCACGATCGCCGGCATCAAGGACAGCTCCGGCGACTGGAGCAATACTCAGGCGATGCTCGAGCGGTTTCAGCCAAGAGGATTCGATGTCTTCGCCGGCAGCGAGACGTTTCTGCTCGCGACGTTGCGCGGCGGCGGCGCGGGCTGCATTACCGCGACCGGCAATGTCAACCCGCGGAGGATTGCCGAGTTGGCGCGTCGCTGGCGGGATCCGGATGCGGATACGCAACAGGCGGCGCTCAATGCGGTGCGAACCGTGTTCCAGCAATTCCCGATGATCTCCGCGCTGAAGGCCGCGATCGCACACCATGCCGCGGATCCCGGATGGGCGGCGGTGCGTCCGCCGCTCGTCGGGCTTGACCCGATACAGAAGAACGCACTCGTGCAAGCGCTGCAGTCGGCGGGCTTTTCAATGCCGGGCCTGGTTCACGCTGGCGAAGGTCCGCTATCCGTCGATCGAGGTCGCCAAGACCGGCCCGTGGTATTAGACTAGCCGACTACGCGGTAAGACTCTAAAGCGGGATCGAGGACGAGATGACGTTCGTTGCAAACGCCCTCCGGACAGGCCATGCAGTTGCAGGTGTGGAACTGCCGCAACGTGGCGCATTGTCCGGAACGCTGGATTCGATTGTGTTTCCGTGGTCCGTCCGGGAACGGCAGGATGAGCGGCGGGTGCGCCCAGCACTGGCCGTGCTGTTCCGCATCGCTGTCGGCCCCAATGCCGATTATTACGCACGCCGCTTCGTCAAATACGAACGCACCGGCCGCAGCGCACCGAGCTGGCATTGGCCCGCGTTCGCGTTGCCGACGGTATGGGCCTTCTATCGCAAGCTTTGGGGTTACGGCGTCGCCTGCGCTCTGTTGCCCGTGGCCGGGACGCTCGCCTTCACGGGATTCGATTTCGACATCGGCGATTCCAGTCTAGCCTGGTGGGCCTGCGCCGCGCTCAGCGTGTGGCTGATTCCCGGTATCGTCGCCGCGACTTGCGCCAATACGTTCTATTACCACCAGGTGAGGCGCCTGGTGCGGCGCGCCGAGAAGAACACCCGGTCTGCGGAAACCGCGGCCAGTCGCCTGCAGAAACGAGGATCGACCGACATGCTGCTCGCGCTGCTGCTCGGCGTCGGGACTCTGCTTTTTGTCGGGAGTCTCATCGGGCCGCGCCTGCAGATCGCGCATCACGCGCACGTCATGCGCGTGAAACTCGAGCAGGTCATGGCCGCGGTCAAGCCGCTGCAGCGTCAGGTCGAGTATGATTGGGCACTCACGCGTTCGATCCCGCAACGACCCGACTACGGCGCGGTCCGTACGCACGAGGCGTTCGCTCTTGTCGATGGCCTCGACCTGAACCCACGCAATGGCCGCGTGCGCGTCGACCTGGGCAACGCGGTGCCCGAGCTCGAGGGAAGATCGTTTCTGCTCGCACCGGCCGTCGACGCGTGGCAGAAACTGCGCTGGTTGTGTATCCCCATCGATATCCCGACGTCCTACGTTCCCGCGGCTTGCGGTCGCTAGCTCACATTTTCTTGTGAGAATGCGGACCACCGCCCGACAGCGCGACGGGCTGGTCGTCATCGCGTCATTCTGGCTCGCCGGTCAGGCGGCGAATGCGTACGCGCTGTACGATCCCGCCAAGGAGTACGTGGAAGCGCCGGCAGTAGCGGCGCGTTATCCTGACCCGCCGCTCGATATTCCGACTCCGGCGTTCAAGCCTGGCAGGACCGACTTCACAAGCCAGGAAGAGCTCGTCGCCTTTGTCGACGGGCTCGTCACGCGCTCCGCCGATCTGCGCGTGCGCATCGTCGGTCGGTCGCAGGAAGAGCGCGCCATTCCACTGCTGATCTTCGCCCGCCCGGCGATCGCCGACGGCAGCGAGCTCGCGAAGAACGGCAAGCCCACGGTGCTCATGATCGGCCAGCAGCATGGCAACGAGCCGGCCGGCGGCGAGGCCGCGCTGGCGCTGGCGGCCGAGTTGAGCGGCGGCCCAGGTGCGCAGCTGCTCGATCATCTGAACGTGCTTGTCGTGCCGCGCGCCAATCCGGACGGCGCCTATCATTTCGTCCGCGGCTTGAAGAACGGCGGCGACGTCAATCGCGATCACCTCCTGCTCGGCACCCCCGAGGGCCAGACTCTGGGAGGGGTTTTCGTCCAATACCAGCCGGACGTCGTGCTCGACTGCCACGAATTCGGGGTCAAGCTTCGCTGGTTCGAGAAATTCCAGTCGCTGCAGAAGTATGACGCGCTGATCCAGTACGCGACCGTTTCGAATCTGCCTCGAGCGATCACCGACGCCTCGGAGCAGATGTTCCGCCAGCCGCTGCTGCGCGCGTTCGATCAGGCGGGACTGACGCACTCGTGGTACTACACGACCAGTTATGACATGAGCGATCGCAGGGTATCGATGGGCGGCGTCGTTCCCGACACGGGACGCAATATCGCGGGACTGCGCAACGCCGTGAGCTTCCTGCTCGAGACCCGTGGCGTCGGCATCGGCCGCGCGCATTACAAGCGACGCGTCTACACGCACTTGACCGCGATCCACTCGATCCTCGCCTCGACCGCACGTAACGCCGACGCGCTGCTCGCGCTCGTGCGACAGGTCCGCAGGGACGTCGCGAACGCAGCCGGGACGGGCGAGATCGTCGTTTCGAGCGCGGCCAGCGCCACCAGGCACACCCTGGATCTCATCGATCCGCAGACAGGAAGAGACCGGCAGGTCGAGGTCGACTGGCGCTCTGCGCTCGAGATTCAGACGCGCCTCAAGCGATCGCGTCCCGGCGGCTATCTGCTCCCCGCCTCGGAGGGTCGAGCTGCGCGCCGCCTGCGCGAGCTCGGTGTAACCGTCTTGCAACTTGCGCAAGACGCGAGTCTCGATGTCGAGCGCTATCGCATCATCCGGGCCGAAGAGAGCAAGAAGGACGACGTCCGTCGCAACGAAGAGGAAGGATCGCTCGGCGTCGTGCAGATCGCCACCGCGATGGAGCCGGCCACGGTTGCTGCACACCGCGGCGACTTCTACGTGCCGCTCGATCAGCCGCTGGCGAATGTGATCGCCGCCGCGCTCGAACCCGAGACCCAGAGCAGCTACGCGGCCAATCGGCTGTTGAGCCTCCCGAAGGCCGACGCAAGCCAAGCCGTGTTCTTGCCGCTTTACCGGCTGCCGGCGAAGCTTAAGCTGACGGCCCTCGTCTGGGACGGGAACTGATCGACGCGAGACTCATCACTCACGTCGGGCAGGGTGCACCGGCACATACCACTGCTGTATGCGCGCACCGCCTGCTGGACGCCGCGGCGGCACGGTGCGATGATTTTTCCTCGGCTACTGATTCGAAAGGCCGTCATGCCCAGCTTCGAGTTGCGCGTCAATGGTTCTGCGCAGACCATCACCGTGCGCGACGCAAACGAGCCGTTGCTCTACGTTCTGCGCAATAAGCTCCACCTGACGGGCGTCAAGTTCGGCTGCGGTCTCGCCCAATGCGGCGCCTGCACGGTGCTGGTCGATGGCGCACCGGCGCGGTCGTGCACGTTGCCGGTGTCGACGGCCGCGGGGCGCGCGATCACGACGATCGAAGGGCTCGGCGCTCCCGATAAGCCGCATCCGGTGCAGGCTGCTTTCATCGCCGAACAGGCAGCGCAATGCGGCTACTGCACCAACGGCATGGTGATGACTACGGTCGGCCTGCTCACCGCCAAACCAAGCGCCACGATCGACGAGGCCAAGGCTGCGCTTGCGGGCAATCTCTGCCGTTGCGGCACGCACCAGCGCATCCTGCGCGCGGTCATGCGCGCAGCGGGAAGGAGTCCGGCATGAGTGCGCAACTCTCCCGACGCGAATTCCTCCAGGCCGGCGGCGCGCTGGTGATCGGACTGGGTTTTGCGGGGGCCTCTGAGGCGCAGGTCATTGCGGGCGCCGATGCTGCGCTTGGCAAGACACTCGACGCCGGCGAGGTCGACGGCTTTCTCGCGGTGCACGCCGACAGCACGGTGACGCTCTATTGCGGCAAGGTCGATCTGGGCCAAGGCCTGCGCATCGCCATCCGACAGATGGCGGCCGAAGAGCTCGGTATCAGCGTCGATCGCATCGCCATGATCGAAGGCGACACGGCTCTCACGCCGGACCAGGGCCCGACCGGCGGGAGCAGTGGGGTCATGCGCGGCGGTGTGCAGATCCGCCAGGCGGCTGCGACCGCGCGCGAAGCCTTGATCGGCATGGCCGCGACGCAAAGCGGTCGGCCGGCGGCCGAGCTCGAGGCCGTGGAAGGCATGATCCGTCCGAAAGCGGGAGGACCCGGCATTGCGATTGGCTCGCTGGTCGGCGACAAGCGCTTCGGAAGGAAGATCGACTCCAAGGCGCCGTTGAAGGATCCCGCAACGTACGTGACTGTCGGCAAGCCCTTGCCGCGGCCCGACGTGCCGGCGAAGGTTACGGGACATCACGTCTTCGTGCACGACTTCGCGGTCGACGGCATGCTGCACGGCCGCGCGATCCGCCCACCCTCGGTCGGAGCGAAATTGCTGGACGCGGATGCGGCCTCGATCAAGGACATTCCGGGTGCGCGCGTCGTGCGCATCGAGAACTTCCTGGGTGTCGTCGCCGACGATGAATGGGACGCGGTGCAGGCGGCGCGGCTGCTCAAGGCGCGCTGGTCGGAGCCGAACGCTCTGATCGGCCACGAGCGCGTACGCGAGTGGATGCGCGCCGGCCCATTCGACGCCGAGGAATTTCTGGTGCGCAAGGGTGAGGCGCGAGTGCAACTCGCCGCCGCGGCCAGGCGCTTGACGGCCGAATATTATTGGCCGCTGCAGACGCACGGCTCGATGGGACCCTCATGCGCAGTCGCCGATGTGCGCGAAGGCAAGGCGACGATCTGGACGGCTTCGCAGGCCACGCACAAATTCCGCGAGGCCTTCGCCGCCTTTCTCGGCCTGCCGAAGGCCAGCGTGCGCCTGATCTATCTCGACGGCGCCGGTTGTTACGGCATGAATGGCCACGATGACGCCGCGGCCGATGCCGCGCTGCTCTCGCGCGCGGTCGGCCGTCCGGTGCGCGTGCAGTGGATGCGCGAGGACGAGCACGGCTGGGATCCGAAGGGTCCGCCACAACTGCTCGCACTCGAAGGCGCGCTGGATGAGGAAGGGAAAATCGCGGCTTGGCGCACCGATATGTGGCTGCCGCGCGCGACGGCAAATCTGCCCAATGTGCCGCTGCTCGCTCCCGACGCGGCCGGCATCGCCCAACCGCAAGGGCTCTCCGCCGGGCTCATCTCCCAGAACGGCGACCCGCCCTACGCCGTGCCCCACCAGGAAGTGCAGGTGCATTGGCTCAAGAGCTCGCCGCTGCGGCCGTCGAATTTGCGCGCGCCGGGCAAGATCGCCAACTCCTTCGCCGTCGAATGCTTCACCGACGAGCTCGCCGCTGCCGCGCAGCGCGACCCCGTCGAGTTCCGCCTGCAAGCGCTGTCCGATCCGCGCGGCATCGAAGTCATCCGACGCGCCGCGGCGGCCTTTCGCTGGCAGCCGCGTCCCTCACCCGGGGCGGCACAGGGACAGCGCGCGAGCGGCCGCGGCTTCGCGTATGTGCATTACAAGCACAACGAAACCTACGTCGCGATGGCACTCGAAACCGAGGTCGATCGCTCATCCGGCGCGATCCGCGTGCGGCGCGTCGCCTGCGGCCACGACTGCGGGCTCATCATCAATCCTGACGCGCTGCGCGCGCAGATCGAGGGCTGCATCCTGCAGACGCTGTCGCGAGCGCTGTTCGAGGAAGTCACTTTCGACCGCGCGCGTGTCACGAGCGTCGATTGGACGAGCTATCCGATCCTGACGTTTCCCGACGTGCCCGAGATCGCGATCGACCTGGTAAGCCGGCCGAAGGATCCGCCGCTCGGCGCGGGTGAAGCCGCCGCGTCGGCAGTCGCTGCCGCGCTCGGCAACGCCGTATTCGATGCCACCGGCTCGCGTCTGCGCACCGTACCGTTCACGCCGGAACGCGTGCGCGCGACGATGAGCCTGAAGAGCTAGGGAACGCCGTGCGCACTTACAACCCGGGCATGGCGGTGGACGGCAACCGCGGCGGCCGGACAACCGCGGGCGGCGCGGCATCGCTGCTCCTCGTGATGACGCTCGTCGCCGCAGATCTCGCGCTCGCGGATGAGCCGCCGGCGTTTCGTCGCGGACTATGGCAGTTCGACCGCACAGTCGCTGGACAAGCGCTGCAGACGAAGAACTGCAGTAGCCCAACCGAGGATATGGAACGCCAGAACGCGATGCTCGAGAAAGGCGGCTGCAAATCCTCGCCGGGCAAACGTTCCGGCGATGTGTACACGTTCACCGTTGACTGCACGGTCACTGCACCCGGCAGCGGTACCGTGAACGTTCGCTCGACCTCGGTTTTGACCGTGGAGAGCGACAGCGCGTACGACGTCGATATCACCACGACAGGTGCCGGCACTTCGACGCAGGAGCGGCTCGTCGCTCGCCGCATCGGCGAATGCTTAAAGTAGGCTGTCGCGGCGAAAAGTCGTGATGTAGGACCTGTGCCTACAAACGGTCGGCCGCTGGACAAGATGGCGGCTCTTGCACGCTTGCCGAGTCATGTACTCGCTCTAGTGTTTCGCTTTTGCGCGGCGTAGTCTTATGCACTGTTGAAAGAAAAAACCGCGTCGGCGATGACAAGTGAGGATGAGGCAACGGCGGATGGAATCCGTTATGCCGTGCTGCGCAGGCTTGCCCCGGGCATTCGTCACAGTTTGATGGGCGAGCTTCAGGCGATTCAATTCCTGGCCGAGCTCGCGGCGCGCCAGCTTCAGGCGTCTACGGATCCCGCTAAAGTAGCGGACGGCCTGTCGCACATCATCGCGCAGACCCGCAGCACGGTTGGGAGCTGTCGCTCCATTGTCGAGTGGCTGCGACCGGACGCCGGCGCGACGACTGCGGTGGGGGAAGGCGTCGCGCAATGTCTGAAGCTGGCCGGCGACGATTGGCCGCTGCGCGGCGTCGAGGCGACCACCAAGCTTCAGGCGACCGACGTGCTGGTCGACAAGGCCGCGCTGCGCGAGCTGCTCACGGCCTCGCTTATCGCGCTGACCGATATGCATCCGGGAACGCTCGACATCGACGTGCAAAGCGCGGCCGACGGCGACGATGTCGAGCTCAAGCTTCACGCCCGCGCCGCCGACCGCCGTTCGAGTTTGCCTCCCGCCGAGCACGAGCGAAGGTTTACCTGGGCCGACGTGCAGATGCTCGCGAAGGTGCATGGCGTATCGTGCTCGTGCCAGGCGCACGGAACGATCCTGCGCTTGCGGCGGACCGCCGCAGCGGATGGCTGACGCGATGCGCAGTCAGATGTAGCGCGCGCTGTCGCCGCGCCGCTCCGCGTCGTAAGGCTTGCCGTAGTCGCGCTCGCGCTGGGCCGGCCAATTCGCGGCGTCCGCGTAGCCGTGCCGTGCCGCATCGATGTCCAGCGAACGCACGTCGTTCGTCCAGAACATGCAGACGATCAATGCGACAAGAGCGACCAGATTCAACACCGCGCTCACCGCATGCGAATACTCCCATCGCTTGCGCAGCTCGGGCCAGTCACCCGGCAGAAAGGTCCAGTCGGCCGTCATCCGGTTCACCGGGTAGGTAAAGGTCCAGAACACGACCTGCGTTCCGGCGATGCAGAGGAACGCGACCCAAGCGAGCGCGAACGCAGTCGGCCAATCGCGCACCATGAACAGCAGCACCAGCGTAGACACCAAGGCCGCGCCGACCACGATGCCGGCGAGCGCCCATCCTCGGTAGAGGCGCTGCACCGTCAGATACTCCTTGCCCGAAAGCCTGATCTTGTTGGGCAACTCGAGAAGATGCGCGGCGGCAGGCACCATCGCCAAGGCCGCCAGCAGCAGGCTGAGGACCCATACCAGATTCATTGTCATGCCCGTCTCCCTTGTTTTTCCGTTACGCAGTCATCGTCGAGTGACGCCGATTCGCAACACCCGATACTTACCGGCTGTTGCCGGACAGACGCCGCGCGAATCCCAAAAATGCGCGCAAATATTACAAACGACACCTATCCAGAGCCACCTGACGCGTACGGAGCAAGACTCGCGCCGCGACGCATGTCCGCCCGGAAAGGCGAAGAAGCCGGCGCTGCAACGGGCAATGGGGCGGCACTGAGCCTCGTGAAGGCGCTACGATGGCGAACCCCGCCACTCAGATGCAGCGTTGATTGGAAATGAATGACGACTACCAAGGGTCCGTCAGCCACGCGTGACGCGCGGTTCGAGCGCTCACCGAGAAGAACGGTGAAGCCTCCACGGCATGCGAAACTTCTGCGCCGATCGACAAGCTGACCGGTACGATCACCATGCCGGACGCCGGTCTCCGGCGTTCTATTTGCCGCGGATTTCCCGGGCCGCGCGCTCCAGAATATCGGCGACCCGGCGCTGCTCCTCCGCAGATGCGTCCATGATCGAGGCGAGCGCGCCGCGCAGCACGCGGCGGGCCTCATTCAACTCGTCGCTCCAGCCGCGATGCCTGTCACCGCTTTCATCGGAGCGCGCGTCGTCGCCCGCAAAGACGCGCCGCACGTGCTCCATCTTGGCGCCGATCCACGCCAGCTGCGCGAAAATTGCGTCGACGACGCGGCGATTCTCTGTGAGATGCGCGCGTCCTTCGTCGGTGATGCGGTAGAGCTTTTTCGCGCCTTCGGCTTCTACCGACGTGTAGCCGATCTCCTCGAGGTAGGTGAGCGCCGGGTAGATCATCCCGGGGCTCGGGCTGTAGAAGCCTCCCGAGCGCTCCTCCAGAGCCTTGATGATTTCGTAGCCGTGATAAGGCTTGTCAGCGAGCAGAGCCAGAATTACCAACTGCAGATCGTCGGCGCCGAGCTTGCGTCCGGCGCGAAAGCCGTGCCAACCAAATCCACCGCCTCCGACGACACCGCCGAACAATCCCCCAAAACCATGCCGGCGAGAATGCCTACCGCCGCAGTCGCGGGTATTTCCGCAGAAATTCCGATACATTTTTCTGATACCCCTAAAATCTAAAGACACGTCTAAAGATATGTCGTACGATATTTCTTGTCAAGCGCCTAGAGGCAGGTGGTGCTAGGCCTGGGGAATCCGGGCGATGTCGACCCAGGCGCCGCTCGCCTGCGATGCCATGCAAGCCTCCGTGAACGCCATGGAATGCGCACCTTCCTCAATCCTCGGATATGGGAAGGAAGGCGGCGGCTCGCCGAGCGCGCGTGCCATCCGTTCCTGCGCGACCTCGGCGTAGATGTTGGCAAATGCTTCGCGTAAGCCCTCGGGATGACCGCGCGGAGCGCGACCCGCGACAATGATCTCGGGCGAGAGAAACGTGTCGCCGCGGCCGATGACGCGCACCGGCTCGCCCTGGAGCTGGAGCCGCAGGTAGCTTGCGCTTCGATGCGACCAGTCGACCATGCCCTTCTCGCCATACACGCGCAGGCGAATGTCGTTCTCGCCGCCCGCCGCGGCTTGCGTCGAGGTAAACGTGCCGCGCGCCCCTCCTTCCAGCTCGAACAGCGCCGAGACGTAGTCGATCAATTCGCGGCCGGGCAGCAACGCGCGCATGTCGGCGCACAAGCGCATCGCGTTGCGGCCAGTCGCGAAACACGCCAAGTGCTGGGCGTGGCATCCGATCGCGCTCATCACCAGCGCGAGCCCGCTGCGCCGCGGATCGAGCAGCCAGCGAAGGCGGCTGTTCTGCGGAGTGTCTTCAATCTTCGTCGCGAGCCCGCTCTGGATGTATTCGACCTGCACCAGCCGCAACGCGCCCAGGACGCCGTCGCGGACGAGCTCGCGCACGTAACGCGTCATCGGATACGCCGAGTAGCCGTGCGCGATGGCGAAAAGCCGCTCCGCTTTGCGCGTGCGGACGACGAGATCGCAAGCCTGCGCGAAGTCGTGCGTGACCGGCTTGTCGCATACGACGTCGAGCCCGGCGTCGAGCGCCGCAACGGCATAAGGATAGTGCGTGTCGTTGGGCGTCATGATCGCAACCGCGTCGATCCCGTCCTTGCGCGTTTTCTCGGTATCGAGCAGCTCGCGCACGTCGCCGTAGCTGCGCGCCGGGTCGAAACCCAGCTCGATGCCGGCGGCGCGCGAGCGCGCAGGGTCGCTAGCGAACACACCCGCGACGACGCGCCAATAGCCGTCGAGCTCGGCCGCGGTCTGATGCATGCGTCCGATCCACGAGGCCGGGCCGCCGCCGATCAGCGCCAGTCGCAGCGGCCGGCCGAAGCGCTCACGCAATCGTTTCATTGTTTTCCTCCATTCGGCGACCGATACAAAGTCAAGCCAGGTATTGGTGCACGAAGGCAATCGCCATGCTGCCCTCCCCCACGCCCGCGGCGACGCGCTTGATCGACCCGTGGCGCACGTCGCCCGCGGCAAAAACGCCGGGCACGCTCGTCTCGAGCAGGTACGGGTCGCGCTCGAGCCCCCAGTGCCCATTGTTCTTCGCGACGAGATCGGTGACGTCGCGACCGGTGCAGACATAGCCGCGCGCGTCGCGGATGACGGCGCCCGGCAGCCATGACGTTTCGGCGTCGGCGCCGATGAACACGAATACCGCCGCCGCGGGCTCGGTGCGAATCTCGCCGGTGCGCCGATTCTCGACGATGATCCGCTCGACGTGGTCGCTGCCCTCGACGCGCATGACGCGATGCTCGGTGCGCACCCGGATATTGTCCTTCGACGCGAGCTGATCGATAAGATAGCGCGACATCGATGCCTCGAGCGAAGATCCACGCACCAGCAGCGTCACCGAGCGCGCGTAATTGGCGAAGAACATAGCCGCCTGGCCCGCCGAATTTCCCCCGCCGACCAGAAATACATCCTGCCCGCGCGTGTTGAGCGCTTCGGTACGCGCCGCGCCGTAATAGACTCCGCGTCCGAGAAAGGTGTCGCAACCCGGCGCCTCGAGCTGGCGCCAGGTTACGCCGGTAGAGAGAATGATGCCGCGCGCGGCGACGCGTTCATCACCGTCGAGCCGCACGGCGCGCTCGCGCGCGGCGGGATCGGCGTCGATGCCGATCACCTGTCGCGCGACGAGAATTTCGGCGCCGAAGCGCTTCGCCTGCTGCAATGCGCGCGAGCCGAGCTCATCGCCCGATACGCCCGTCGGGAAGCCGAGATAATTCTCGATGCGCGAGGAGGTGCCGGCCTGCCCGCCCGGCGCCTCGCGCTCGATCAGGACCGTGCACAAGCCTTCGGACGCGCCGTACACCGCAGCGGCCAGTCCGGCCGGACCCGCACCGATGATCGCGAGGTCGTAGGTCGCGGTCCGAGGCTTGGTCTGCAGGCCGAGCTTCTCCGCCAACTCGCGCAAGGTCGGAGTGACCAGCCGCGTGCCGTCCGAGAGGACGACAACCGGAAATGCGTCGCCGGGGCGCGGCGGCGGCACGGGCTCGGCGTTTCGATCCGGCCGGGTCGGATCGAGCCACTTGAAGGCGATGTGGTTGCGCGCCAGGAAATCGCGCACGTGATGGCACGCGAGGTCGAAGCGATGGCCGATGATCGTCGCCGTTGCGGCCGGCGGTTCACTCGTGATTTCCTGCAGGCGGCCGACGCGCGTGGCCATCGTCTTCAAAAGCTCGCTGTTGAGATAGCGACAGCCGGCGATAAGCTCGCGGAAGTCGGCCGCTTCGAACGCGCAGACTCGAACCGGCTCCAGCGCGCGCAGGCTCGCGACGGCGGGCGATCCGAGCAGCAGCGGCACTTCCCCGAAGTATTCGCCGCGCTCATACGTGGCGAGCAGGCGATCGACACCGTGGATCACCTTGCGCACCTCGATGCGTCCCTCGAGCAGCACGAAGAACGACGGGAGCTCGCCTTCGTGGATCAGCCAATCACCGGCGCGCAAGCGGATGTCAGCCCCGCGCGCGGCCAGAGTCTCGAGCTCGGACGCAGGCAATGACGCAAACAACGGTACGGCGCGAAGCAACTCGACGGTGATCATCTCGAAGGAGTGCGCAGCGGGCGCGAGGAGCGTAGCACAGGGTCGCGTTTCGGCGCGACCGCAAAGGCGTGCGCAGCTAGGTTTCCCTCCGACGGGCGACGCAGAGCCCCTGTCAGCCGCTGTTGCGCAACCCTGCGGCCAAGCCATTGATCGTGAGGTGAATCCCGCGTCGCGTGCGCACATCGGTCTGGCCGGCGCGGAAACGGCGCAGCAATTCGACCTGCAGGTGGTTGAGCGGATCGAGGTAGGGAAAGCGATTGCGGATGCTGCGGGCGAGCGTCGGATTGTCGTCGAGCAGCGTCGTGCTGCGCGAGACCGCGAGGAGCCAGCGCGCGGTCCGATCGTGCTCGGCGGCGAGCCGCGGATAGATCGCTTCGCGCACTGCGGCGTCGGGGACCAGATCGGCGTACCGTGAGGCGATCGCAAGATCGGTCTTGGCAAGCACCATGCTCATGTTGGAGAGCATGCTGCGGAAGAACGGCCAGCGAGCGTGCATGTCGCGCAAGCGGCCGAGCCGCGCGTCGCGCTTTCCAGGTTCCTGCTCCAGCCATTCCTCCACCGCCGTGCCAAATCCGTACCAGCCAGGGAGCATGAGGCGACATTGGCTCCAGCTGAATACCCACGGAATCGCCCGCAGGTCCTCGATCTTCGGCGATGGTTTGCGCGACGCAGGGCGGCTGCCGATGTTGAGCTCGGCGATTTCCGCGATCGGCGTCGAGGCACGAAAATACGGCAGGAACTCCGGGGTGTCGTAGACGAGCGCGCGGTACGCCGTGAGCGCCAGCGCGGCAAGCTCGTCCATGGCGGCGTAATAATCCGCCATTGCGCCGTCGCCGCTTGCCGCCGGCAGCAGGCTCGCCTCCATCGTCGCGGCGACCAGCGTTTCAAGATTGCGCCGGCCGAGCTCAGGGTCCGAGTACTTGCTGGCGATGATCTCACCCTGCTCGGTGATGCGAATCGCACCGTTCACGCTGCCGGAAGGCTGTGCCAATATCGCCTCGTAACTGGGTCCGCCGCCACGGCCGACGCTGCCTCCGCGACCATGGAACAGTCTCAGCTTGACATCGAAGTCACGAAACGTCTCCACCAGCCTCAGCTCGGCGCAATAGAGCGCCCAGTTGGCGGTGATGAAGCCGCCGTCCTTGTTGCTGTCGGAGTACCCGAGCATCACCTCCTGCCAGCGGCCGCGCGACTCGAGCCAGCGCCGATAGCATGGCAGCCGGAACGCGGAGCGCATGATGTCCGCGCAGCGCTTGAGATCGGCGATGGTCTCGAACAAGGGAATGATGTTCACCATGAGCCGGCTGGGCGTCAGCAGTCCCACTTCCTTGAGCAGGATCGCGACCTCCAGCAGATCGCTGACCGATTGACACTTGGAGATGACGTAATTCGGCAGCGCCGCCGGACCGAAATGGCGATGAATCTCCGCCGCCACGCGCATGATGGCAAGCTCGGAATCGAGCAGCGGCGTGCGTGCGATGTGCGGGGTGTCGAGGAGGCGCGGATTGGCGAGATCGGTCACCAGCAGCGCAACGCGCTCGCCCTCAGGAAGCGCGGCATAATCGGCGTGCACGCCGGCGCGCGCCAGCAGCTCGGCCACGACGGCTTCATGGATGTCGGAGTTCTGGCGCAGATCGAGCGTGGCAAGATGGAACCCGAATACCTCGACGGCGCGGCGCAGGTGCCGAAGCCGCCCCTCCGCCAAACGCTGCGAACCGTGTGAGGCGAGCGATGCCGCGATCACATCGAGATCGGCGATAAGCTCTGCAGGAGTAGCGTACGGCGGCATCTCCGCGTGCGGCGGCCGCGGCGGCTCGTAGCCGGTCAGCGTCTTGGCCGTCGCCGCAAGTCGCGCGTAGACGCCGACCAGCGCCTGCCGATACGGCTCGTCTCCTCGGTGCGGATTGGGGTCATGCGCCGCCGCAGCGAGCGCGAGCAGCCCCGGCGTCGGCGTCACCAGCCGCGCCGAGAGCGAGAGCTCGGCGCCGAGCTGGTGCACTTCGCTTAGGTGATGCGCGAGCGCGACGCTCGCCTGCGCGCGATTCGCGTATTGCAACGTGTCGGCCACGACGAACGGATTGCCGTCCCGATCGCCGCCGATCCACGAGCCCATGATCAGAAACGCGGGAACGATCGCCGCGCCGCCAAAGTGGCGCGCATGTCGCTCATCAAGATCGGCATAAAGCCTCGGGATCTCGTCGAGAAACGTATACCGGTAGTAGGCGACGCCGTTGTCGATCTCGTCCTTCACCTGCAGCTTGGTCAGCCGCAGCATCGCGGTCTGCCACAGGGCGAGCACCTGTCGATACAGCCCCGCCTGCATGGCATCCTGCTCGCCGGGTGTAAGCGCGCTGCGATCGCGCCATTGCAACAGACGGACGATTTCCCGCTCGCAGTCGAGGATGCTCTTGCGCTGGACCTCAGTTGGATGCGCGGTCAGCACGGGGCTCACGAGCGCATCGGCAAAGAACGCGCGCAGCGCCGCGCCGTCGATCCCGGCTTCGCGCAGGCGAAGGAAAGCATGCGCGATGCTGCCCGACTGTGGTGGTGATCCGGCGAACGCGTGCGCGCGCCGCCGGCGATTCTGGTGGACGTCTTCGGCCAGGTTGGCGAGATGCGAAAAATAGCTGAACGCGCGCACGACATCGAGCGTCTGCGCGATCGGCAAATCGTTGAGCAGCGTGGCGAGCTCGTCCTTGATCCCGGCCGTGTCGTTCTGGCTGGCACGGCGCAAGCGGATCGCGGTCTGGCGAATCAACTCGATCCGCGCGAATCCTTCCTCGCCGGTCTGGGCGCGCAGCACGTCGCCGAGAAGTCGACCGAGCAGGCGTGTGTCTTCCTTGAGCGGCAGGTCCTTGTCGGTTGAGGCGTCCATCGCTCTTCGGCGCAAAGTCCAGTCGAGTCGATTGTAACGAGTTTGCCTCGGTTTGCCTGTGAAGGGCTCGATCGATTATCCTCGGCCGCACTGTCGCGGCGCGCATGGCGCACGCGACATCGCGCCGCTCAACGAGAACTCACCGTCATTCCAACCGATCCGGCATGAACGAGCTCGCGACCTCCCCCGGCTGGCAGGCGCTCGTCGATCACCGGCGCGCGCTCGCCGGCCGCTCGCTCACAGCGCTCTTCAATGCGGCTCCGCAGCGCTTCGCCCAGCTGTCGCTCGCCTGGGACGATTGGCTCGCCGACTGGTCGAAGCAACGACTGACCGCCGAGACCATGGCGCTGCTCGTCGCCTATGCACGCGAGCGCAATCTGCCCGCATGGATTGCCGCGATGTTCGCCGGCGAGAAGATCAATCTCTCCGAACAGCGCCCGGTTCTCCACACTGCCTTGCGACAGCAAGGCGATGCCCCGCTCGCCGTCGACGGCGCCGACGTGATTCCCGCGATCCGCGGCGCGCAGGCGCGCATGCGCATGCTGGCCACGCAGCTGCGCGGCGGCGCGCGACTCGGTGCAACCGGTCGGCCGATCCGTTATGTGATCAACCTCGGTATCGGCGGCTCGGAGCTCGGCCCCCAGCTCGTCTGCGACGTGCTCGCCGGCCCGCGCGCAGTGCGTGGCGACGGTATCGATGTCGCATTCGTGTCCAACGTCGACCCCGAGCAGCTTTCGCGCGCATTGGCGGGCGCCGATCCGGCGACGACGCTGTTCGTGGTCGTCTCCAAGTCTTTCACGACGCAGGAAACGCTCAAGAACGCGACCTCGGCGCGCGAGTGGCTGGCTGCGCAACTCGGCGGAGGCCCCGCGCTGGGCGCGCACTTCATCGCCGTCACGGCGAATGCTGCTGCCGCGCGCGCCTTCGGCGTTGCCGGCACCGACGTGCTGCCGATGTGGGATTGGGTCGGCGGCCGCTTCTCGCTCTGGTCCGCGGCCGGGCTTGCGATCGCGATTCGCTGCGGCTGGGAGAGCTTTGCGGAACTTTCCGCCGGTGCCGCGTCGATGGACGCGCATTTTCGCGATACGCCGCTACCGCGCAACCTGCCTGCGCTGCTCGCGCTCGTCGATTTCTGGAACGCCCAGGCGCCCGGCATGAGTCAGCGCGTCGTCGTTCCCTACGCCCACGCGCTCTCGCGGTTGCCGGCGTATCTCCAGCAGCTCGTTCTCGAAAGCAACGGCAAATCGGTCATGCGCGACGGTGCGCCGGCGCATCGCCCGACGACGCCGGCGCTTTGGGGCGAGCCGGGCACCGACAGCCAGCACTCGTTTTTCCAGTGGCTGCACCAGGGAACGCATTCGGTTCCGGTCGAGTTCATCGTGCCGGTGCGCGCGGCGCATCCGCTTTCGGATCAGCAGGCCTTACTCGTCGCCAACGCGCTCGCGCAGGCGCAAGCCTTGATGACGGGCAGGCCGCTCGCGGCCATTCGCGCGGAGCTTGCCGCCAAAGGCATGGCGCCGGATGCGATCGACAGAAACGCGCCGCACCGCGTCTGCCCGGGCGACCGCCCGTCGACGATGCTGCTTCTGCCGGAGTTGAATGCGCGCCGACTCGGCCAACTGCTCGCGCTCTTCGAGCACCGTACCTTCGTCGAAGGCGCGCTCTACGGGATCAATTCGTTCGATCAATGGGGCGTGGAGCTCGGCAAGGCTCTGGCGGGGCCACTGGTCGCCGCAGTGCGCGATGGCGTCGACTCGCCCGACACGGACGCGTCAACGCGCGGTCTGGTCGCGCACGTGCGAACGCTATCGCGCCGCGTATGACGCACTGGAAGTGAGCTTCGATCCGCCTTCCGCGACCAGCCTGAGCGCCTGCGCCAACTCCCAGACCGCCGACGCATACAATCGACTGCGGTTGTAGCGCGTGAGCACGTACCAGTTGTTGAACACGAGCCAATAGGTCGGGCCGCCCTCCTCTTCCAGCATGAGGAGTCCGACGGGATCGGGGCCAAGATCGCCGGGAAAGGCGAACCCGGTGATTCCATCGCGCACCCATTCGGCGAGCGAGCGCCGTTCCGCAATACCGCCGTCGAGCTTGCGCGTAACGATGTCGGGATCAACGGCCTCGATCCGTGCGGATGTCATCACGGGTTGTCCCGCTTGCCAACCGTGGCGAGCTAGAAAGTGTGCAACGCTGCCGATCGCGTCCGCGATGCCGGCGGCGAGATCGACACGGCCGTCCGCGTCGTAATCGAGCGCGTAGGCGCGAATGCTCCCCGGCATGAACTGCGGCAGGCCTATCGCCCCCGCGTAGGATCCCTTCGGAGCGAGCGGTGAGAGGCCTTGTTCTCTCGCGAGGAGCAGGAATTGCTTCAGTTCGCCGCGGAAGAATTCCGCGCGGCGCGGATAGTCGAAAGCGAGCGTCGTCAAGGCATCGAACACTCTGTAGCTGCCCATATTGCGGCCGTAGTACGTTTCGACGCCGATGATTGCGACGATTACTTCCGGCGGAACGCCGAATTCGTCCCGGGCGCGATGCAGCGCGTCGCTGTGCTCGTGCCAGAACGCCACGCCGGCGTCGACGCGTGCGGAGTCGAGGAATCTCGGCGCGAATTCGTACCACTTGGGCGGGGACAGGAACGGGCGCGACATCGCCGCGACCACTTTCGGTTGATGACGCGCTTGGGCGAACAGTCTGCGCAGCGTGCGCGCATCGAAACCTTTGTCGGCGACCAGCTCGGCGATGAACGCGCGCACCTCGGGCCGCTGCGCGTAATCGCCGGGCGCTTCCGCCGGTCGCGGCGCGGCGAACGCGGCAGCGGCGAGAGAGAGGAAAAACATGCCCGCGGCAAGCCGTGCGCCCGGCAGATGTCCGCATTGGTTGCGCTTGAGCATCGTCGTCGGTCCAGGAGCCTGTCGGGCTTACTGTCGCGTGAGAGCAAGCCCGACAGGCTCCCAACGCCGCGACGGATGGTATCATCCGCCCGCTTGTCATCGGGCTCGGCTCGCCGCCCATGCTCTATCCGCTGTTCCGTCCGCTGCTGTTCGCGCTCGACCCGGAGACCGCGCACGAGCTCACGCTCGCGGGTCTTGACGCCGCTGCCTCGCTGGGAGTCGCGCAGCTCGCCGCGCCGCGCGTGCCGGCGTCGCCGGTGGAGGCGATGGGCATCAAGTTTCCCAACCGGATCGGTCTCGCCGCGGGGCTCGACAAGAACGCCGCGCACATCGACGGCCTCGCCGCGCTCGGCTTCGGATTCATCGAATGCGGAACGGTGACGCCGCGCCCTCAGCCCGGCAATCCCGGGCCGCGGCTGTTCCGGCTCCCCGAGGCGCAAGCTTTGATCAACCGCCTCGGCTTCAACAACGACGGCGTCGAGCGTTTTGTCGCCAACGTCGCGCGAGCCCGCTTTGGACCCAAGAGCGGCGGCGTCCTCGGGCTCAACATCGGCAGGAATTTCGATACGCCCAACGAACGCGCCGTCGACGACTATCTCACCTGCCTGCGCGCGGTATACGCCCAGGCGAGCTACGTCACCGTCAACATCTCCTCGCCCAACACCGAGGGCTTGCGCGACCTGCAAGCCGACGCCGCGCTCGACGCGCTGCTTGCTTCCCTCAAGGCCGAACAGGCGAAGCTCGCCGATCGCCACGGCAAATACGTGCCGTTGACGGTGAAGATCGCGCCGGACCTTGGTCCCGCAGACATCCGGCGAATCGCCAGTGCGCTGCGCGCGCATCGCATCGACGGCGTCATCGCGACCAACACGACGGTCGACCGCAGCGCAGTCGCAGGCATCGTGCACGGAGGCGAAACCGGAGGCGTTTCCGGCCTTCCGCTCAAGGACAAGGCGACCGCGGTCATCCGCACGCTCGCCGCGGAACTCGGTGGGGCCGTGCCGATCATCGGCGTCGGCGGCATCATGTCAGCGGCGGATGCACGGGAGAAGATCGCGGCCGGCGCGACGCTGGTGCAGATCTACACCGGCTTGATCTACAAGGGACCAGAGCTGGTCAGGGAGATCGCTACCGCGCTGGCCGAATAAATCGGCCCTACGAAACGCTCTGTTCGACCCCGGCGTGGTTTTTCGTAAGTGCGAATTTATTCGCACGCGGCGCTGGCCGAATGAATGCGGCCCTACGAACCAATCGATTCGCCCGATGGGCTCCTAGGCAGGTTGCTCGCCGAATCTCTCTTCGAGCGACGCCATCATGCTGACGAAGGCGCGGTCCACCAGAGGCTCTGCTTCCACGAGGCGGGCGCGATCGGTGCGGAAACGATCGGCGAGCTCTTCGGCGGTAAGCGACACGGCCTTCTGGCCCTGCCGGTTGGTGAAAAGATACGTGCCGCGAAGCGGGCTCACCCACGCCAGCTTGGCGAACGCGAGCTGACCGTCTTCGCCTTCGAACTCGATCCACATCCCGCGCTCGAGCGTCGCCGCGAGTTCGGCGAAATGGTCCTCTACCACCTCGATCATCGGCTCGGGTAGCGGCGGCGGCGCGGGCGCCATCGCCTCGGCGAGCGCGCGCGCCTTCGCCGCCATCTCGACGTCGCCCTTCGCGTGCGCTTCCTCGGCGGCGGCGGCGGCCGCCTCGGCCACGGCGGTCGTCGGCATCGGCATCGACGCCAGACTGGGCTTCACGGCAGCGGCATGCGCTTCGACCAGGTTCCCCATGAACCGCTCGCGCTCGCCCGTTTCCCAGCCGACATTCTGCAGGCCGCCGTGCAGGCGCTTGAGCAGATTCGGCAGCATCGCCACAAGCTTCTTGCGCTCCTCGGATGTGCGCTTGGGCTGCACGCTCCACACCAGGTCGTCGAGCGTCGCCAGCGCCGAAGCCCACGCCTCGGATTCTTCCCCGCCCTGCAGGTGCAATTGCACGAGCGTGGTGACCCAGTTTTCGCGCAGGAAGCTGCCGAGGAAATTGGGCACCGTATGCGTTTCGAGCCGCTTCTCGATCTCCGAGCGCGAAACGACGCGTGCGATTTCCTGCCGATCGCGTTGATTGATCTCCTCCGCGCTCGTCTGGATCGTCGCCTCGGCGCTCTTTTCCTCCTCAGCGAGAAATGCCTCGAGGTCTTTGCGCAGCTCGTCGAACAGGGAAATGTCGTCCGTGAATTCGTCGAGTACCCGGCGCACGAGCTGCTCGACCTTCTTGTACAGCGGGTCTTCGACGCCCATCGTGGGCGACCAGCCGATCCCGGCGTGCGCGAGCGCATTGACGAACAACCGCGACGGGTGTGATTTCTTGGAGAAGAAGGCTCCGTCGAGCATTGCCGCCTTGAGCACCGGAATCTGCAACCTTCCGACCAGCACCTTCATGCTGTCGGGAAGGTCCTTGGTCTCGAAGACGAAATCGAAAAGCATCGCCACCAGCTCGATAGTCATCGCTTCGAGCTGGTTGGCCTTGGCGCCGATGGCCGATTCCTGCAAGTCGCGCAGGACGTTGTGCATCCCCTGTGGAATGCCGGCGAACTGGACCGGAATACCGCCGACGTCGAAACCGGTCTCGCCCTGCTGCAGACGCGACAGCGCGTCGCCGAGCTCCTGTGTCACTAGGATGCGCGGGCCGCCGAACTGCCCAATCGTCGGCAGCGGCGCCTCCATCGCATCGCCGGCGCCAGCAGGCATCCCAGCACCCATTCCCGCCGGCATGCCCATTCCGGGAATGCCTTGCGGCGCCTGCCCCGCAGCGGGCACCTGGATGCCGCCAGACGGAAGTCCGGCCGGCATTGCCGGCGTACGAAGGCGCGTCAGCCCGAAGCCGTGGCTGGCCAAGCGCTGCAACACCGCCATCATGTCGACCTCACCTGCCGCGCCCGCCGCCTCGTCGGCCGCGGTGCGATCCTTGCCGTCGCCGCCGGACACGCGGTCGCCGTGTGGGCCGCCGGGGCGGTGGATCGATGGCCGCAATTGCGGCACCACATGCAGGTTCTCGAGATGCCGGTTCAGGTCGGCATAGATGGCGTTGATGTCGCCGAGCGAGCTCTGGTTGAGCTCCTTCAGGATCGCGAACTTGATGCGCGGGTCGCCCTTGATGGAGCGCAGCGCTTCGGTGAACGCCTCGACGATCGTCGTCGGCGCAAGAGGATTGCCCGCGGTCTCCAGCTCGGGACGGCCGAGCAGGTAGCCGACGGCGCGATTGAGCTCGTGCAGCTCGTCGTGACAGAGGTTCTCCACAACGCGGACGATGTTGCCCGATAGGACGGACTCGTCCATGGCCATCGTATCGACCAGCGTGAGCTTGCGCGCATCGAGCGCGGAGAAATCGGTCTTGGGCTCTTCGCCCTTCATCCGCCGGTCGACCAGCAGGCGCAGGTTGCGTTCGAACTCCGCCATCAGGTTGGCGCGCTCGGACATGAGCACGCCGCGCGCGTCGAGGCACAGGGCCTGCTCGTCGCGGACATCCGATTTTTCCGCCCGCAGGATCAAGAGATCGCCGACGCGGTCAAGCATCGAGGTGAACGAAAGCATCAGGCGATGGATCGCGAGATCCCGGCAATCGCCGAGGATCTTCGCCGTCTCCCGCGGCGGCGGGCGGCGGGTTGCCGCTTCGCCGGTAGTGGTCGCGTTCACTTGTACTCCACGAGCTTCCCCCGCTGTGGCGGTCGCCGCCTGTCGATCCGGACCGGTCGGCCCGGTCGAACGAGGCGCAAGCGGCGAGGCATCGACTTAATCTCAGTTAGCAAACCTTGCCGCCAAGTTACTGTATCACGCACGGTTTCCGGGTGCCAATGCGACAAAAACCCATTTAGCTACTGGAAAGCTCCTTCCAGGCCTTTTCAAGACGTTTGTACGAGACCGGGATCGGGGTGCGCAGCTCCTGGGCGAACAGTGAAACCTTGAGTTCCTCGATGAGCCAGCGGAAGGCGTCGAGCGCCGCCTCCTTGCCGCTTAGCCGGGCTGCCTGTTCCCGCTCGCGATAGCGCTCCCAAAGCGCGGCGATGGCCTGCGCGTGCTTGGCGTCTCGCGCGGGATTTTCGGGATATTTGGCAACGCGCCGGCCGAGCGCCTTCAGATACCGCGGGATGTGCACGAGCTGATTCCAGGGGGTCGCGGCGAAAAATCCGGGCGCGACCAGGCGATCGCGTTGCGCGGCGATGTCCGCGGCGAAAGGTCGAAGCGACTTCGGCAATGCAGCAACCCGCTGCGAGAGCTCGTGGTATTCGGCGGCGATCGCGGACAGCAGCCGGAAAGCGCCTTCCGCCACGGCGGGCAGCCGCGCGCGCGCGCGCTTGACCTGGTCGGCAAACGCCCGCTCCGAACGCGGTAACGGGTCGTCGCCGAGAAAAGCGCGGTCACGCACCGCCTCGAGTATGTCGGCGAGCAGGTTCTCGGTCGACAGCACGGGTTTCAAAACGAGTGCCGCCTGAACAAAACCCGGGCCGCCCTTCTCCCACTGCCGCAGCGCGTCCTTGAGTTGCAGCCGCATGAGCGCGATAACTGCGTGGCGCGTCGCGGTGTCGGCCGCCGCTCGCGTATCGAGGAGCTTCAACGCGACGCCGTCGCGCTCGTCGACGAGCGCCGGATAACCGGTCAGCCGGCGACCTTCGCGCAGCACGGTCAGCGCCTCGGGCAAGTCGCCAAAATCCCAGGACCGGATCCCACGACGCTCGAACGCCGGCTCTGCCGCGGCGAAGCTGAGCTGCGCCGCCTCGCCAAGTTGCGTGCGCAGCGCCGCGAGGTCGCGACCGGCGGCGAGCTCGCGGCCGGCCGCGTCGACGACGCGCACGTTGATCCGCAGATGAGGCGGGAGTTCGTCGGCATCCCATGTGGCGGGCGGCAGCGGAGCCCCGAGCCGCTTCGCCACGAACGCACGCAGCGCGTCGGGCAACGCGACCTTCGCCGCAGGATGCTGCTGCTCGAGGAATGCTGTGACGACTTCCGGCACGGGCGAGAGTCGATTGCGCCAGGCTTTGGGCAGCGCCTTCAAGTACCAAGTCACCTTTTCGCGGATCATCCCCGGCACGAGCCACGACAGCCGCGCTGGATCAACCTGATTCAAGAGCGCCAGCGGCACGGTGAGCGTGAGCCCGTCGAGCGGCTGGCCCGGCGCAAAGCGATATTTGAGCGGCAGCTTCGCACCCGCCATGTCGATGAACTCCGGGAACTGCTCCTCGGTAACGGCGGCCGCGGCGTGACGCATCAATGCCTCGCGGGTCAGGAACAGCCGGCGGGGTTCGGCAGCCTCCGCGTCGCGGCGCCAGCGGTCGAACGCCGCCGCAGTGCAGATCGCGTCGGGAATTCGCTCCGCATAAAACGCGTAAATGGTTTCTTCGTCGACCAGGACGTCCTGGCGTCGGGCCTTGTGCTCCAGCTCGGCAACTTCGGCAACAAGGCGCCTGTTGTGCGCGAAAAACGGCGCCTTGGTCTCGAAATCGCCGGCGACCAGCGCCTCACGAATGAAAGTTTCCCGCGCGGCGGCGGGGGCGATCGCACCGTA
>DASXQW010000269.1:0-19937 GCA_036506975.1 Casimicrobiaceae bacterium | reverse complement strand
CTCGACTCGCGCCTGTTTTCGCCCAGTCCGCGGATCATCATTTGCGTGCCGTGCGGCTCGACGCAGGTCGAGCGTCGCGCGATCCGCGAGTCGGCGCTCGGCGCCGGCGCTTCCAAGGTGTTTCTGATCGAGGAGCCGATGGCCGCGGCGATCGGCGCCGATCTCCCGGTCGGCGATGCGACCGGCTCGATGGTCGTCGACATCGGCGGCGGGACCACCGAAGTGGGCGTGATCTCGCTGGGCGGCATGGTGTACGCCGGGTCGGTCCGCGTCGGCGGCGACAAGTTCGACGAGGCCGTTGTCAACTACATCCGCCGCAACTACGGGATGCTGATCGGCGAGACGACTGCGGAAATCATCAAGAAAACGATCGGCTCCGCGTTCCCCGGCTCCGAAGTGAAGGAAATGGAAGTCAAGGGGCGTAATCTGGCGGAAGGCATTCCGCGCAGCTTCACCGTGTCGTCGAACGAAATCCTCGAAGCGCTGACCGATCCGCTGAACAGCATCGTGTCAGCGGTGAAAAGCGCGCTGGAGCGCACGCCGCCGGAACTTGGCGCGGACATTGCGGAGCGTGGCATGGTGCTGACCGGCGGCGGCGCGCTGCTGCGCGACGTCGACCGCCTGCTGATGGAGGAAACGGGTCTGCCCGTGATCGTCGCCGACGATCCGCTGACGTGCGTGGTGCGCGGCTGCGGCAAGGCGCTCGAGAACATGGAAAAGCTGTCCACGATCTTTACCTCCGACTAAGGCTGCCGAGTGGGCTAGCGCATGCAGCGGTCACGCCACACCCGGCTCGCGCTGTGCGCGGGCTCTGCCTCTCCCCCGCATGCGCGGAGAGAGTTGGGGTGAGGGGACGCGCTACGCATAGCGCCAATCGTTAGGTCGCGATGCGTCACATCTCGGTCGAGCCGCCACCATTCTTCCATCGCGGTCCCTCGCCTCTCGCGCGGCTCGCCTTCTTCGGGTTGCTCTCTCTCGCTCTTTTGTTTGCCGACACGCGCTACCGCTATCTCGAGAGTGTGAGGCACGCGGTGGCGGTCGTGCTCTATCCGGTGCAGCGCGCCGTGCAACTTCCCGGTGAAATGCTCGTCCAGGTCACAAGCTACTTTTCTTCGCAGAGCGCACTCGCCGGAGACAACGCCGCGCTCAGGCAACAGCTGCTCTCCGAGGCGCCTGCCGTGCAGGGCTACCAGCTATTGCAGCAGGAGAACGCGCGGCTTCGGGCGCTGCTCAACGTCGAGAAGCGCTTTCAAAGCGCGACGATCGCGGCCGAGGTGCTCTATTCAGGGCGAGATCCATTCACGCAAAAGCTTTTTGTCGACAAGGGCGAATCCGCTGGCGTGCAGCCCGGCCAGGCGGTGATCGATGAGGTTGGCGTCGTCGGTCAGGTAACGCGCGTGTTCCCCTACATGGCCGAAGTGACGCTCCTCACCGACAAGGATCAGGCCGTGCCGGTAAAGGTCGAGAGGAGCGGCGTGCGCAGTGTGATGTACGGGGCAGGCAGCGGTCGGTTGCCGGAGTTGCGCTTTCTCTCGCCGAACGTGGAGATCCAAGCAGGTGACAAGCTCTTGACATCCGGTATCGACGGCACGTATCCCTCGGGCCTCGCGGTCGCGCAAGTCGTGTCGGTCGAGCGCGAGACAGGCCAGATCTTCGCCCGCGTCACTTGCAAGCCGCTCGCCGGCGTAGAGAAGAGCCCGCACGTGCTGATTCTCGGCCGGGCCGCGGCGACGCAGCAGCGACCGGAAGAGCCCGCTGAATCCGACGCGCCGCGCAAGGGCCGCGGCCGGCATCGCGGCTAGCATCCTTCCAAATGCCGCACCTGCCTTCGTTTGCGCTCGCGCGACCCGAGGAGATCCTGCTCCCGGTCAAGCCGTGGTTCGTCATGCTCACGCTGATCCTCGGTCTGATCGGAAACCTGATTCCGGTCAGCGGCGTCACGCTGAGGTTGCAGCCCGACTTTCTTGCGCTGGTGCTGCTGTACTGGTGCATCCAGGAGCCGCGTCTGATCAGTGTCGGTATGGCCTGGTGCCTTGGCCTGCTCATGGACGTGGCCGATGCAACGGTGTTCGGCCAGCACGCGCTCGCATACGCGGTGCTGGCCTATGCGGCCGAGTATTTCCGTCGCCGCGTGCTTCGCTTTCCGCTGTGGCAGCAGGCAGCGCAGGTCGCGGTTCTGCTGCTGTTTTGCGCCGCGTTGGTGCTGCTGGTGCGCGTCGTCGGTGGGGCTCCCATTCCACGCTGGACCTATGCGGTCGGCCCCCTGGTCGGGGCACTGCTGTGGCCCGTGGTGACGATCCTGCTGCAGTGGCCGCAACGACCGCGGCGCTCGCAGGCCGAGGTCTGAACGCCCATGCGACGATTGTTCGTCAAGCGCGGCCGGCCGTTCTCGGCCCTCGAGCCGCCCGAGCTCAAGAATCCCGAGCGCGAGCTCTCTCATTTCCGCCGCCGCCTGATAGCCGCGGCCGCGCTTATCGTGTTGGGCTTTGCGGGGCTCGTCGGCCGCTTTGTCTATCTGCAATTGTTCCAGCATCAGCATTACCAGACGCTCGCCGAAAGCAATCGGATCGCCATCGTGCCGATCGTTCCCAACCGCGGCGTCATTACCGACCGCAACGGCGTCGTTCTCGCCCAGAGCTACTCGGCGTACACGCTCGAAGTCACGCCCTCCCGCGTAAAAAACCTCGACGAGACGATCGACGAGCTCGGGAAGCTCGTCGACATACAGCAGCGCGATCGCAAGCGATTCCGCCGCCTGCTGGAAGAGACCAAGAACTTCGAGAGCCTGCCCCTGCGCACGCGCTTGTCCGACGAGGAGGTGGCGCGCTTCGCCGTCAACCGCTACCGCTTTCCGGGCGTGGAAATCAAGGCGCGACTGTTCCGCCAGTACCCGTTCGGCGAGGTCGCGTCGCACGTCATCGGCTACATCGGCCGCATCAATGACCGCGACGTCGACCGCATCGACGAGTGGGACGAAACCGCGAACTACAAAGGCTCGGATTACATCGGCAAGGTCGGGCTCGAGCTGTCCTACGAGCGCGAGCTCCACGGCACGACCGGGGTAGAGGAAGTCGAGGTCGACGCGGGTGGCCGGGCGGTGCGCACGCTATCGCGCACCGCGCCAACGTCGGGCAATAATCTCCGGCTTTCGCTCGACATCAAGCTGCAGCAGGCGATCGAAGCCGCGTTCGGCGATCGCCGCGGCGCGCTCGTCGCGATCGATCCGACCAACGGCGAGGTGCTCGCCTTTGTGTCCAAGCCCGGGTTCGATCCGAATCTTTTCGTCGAGGGCATCGATCCCGCGAGCTGGGAGGCGCTCAACGATTCCCCCGACAAGCCGCTGTTGAACCGGCCGCTGCGCGGCGCGTATCCGCCGGGTTCGACGATCAAGCCCTTCCTCGCGCTCTCCGCCCTTACGTCGGGCAAGCGAACCCCCACGCAGGCTATCTTCGATCCGGGCTTCTTCCAGATCGCTGGCAGCGCGCACCGGTTCAACGACGACAAGAAGGGCGGGCACGGGTACGTAGACATGCCGAAGTCGATCATCGTCTCCTGCGACACGTATTACTACATGCTCGCCGCCGACACCGACATCGATGTGACGCACGCTTTCCTGGCGCAGTTCAGCTTCGGCAGCAAGACCGGCATCGACATCGAAGGCGAGCTGGCCGGCGTGCTTCCGTCGCGGGCGTGGAAGCGCGAGCGCTTTGCCGGCAAGAACTACCGCGATGAGCACCGCAAGTGGTATCTCGGCGACTCGATCTCCGCGGGCATCGGTCAGGGCTACAACGCGTTCACGCCGGTCCAGCAGGCCGAAGCGATCGCTACCATCGCCAACGACGGTGTCGCGTTCCGCCCGCATCTCGTGCGCAGCATCGAAAACGTCAAGACGGGCGCAGTGCGGGATATCGCGCCCGAGCTGAGCCACACCATCGCGATCAAGCCCGAGCATCTCGCGGTGGTCAAGAACGCGTTGATCGGCGTCGCCCGAGAGGGCACGGGCGCGCGCGCCTTTGTCGGCGCGCAATACGTGTCGGCGGGCAAGACCGGCACGTCGCAGCTGTTCTCGCTCAAGGGCGAGAAGTATTCGGCCGCCCACATCGACGAACGCCTGCGCGACCACGCCTGGTACCTTGCGTACGCGCCGGCCGATCATCCGCGGATCGCTCTCGCGGTGTTGGTCGAGAACGGCGGCTTCGGCGCGCAGGCCGCCGCACCGATCGCCCGCGCGGTATTCGACTACTATCTGCTCGGTCGCCGGCCGGCGTCGGCTGCGCCCGAAACTCCCCGCGCGACCGACGACGAGAGCGACTGAGGACGGAAAGTCGTCGACATGCACAATTTCCTCGCCCTTCTCGGCAACCTCTGGGAACTGCTCGTCCGCCGCGTGGACAACTTTTTGATGGCCTCTGCGCTGGCGATCGTCGGCGTCGGGCTGGTGACGCTGTTTTCCGCGTCCGATCAGAACGTCGCGCGCGTAACCAGTCAGGCGCTGTCGCTCGGCTTCGCGCTGGTGCTGATGTGGATCGTCGCCAATGTAGCGCCGCAGCAGCTCGTTCGCGCTGCGGTGCCCCTCTACGCGGTCTCGGTGCTGCTCCTCGTCGCGGTCGCGCTCGGCGGCACCATGGTCAACGGCTCTCGCCGCTGGTTGAACCTCGGCATCGGGCGCTTCCAGCCTTCTGAGCTCATGAAGATCGCGCTGCCCTTGATGCTCGCGTGGTACTTCCAGAAGCGCGAAACGAGGCTGCGTTTCGTCGACTTCATCGTCGCCGCCGTATTGATCGCGTTGCCGGTCTGGCTGATCAAACGCCAGCCGGACCTCGGCACCGCGCTGATGATCGGTGCCGCCGGATTCTACGTGCTCTATCTTGCCGGATTGTCATGGAAGGTCATGCTCGGTCTCGCCGCGGCGGCCTGCGCTGCCGCTCCGCTCGTCTGGCCGCATCTGCACGATTACCAGCAGGAACGCATTCTTACGTTCATCGACCCCGCACGCGACCCGTTGGGCGCGGGCTACCATAGCTCGCAGGCGTCGATCGCGCTCGGCTCGGGCGGCGTCATCGGCAAAGGCTGGCTCAATGGCACGCAGACCCATCTCGATTTCCTGCCGGAGCGGCACACCGACTTCATCTTCGCGGTGTTCGGAGAGGAGTTCGGGCTGATCGGCAATACGGTGCTGCTCGTGCTTTATCTGCTGCTCATCGGCCGCGCGCTGATGATCACCGCCAATGCGTCGACGCTTTTCATGCGTCTTCTCGCCGGCGCGATCACGCTGATGTTCTTCACCTATGCGTTCGTCAACATGGCGATGGTGAGCGGTCTCCTTCCCATCGTCGGCGTACCGCTGCCGCTCGTTTCCTATGGCGGCACGGCGCTCGTCAGCTTGTTCATCGGGCTGGGGATCCTGATGAACGTGCAGGCGAATCGCAAGCTCGTCAAGACGTGAGGGCCGAATGAATTCGGCCCTACGAGTTGCATCGCGAACGTCGCAGGGCCGCCGTTCGTAAGTGCGAATTCATTCGCACATGACCGCTAAACCGACGCGTCGTGGTCGAACAAATTCGGCCCTATCAGGTCCCCTGTCAAGTTGTTGTGTACAATTTGTGCTATAACAAATTCTCCAGCCGCACGGCGCGGCGATGGTGAGCTCGAGAGATTGTTTTTCGAAAGGCGCGCCGCGATCAGCCTGCGTTCCATACGTAGTAGATGGCGATGCCGAGCAGCGCGACCAGCCAATAACCGGTGAGCGTGAGCCGCATCAGCGTCTTCCACTTCGCCGTGTGCCAGCGCTGCGGCAGCACGTCGTTCATCTGCACGACGAGCCAGAGGCCGGCGGCGAGCGTCAGCACGCCTAGCGCGGCATGGAGCAACGGCAGCCCGATCGAAAGCGTCGCCAGATCGGCGAGGCTCCTGGGCCTCGCGTTCTCCAGCGAAGGAATCATGATGCAGAGGACCAGCGCGGCATTCACCAGCACCCATGACGTCTGGTTGACGCGGTGCGCTTCGATGCGACCGCTGCGAGCGAGCGCCATGCCGAAGGTCAGCCCCAGCACGAGCAGAATCTCGAGCGTCAGATTCAAGTCCGAGAGCAGCGACGCGGGGCCGAGAAACCCGCCGGCATCCGCCTTCCCGGCAGCGCGCAAGCCCAGTACGAATGCCACAATCGCGAGCGCGAGCGCGCCGCCAGCGAGCAATGCAGTTCTTTTCACGCGACCTCCACGCTCGAAGTGAAGAACGCTGACCGTATAATCGCCGACTATATGTCGCCGACTCGCGCCGGTCAAAACGACAGGAATCTCGCAGCGCGTGCGCTTATCGCGGCCATCGTGGTCTCGCTCGCCGCATGCGTGGCGACGCCGAAGCTTGAGCCCACCACTGTACCCGCAGCCCCGCTGGCGCCGTCGGTCTCGCCAACGCCGCCGCGACCCGGCGGCTATTACAAAGACGACGGCCCGGGAGAGACTCCGCCCGCCGGTCTCGACGCAGTTCCCGATGCCGTCCCGAGACTCGAACCGCTGAACCGCTTCGCCAACCGGCCGTATTCGGTTTTCGGCCGCGACTATCTGCCGGCGACGAGCCTCCGGCCGTACCGGGAGCGCGGGCTCGCGTCGTGGTACGGCCGCAAGTTCCACAACCAGAAGACCTCGACGGGCGAGATCTACGATATGTACGCCATGACCGCCGCACATCCCACGCTGCCGCTGCCTTCGTACGCGCGGGTCACCAGCCTCGCCACCGGCAAGAGCGTCGTCGTGCGGGTCAACGATCGCGGCCCTTTTCATGCCGGCCGCGTCATCGACCTGTCGTATGCCGCGGCGTATCGCATCGGCATTGCGCAGCGAGGCAGCGGCGAGGTCGAGGTCGAAAGCCTGCTCCCAGCCGATGCGCCCGTGACGGTGGCCGCGGTGCCGCTACCTCCGGTCGTCGCGACCGAAGCAGCTGCGGTCGCGCCAATCCCGGTCGGGCGGGAAGGCGGCGGCTACGTCGTCCAGCTGGCTGCGTTCGCCAACAATGTCAACGCGCAGGCGTTTGTCACGCATGTGGCGAACCAAACGGGAGTGCTCGGCGTCGAAGCGAAGGTGCACGAAACGGCGGGGCTCTACCGCGTCGTCGTGGGACCGTATTCGACGCGCGATGACGCGAAACGAACGGCCGATCGCTTGCGCGACGCGTTCGGCCTGGACAGCATGATCAAGCCCCACTGACCGTGCATCGACCCGATCCGGCCTGCCGCGTCGTTAGAATCCACATGCCGCAACGTTCGTGTCTCGCCGTCGCCTGCCGACCGCCGAACCGAGCGTCCTTCGCCCCCCGATGATCCGTCCTCCTCGATTTTTCTTCACGCTCGTATCGGTCGCGGCGCTTGCGTTGGCTCTCGCGAGCACGGCGGCGCGTGCCCAGCTCACCATCGAGATCATCGGCGGCGGCGGGACGACGGTGCCGATCGCCATCGTTCCGTTCGCCGGCGAGGCCAACTATCCATACCCGCTGACCGGGATCGTAAGCGCCGACCTTGCCCGCAGCGGCCTGTTCAAGCTGATCGATCCTACCGGCGTCAACCCGCGGCCGGCGCGCGCGGACGACGTCCGCTTTGGCGAGTGGACCGCGCGGGGCGCGGATGCTGTCGTCGTCGGCAGCGTGACGCCACAGTCGGACGGCCGCGTCGAGGTCCGCTTTTTCCTCCTCGACGCGGTGAAGCAGACGCAACTCGCGGGCTTTTCCTACGTCGTCGCGCCGTCGCAGTTTCGTCCCACTGCGCACAAGATCGCCGACATCATCTACGAGAAGCTGACCGGCGACGCCGGCGTGTTCAGCACGCGCATCGCCTACATCGCCAAGCAGGGACCGCGCTACGAGCTTCTGGTCGCCGAAGCCGACGGCTACAACCCGCAGGTCATCGTGACCTCCAACGAGCCTCTCCTGTCGCCGGTCTGGTCGCCCGACGGCATGCGTATCGCGTACGTCTCGCTGGAGAACAAGAAGCCGATCGTCTACGTGCAATCGCTCGCGACCGGGCAGCGGCAGGTGCTCGCGAACTTCCGCGGCAGCAACAGCGCGCCGGCGTGGGCGCCCGACGGCAGCCGGCTCGCCGTCACGCTGTCGCGCGATGGCGGCTCGCAGCTCTACCTGATCAACGCGGACGGCAGCGGCGTGCAGCGGCTGATGAGCTCGGCCGCGATCGATACCGAAGCGAACTTTGCACCCGATGGGAAGTCCATCCTGTTCACGTCGGACCGCGGCGGCAGCCCGCAGATCTACCGGCTGACGCTCGGCAACGGGGCGGTCGAGCGGATGACTTTCGACGGCAGCTATAACGTGTCGCCGAGGCATTTGCCCGACGGCAAGGGATTTGTCTTCGTGCGCCGCGACGGCGGCCGCTTCAACGTCGCGATCGAGGATTTCGCGACGCGACAGGTGCAGGTATTGACGCAGGGAACGAGCGACGAATCGCCGTCGGTCGCGCCCAATGGCAAGCTGATCCTGTACGCGTCCGGGAATGGAGGGCGTGGTATATTGGCCGCGGTCTCCAGCGACGGTCGCGTGAAGCAGCGACTTACTGCCGCGGCGAGCGATGTGCGCGAGCCCGCGTGGGGCCCGCTCCCCAAGTGACCATGGGAGATTGATCATGCACCAACTGAGCCACCGAACCTTCAGACACGCGCTCTGGGCGGGCATCGCGATTGCCGCGCTGCTTGCGGGTTGTCAGACGACGCAGACGACTGACAAGGCGCCCGTCGAGGAGCGCACGCCGTCAACCGGTGCCACGGCGCCGGGCGCCGGAACCGCAGGCACGACGGGCAGCGCTGTTACCGGCAGCGCGGCGGGCACGTTGGGAAATCCCTTGCGCGATCCGCGCAACGTGCTCTCCAAGCGCAGCGTGTACTTCGACTACGACAGCTACGCGGTCAAGGATGAATACAAGCCGCTGATCGAGGCGCACGCGAAGTATCTGCAAACTACCCGCACGGCGCGGATGACGATCCAGGGCAACGCCGACGAGCGCGGCAGCCGGGAATACAACATCGCGCTCGGCCAGCGCCGCGCCGACACCGTCAAGCGCATGATGCTGCTCTACGGCGCGACTGACACGCAGATCGAGACCGTGAGCTTCGGCAAGGAGAAACCGAAGAACCCGGGTCACGACGAGGCGGCCTGGGCCGAGAATCGACGCGACGACGTCGTCTACGCCGGCGAGTAGCCGCGCGAGCCCGCAGCGTCGCTAGTCGCCCCACGCGCAGCGTGGGGATCGCGCGTGGCGAGTAGGGGCGCGAGCATCGAGTCGCCAGTCGACCCGCGAGCGGCTCGTCCGCTTGCGGGGTCGAGCGTCGGCGAGTCGCCGCACGAGGCCGACGCGATACGACACGCCTGATGTCGGCGGCCGACGCGAGATACTTACGTTTTAGGTTGCAGGTCCAAGGAGGCCGCGGCGCGAGTCCGCGGCTGGGCCCGTGCAGCGATCAGCTTACCCATGATCGCCACTCGACAAATCGGATACAAGACGGTCGAGTGAACTCTCGCGCTTAACACTGGTCAATTACCGCAGACGGTTGCAACGTCTCCCGCTTTCCTCCCTGAGCGGGTGCCCTACGGTTGTGGGTATTCACCGATCGCAGGGCGTTTTCGGCCCCGTGTCACTCCCCTTGATGCCGGGGCCTTTCTTTTTCTGCGGCGGGCGCCCAGCCGGCGACCCAGGCATTGATTGCCGCTTCCGCGTCCTCGACTCCGAGGCGTTCCGTCGCGGAGAACAATTGTGCGCCGACCTTGGCGGCGCCGTAATCCGTTGCAAACGCGCGGCACGTGTCCTGCAATACGCGGCGGCGCTCGCCTGGCGGGAGCTTGTCGGCCTTGGTCAGCAGAACGCGTACCGGTCGACCGGTCGGCAGAAACCAATCGAGCAGCTGACGATCCAGTGCTGTCAGCGGATGCCGGGCGTCCATGACCAGCACGAGTCCTACCAAGGGTGCTCGTTCCGTCAGATACCGGGTCAGGAATAGCTGCCAGCGTCGCTGCACCGCCGCCGGGACCTTGGCGTAGCCGTATCCCGGCAAATCGGCCAGCAGTGCACCCGACGGCGCGAAAAAAAAATTGATGTGCTGAGTGCGGCCCGGCGTTCGGCTGACATAGGCCAGGCGCGAGCGCTGCGCGAGCGCATTGATCACCGATGACTTGCCGGCGTTGGACCGCCCGGCGAATGCCACCTCCGGCGCGCCGCCGACCGGGAGTTGACGCCACTCCGCGGCAGTCGTCAAAAACTTCGCCTGATGGAATGGATGCTTCAAGGCAGCGCCACTGCTTTCAACTCCGTGACGACGCTCTGCGCTTCGCCGGACCAGCCCTTTTGGGTAGAATACGCGGCTCGCGGAATCCGCCCGCCCGCAGTCGCGCGCGCGGTGACCGGCTCGATCGAGCGAAGGTCAGCGAACGTGAGGGGAGCTCGCGAATGAGATATGGGTTGGTGCTGGTTGCTGCGTGGATCGCCATCGTGCCCGACGTCCAGGCGCAAGCCCAGGAGAGCGGCGGCACGGCCGACCTCGCGAAGGCGCAGCAGATCGTCAACACCGTATGCTCCGCCTGCCACGGCGCGGACGGGAACAGCCCAACCGCAGTCAATCCATCGCTCGCGGGACAACTCGGCGAGTATATCACCCTGCAGTTGATGCATTTTAAGAGCGGAATCCGCAGCAATGCGGTGATGGCGGGAATGGTGGCGAATCTGACGCCCGAGGATATGAAATCGCTCGGCGTATTCTTCGCTCGCCAGAAACCCAAAGGTCTCGCGGCGAAAGATCCGACGCTGGTATCGGCCGGACAGAAGCTCTATCGTGGCGGAAGCGCGGCGAGCGCGCTTCCCGCGTGCGCCGCGTGCCACTCACCCAACGGCGCCGGCCTCCCGTCGCGCTATCCGCGTTTATCGGGTCAGCACGCCGACTACACTTTTGCGCAGTTGCAGGCGTTCAAAGGCGGCACCCGCGGCATGGACAAGGAAGGCAAGGACCTCAACGGCAGGGTGATGGCGCAGATCGCGGCGAGGATGAGCGAACGCGAAATGCGCGCAGTCGCAGAATACACGTCGGGCTTGCACTAGCATCCGCGCCGAACAAGGGGCCCTGCAAAGCCGGCGCGTCGTTCAGCTGACCGGCGAACACATCACCGGAGCGTCCGGGGAGGTGCCATAGCCTTCCTCGAGCCAGCTTCCGCTGAAAGGCGCGCAGTCCACCTCCTTGTCGGAGATCGGGTTCGTGCCGTAATACAGGCAGTTGCGCACGTCGATCTCCGCCGTGTAGCGGTGATGCAGCTGATTGGTCCGGTTGAGGAAGCGATAGACCGGCCGCGTATTGGCGGGGCAGGCACCCGTAATCCGATCGGGCAACTCGATATAGAACAGCGCGGGGCTTTCCTCCACCCAGCTTCCGGCAAACTTCGCCGCTGTCGCCGCGCACTCGGCCGGATCGGCCGAATAGAAGTGCGAGTCGCCGACCTGAGGGAGCAGATAAAAACGGCAGACAGGGCTCGCACCGGCAGGCGCGACGCTTGGATCCGCGTACGCGAGAAACGTCAGGCCGGTGCGCACCCATCCTGGATGCGCGCCGTTGTCGAGCCCCTGAATCTCGGGCGGGTTCGCGGTGATGAAATAATCGTCCAGTCCGGAATAGTAGTACTCGACGACGAGCGTCTTCTTGTTCGCGTTCGCGGCGGTCGGCGTAAGGTATGGCGCGATCAGTGGCAGCGCGACATCGAGCCGCGAATAGACGTCGTGGCCACTAGTGTTCGAACACGAGGCGTCGCCGGCAAACAGGCCGCCGCGCAACTCGTAGAAGCTGCCGTTGCTTGCCAGCGTCAGCAGTCCGGCGCCGCTGCTTCCGGCTTCGGTCGACCCGATCGAGTAGCGCACGTCGGCAAAGCTCGTGCTGTCGCCGAAGCTGAAATAGTCCAGCGTCGATCCACTGCTGATTTTCTTCAGATCACCCTCCGGGTGATGGATCACCGTCGCCGAGCTGGAATTCGGCAAGGGCTCGGCGCGCCAGGCGGAGAACACGGCGTTCGCGGGCGGCGCAGTCTTAAGCCGCACCAGAGCCCAGTCAGAATCGACACTGCGGCCGAGGAGCACCGCCCCACCGGTAACCGTCACGTACGGCGGCACGCTCAGATCGCCGCAGGCCACCGCGTCGAAGAACCAGTAGGTGACGAGCGAGCTCGCCGCCTCCTGCGAATCCATGCAATGGCTGGCCGTGTACAGGTACGGCGTATTGGAGGCGATGGAATCGTTGAGCAAGGTCCCCGTGCAGAGGAACGTGTCGCCGCCCTCGGTGAAAAGCAATTTCGCCACCGCTCTGGCCTGGTTCAATGCCGCGGGCGTCGCGACGCACGCGATGTCGACCTCGCAAAACTGCGAAGCGCCGATGTCATCGGCGGGCTCGCTCTTCTGCAAGTCGCCGCCCGTCACTACGAGGTGCGAGATCGTCGGCATCGCCAGTTGCACGGCCGTGGGCGCGACGCCGCGCGGCAAATAGATTTCGACGGTCGCAGAATCGCCTTCGAGCACAGGCGACCAATACACATCCGGCGCAGTAATTTCCTTAGCGGTAAACGGGCCGAAGACGTGCTGCGGAGCTGCCGAGCCGACAAAGCGCAGCGCGACGCCGGCATCGGCCTTCGACATCGTCATGCCGATGCGAATCGCAGCGGCACCCGGTGAGCTGACCTTGATTCGCGCCGCCATTCCTCCGTCCGCGAGCGGCTGCCACGGCAGCGTTGCCATGGAAAGCGGGTGCCCGCCGTCCGGCATCGCGCGTGCGAATCCGATCGCGAGCATCCGCCGCTTGACCGGCAGCGCACCCGGCGCGAAGCTTGTCGCCGCCGTTGCTGGCCGGGCCGCCCCCCGCCGCGTCTTTTCCGCCGCCGTCGGCGCAGGTAGCGCGATCGTCATCGACGGCGCGTTTGTGGACGTGAGCAATGAGGAAACGGGCTCGCTCTTGGCCACGGGACTCGCGCGATGTACCGCGGGCGGCACTGCAACGACCTCCCCGCCCACATCGGCACCCAGCAGCACGAAAGGCAAGCACAGCATCCATCGGCTTCTCATCGCGGCTCCAAGTCGAACGCTTCGGCGGCTAACTCTCGACCGCCGAAGCGAGCTGCTTGTTCCCGCCGCGCAGCTTCGAACGCTGTCGCCGATCGACGACGCGTCAATCCGCCTCGGCACTACAAAGCCGCAGCATTTCGCGCCAGTCCGGCAGGCCGAAGCCGAAGCTACGCTCGAACTTGGCCGTGCCGAGCACTGCGTACGCCGGCCGCTTGGCGGCCGTCGGATATTCCGCGGTCGTGATCGGCGTGACCGTTGGCCGCTCGACGTCACCGATGATCGCCCGGGCGAACTCGAACCAGCTCGTCTTGCCGTGGCCGCTCAGGTGATAAAGCCCGGCATCGTCGGCGAGCGTGGGCAGGCCGCGGCCGACGAGCCTCGCAGTCGCTTCGGCAAGCGTCCGGCTCCAGTTAGGAATACCCCATTGATCGGCGACGATGCGCAGCTCGTCGCGCTCCTTCGCGAGTCGCCGTATCGTCAGGAAGAAGTTTCGCCCTCGCGCAGCGTATATCCAGCTGGTGCGCAAGACGACGGCCGCGGCGCCGCTGGCTACGATGGCCTGCTCGCCATGCAGCTTGCTGCGTCCGTAGACATTGAGCGGAAATGTCGGCGCCTCCTCGGTGTAAGGCATCGAAGCGAGACCGTCGAATACGTAATCGGTCGAGTAATGAATCAGGACAGCATCGAGCCGTTTCGCTTCTTCGGCGAGAACCCCCGGCGCACGCGCATTGATCGCTTCGGCGAGCACGCTCTCGCGTTCGGCCGCGTCGACCGCCGTATACGCCGCGGCGTTCACGATGAGCCGCGGTCTTAGGGCCCGTGTCGTTGCCCGGATGGCATCGACGTCCGTCAAGTCGAGCCGCGAGCGGTCCAGCGCCGCGACATCGCCGTATGGAGGCAGCACCCGCGCGAGCTCATACCCGAGCTGACCGGAGACTCCCGTGATGAGAATCGTCGGCCGGATCACGCGATCATGGATAGACGTCGGCCAGCGCGAGCGGTCGCCCGGCAGCGTCCTTCGCCGCCAGCACAGCCGTGCGGGCAAGCGGCCACACGATCCCGAGCGCTGGATCGTTCCACAGCAGCGTGCGCTCGTGTTCCGCGTACCAGTAGTCGGTCGTCTTGTAGAGAAACTCGGCGGCGTCGGAGAGCACGAGAAAACCGTGCGCATATCCCGGCGGGATCCACAGCATTTGCTTGTTCTGCGCCGAAAGCGTGATGCCCATCCAGCGGCCGAAAGTCGGCGAGCTTTTGCGGATGTCGACGGCCACGTCGAACACCTCGCCGGCGCACACACGCACGAGCTTGCCTTGCGCGTGCTCGATCTGGTAGTGCAGCCCGCGCAGGACGTCGCGTGACGAGCGCGAGTGGTTGTCCTGCACGAACTCCGCGGTGAGCCCCGCCGCCGCCAGCACGCGCTTGTTCCAGCTCTCGAAGAAAAAGCCGCGATCGTCGCTGAAAACCCTGGGCTCGATCAGGAGCACGTCGGGTAGCGTGGTAGGCGTGACCTTCACGACGATTTTCAAGGCGCAGTGCGAGAGAGCCGATCGCGCAAATTTAGCGGATCAGCGGCTCGCGCAGGATGCTCAGCAGATAGCGACCGTACGCGTTCTTCGCCATCGCGTGGCCGAGCTTCTCAAGCGCGGCGGCATCGATGTATCCCTGGCGATAGGCGATCTCCTCCGGGCAGGCGATCTTGAGGCCCTGCCGACGCTCGATCGTCTCGATGTACTGGGAAGCCTCGAGCAGCGTTTCGTGTGTTCCCGTGTCGAGCCAGGCCATGCCGCGTCCCATCACTTCCACCGCAAGCTCGCCATTCGCGAGGTACTTCCGGTTCACGTCAGTGATCTCGAGCTCGCCCCGCGCCGAGGGCTTGAGCGAAGCCGCGATATCGAGCACCTGATTGTCGTAGAAATACAGGCCGGTCACCGCGTAGCGCGACTTCGGCTGCTGCGGTTTCTCCTCGAGACTGAGCACGTGCCCGTCGGCGTCGAACTCGGCGACCCCGTAGCGTTCGGGGTCAGCGACCGGATAGGCGAAGACGGTACCTCCCGCAGTGCGCGAATCGGCGCGGTTGAGTAACGGCTGCAGTTCGTGGCCGTAGAAGATGTTGTCGCCGAGCACCAGCGCGGAGGCACTGTTGCCGACGAATTCCCGGCCGATGATGAATGCCTGGGCGAGTCCATCCGGCGAGCGCTGCACCGCGTACGATAGATGGATGCCCCACTGCGCACCGTCGCCGAGCAGCTGCGCGAAGCGTGGCGTATCCTCGGGCGTCGAGATGAGCAAGATGTCCCGGATGCCCGCCAGCAGCAGCGTCGACAGCGGATAGTAGATCATCGGCTTGTCGTACACCGGCAGCAGCTGCTTCGAAATCACTTGCGTCACCGGATACAGCCGGGTCCCCGACCCGCCTGCGAGAATGATCCCTTTGCGCGCGCTCATGCGGCGATCGTCGCACCGGGGTAGTTAAGCGAGATCCACTTCTGGTATTCCTTGCTCGTGACCGCCGCGAGCCAAGCCTCGTTGTCGAGATACCAGCGCACCGTCCGTGCGAGCCCCGACTCGAAGGTTTCCGCCGGTGCCCAGCCCAAATCGCGCCGGATCCTGGTGGCGTCGATCGCGTAACGGCGGTCGTGGCCCGCGCGATCCTTGACGAACGTTATCAGCGCGGCATAGTCGCGCCCGGGCCTGAGCTCGCGCACGATCCGGCACAGGGTGCGCACGACGTCCAGGTTGGTCATCTCGGCGCCCCCGCCGATGTTGTAGGTTTCGCCGGGGCTTCCGCGCTCGAGCACGGCGCGGAGCGCCGCGCAGTGATCGCCGACGTAGAGCCAGTCGCGGACGTTCAGCCCGTCGCCATACACCGGCAGAGGTTTGCCGGCAACCGCGTTATGGATCATGAGCGGGATCAACTTTTCCGGGAACTGTCGCGGCCCGTAGTTGTTCGAGCAGTTGGTCGTCAGCGTGGGGAGCCCATAGGTGTGGCGGTATGCGCGAACCAGATGATCGGAACCGGCCTTCGAGGCCGCGTAGGGGCTGTTCGGCGCGTACGGCGTCGTTTCGGAAAATGCCGGATCGTCGGGACCGAGCGAGCCGTAGACCTCGTCGGTCGAGATGTGCAAGTAGCGGAACCGCGAGCGCTCGGGCTCGGACAGCGCACTCCAGTAGCCGCGAACCGCCTCGAGCAAGGTAAAGCTGCCGACGAGGTTGGTTGCAATGAATTCGGCCGGCCCGTGAATCGAGCGATCGACATGGCTTTCGGCGGCGAAATTGAGCACCGCGCGCGGCCGATACTGCGAGAGCAAGGCTTCCACCTGCGCCCGATCGCCGATATCGCCGCGGACGAAGACATGCCGCGCATCGCCCTTGAGCGCGGCGAGGTTGCCGAGATTGCCGGCGTAGGTGAGCTTGTCGAGATTGACGACCGACTCGGCGCCCGCTGCGCACCAATCGAGAACGAAGTTGGCGCCGATGAAACCGGCGCCTCCGGTGACCAGAATCATCAGTCGAAATCCTGTCGGAGGGGCGCGAATTCTATCATGCTCGGGAAGCCGGATCGGCGTTGGCGTAATACTCCCGATACCACGCGACGAAGCGCGAGAGCCCCTCGGACAATGGAATCGTCGGCGCGAATCCCGTCGCGGCTGCAAGGCGGTCGATCGATGCAAACGTCGCCGGCACGTCGCCCTGCTGCAAGGGGAGATACTCCTTGATCGCGCGCCGACCCAGGATCCGTTCGAGCTCGCCGATGAATACTTCCAGCTTCACGGCCTGATTATTGCCGATGTTATAGATAGCGTACGGCGCGCCGGTCGGTGAGCCCCCTTGCGGCGGGCGGGAGAGAACGCGCACCACGCCTTCGACGATGTCGTCGACGTAGGTGAAATCGCGCTGCATGTCGCCGTAGTTGAATACCTTGATCGCCTCGCCGGCGAGGATGGCGCGGGTGAAAAGCATCGGCGCCATGTCGGGCCTGCCCCACGGCCCGTAGACCGTGAAGAAGCGCAGCCCAGTGCTCGGCAGTCCATAGAGATGACTGTAGCAGTGCGCCATCAGCTCATTGGCCTTCTTGGTCGCAGCGTAGAGGCTGACAGGATGGTCGACGTTCTGGTCTTCGGAGAACGGCAGTGTGTGATTGGCGCCGTAGACGCTCGAGCTCGACGCGTAGACCAGGTGCGCGACACTGGCGCGGCGGCAGCCTTCGAGAATGGCGCCGAACGCATCGACGTTGTTGCGCAGGTATGCACCCGGATTGACGAGCGAGTAGCGCACGCCGGGCTGCGCGGCGAGATGCGCAACATGCGAGAAGCCTCCGTCGCGCAACAGCGCAAGCGTCGCGGCGGCGTCGGCGAGATCGAGCGTCCTGCAATGTACGCCCGCGGTTGCGAGCCGACCGGCACGGGCGCGCTTGAGCGCGATATCGTAATACGGATCGAAGCTGTCGACTCCGGCGACCTCGGCGCCGTCACTCTTGAGGCGCAGTGCCAGATGCATGCCAATAAAACCTGCAGCACCGGTAACCAAGACCTTCATCACGATCGCCCACCGTACACAGAGAGATCGGTGGTGCCGGTTTCGGCGGAGGCAAAGCCGGCCGCACCCGTGACGAGCACATGCATGCGCGCCGTCACCGCGCGCGCTCCGCCTGCTCGAGCGCACGCAGCTTGGCGTACTTGCAGAAGCTCGAGAAGCACCCGATGGCGATGTGCACGAGCCCCGCGCTGCCATCGAGAAAACCGCCGCGCAGCACGTAGAAACGCAGGAATCGGACCAGCGGCGAGAACACGAGGCGCACGAAGGAAAAGCGCTCGCCGCGGGCGTGCATCGCTACCGCCTGCAGAGTCGTGTAGCGGTTCTGCTTGGCGAGATACGCGTCGAGCGATTCGGCTGACGCGTGCAGCAGATCTCCTGCGAGGCGGCCGACGTCTGCCTCGCCGACCACGTGCTCGTGCACGTCGTCCTCGCTCCAGCGGGCGTGACGACGGTCGAACAGCCGCAGGTTCCAGTCCGGATAACCCTCTCCGTGCGCAAGCCAGCGGCCGAGGAAGCGATTGCGGCGCGCCATTGCATAAGCCTTGTGCCGCGGCGCCTGCATTGCGCTGCGGATGCTTCCAGCGAGCTCGGGCGACACGCGCTCGTCCGCGTCCAAGCACAGGACCCAGTCGTGCGCGGCTTGCGCGACCGCAAAGTTCTTTTGCGGTCCGAACCCCAGCCACGGCTGCGCGACGACGCGCGCGCCGGAGCGGCGGGCAATATCTACGGTATCATCGCGACTGCCCGAATCGACGACGATCGCTTCGGCGGCAAACGCCGCAGAAGCGAGGCAGTCCGCGAGTTGTGCGCCGGCATCGCACGTGATCACGACGAGCGAAAGGGGGAGCGGGGGAAGCGGATCGGACATCGCCTCGAACGTGGAAGCGCGCAGCGATTATTCTTGCTCACAAGCCGCGGCCGCCAATTCTACGTGCAAAACCGCCCGCTAGCCATCCGCCGCCATCGCTCATGCAACCGAAGCCGCGGGAGCGGCGAGAAGAGGCAGCTCCGCGATGACCAGCGCTCTGATCATCCGTCCGTCGTCGCTGGGCGATATCGTGCATGCGCTGCCGATCGTGCACGACTTGCGCCATCACCACCCGGGGCTGACCGTCGACTGGGTTGCCGAAGAGCCGTTTAACGCATTGGTACGCTTGAATCGCGGTGTACGCCGCGTCATACCGGTCGCATTGCGGCGCTGGCGTCATCGCGTGCTTTCGCGCTCGACGTGGCGCGAGCTCACTGCATTCCGGCACGAACTCGTGCACGATCGCTACGATGCGGTCATCGATCTGCAGGAGCAGGTCAAGGGCGCGCTGATCGCCTGGCTCGCGCGCGGCCCGGTGCACGGCCCGGATCGGGCGAGCGTGCGCGAGCCGATCGCCACGCTGCTTTACCGTCATACCTACCGCATCGACCCGCGGCAGCATCTGATCGATCGCTGTCGCCGTCTCGCGGGAAATGCGTTCGGCTACGAGCCGGAGGGCGCGCCGCGCTTCGATCTCGCTCCACCGCCGATCGATGCGGCCCCCGACGCGCCCTACGCCGTCTTCCTTCACGCCACGAGCCGCAATGACAAACTTTGGCCGGAATCGCATTGGAAAGCGCTGCTCGAGCACGTTGCCGGCGCGGGTCTCGCGGCAGTGCTTCCCTGGGGCGACGACGCGGAGTCGGCGCGCAGCGCACGGCTTGCCGCGGGCATGACCGGAGCGACCGTGCCGCCGCGGCGCACGCTTCCGGAGCTGGCATCGCTTCTGTCGCGTGCGACGCTGGTCGTCGGCGTCGACACCGGGCTCACGCATCTCGCCGCCGCCCTGGGAACGCCCACCGTCGCGTTGTTCACCGCAACCGATCCACGGCTCGCCGGCGTCGAGCGGGCCAGCGCTCTCGCCCGCGATCTCGGCGACGTGGGCGCGACGCCCACTCCGGCACAGGTGATCGCGGTCGCCGGAGCGCTGTTGCGCGCGCGGTCGCCCTGCTGATGGAATCTTCGCGCATGCTCTACACGCTGCTCGGCTCAGCCGCGCTGCCGCTGTTGCCGCTGCGGCTATGGTGGCGCGGCCGTCGCGAGCCGCGCTACCGCGAGCGTATCGGAGAACGGTTCGGGCGCTATCGTGGCAGCATCGCCGGTCCCGTGTACTGGATTCACGCGGTTTCGGTCGGCGAGACGCGCGCTGCGGTTCCTCTCGTGCAACGGCTGAAAGCAATGTATCCGGAAGCGGCCATTGTGGTCACGCACATGACCGCGACCGGCCAGGAGACGGCCGAAACGCTCTTCGGCGACCGCGTGATACGAGCGTGGTTGCCCTACGACGTA
>DASXQW010000268.1:0-54119 GCA_036506975.1 Casimicrobiaceae bacterium | reverse complement strand
TGGCTGGCCGATCATCTTAGACTCGCCGGCCGGCTCAGGCTCGATGCGGGCGCGGTCCGCGCGCTCGCGCGCGAAGGCAAGAGTCTGTTGCCGATCGGCGTCGTCGCTTGCGAAGGTCAGTTCGAGCGCGGCGAAGTGGTGGGCTGCTGCGACCCCGATGGGCGGGAGATCGCGCGCGGGCTCGTCAATTACAGCGCCGCAGAGACGCAACGCATCCTGCGCAAGCCCTCGTCGGAAATCGAAGCAATCCTGGGCTACGTCGATGAACCGGAGCTGATCCATAGAGACAATTTGGTGCTGCTCTGAATGAGCAGCACCCGGTTGCGGCGAAGGCTAACCTGCGCCTAAGCGCAGGTTAAGCGAGCGAAGCGAGCGGCCGGAGGCACAATTTGGTCCTGCTCGGATAGTTGTAGCCTGGGTTGAGCGCGCAGCGCGAAGCCCAGGGCGGTCATTCCACGTTGACCCGGCTACGCAGCACCGCATGCGGCGCCGGCGGTTAGACAGCTCTGGCGCGCTCCCCTAAACTCGGCGCGCGCCTATCCGGCGCAGCGAAGCGAAACGACGCCCAAGAAAAAGGTCCGAGGACGCGCTCCCGCGAGCCCTCGACACCGACGAAAAGGAGGTAGCCGTGAGTCTGGTCGAACGCGTCAAGAACATCTTGCTACAACCCAAGAGCGAGTGGCCGAGGATCGCCGAGGAGGCCGCGACGCCCCAGTCGCTGTACCTGGGCTACGTAGCGATTCTGGCGGCAATCGCTCCGCTGGCAATGCTGATTCGCAGCGGCGGCATGGCGATTGCGGCAGCGCTCGTGCAATATATGATCGCGCTCATCGTCACGTTCGTGTTGGCACTGATCGTCGATGCGCTGGCGGCAACATTCGGTGGCGAGAAGAATTTCGTGCAGTCCCTGAAGCTGACGGCGTACTCGTACACTGCCGCATGGGTCGCCGGCATCTTCCTCATCGTGCCGGTGCTGGGCGGGATCGTCGGCCTGCTCGCCGTGATCTACGCCTGGTACACGTTCTATGTCGGCGTGCCGGTATTAAAGAAGTGCCCGCAGGACAAGGCCCTCGGTTACACCATCGTGGTGGTGATCTGCGGTATCTTGCTGGGCGTGGTGCTGGCCGGCTTCATCGTCTCGATGATCATCGGCGGCGGCATGATGGGTATGGGCGCCATGGAGATGTTCCGCTGACGGCGGAGCCAGAATCCGCCGGCAGGCTCGCGCCTCGGCCTCTAGCGCAAGCTAAGCGCGTCGACCTCAAGCGTCGATTCGCCTCGCGCGATCCCCGCTTCGCTACGCTCGCGGGGGCCTCGCTGCGGGCTCGCGCCGCTAGATGTCGCCCGGCGGGTTGGTGTACGGCGAAGGTACGACCGCGTGCGCCCAGCCGTACAGGCGCTCGCGCCGGGTCTGCGGCCGATGGTGCAGAAAGCGCTCGAGCTCGGTTAACGCACGGCGATACACGTCGCGTTTGAAGTCGATGACGGCCTCCAGCGGGATCCAGTAGTCGTGCCAGCGCCACGCGTCGAACTCCGGATGGTTGGTCGCGCGCAGGGTGACGTCGCTGTCGCGGCCGACGAGGCGCAGCAGGTACCAGATCTGCTTCTGGCCGCGGTAGCTGCCGCGCCACTCGCGCTTGATCCAGTGCGCGGGCACTTCGTAGCGGATCCACTCGCGGGTGCGACCGAGGATCTTGACGTGCCCCGGCAATAGGCCGACTTCTTCTTTCAGCTCCCGAAACATCGCCAGCTCGGGCGTCTCGCCGGGATGGATGCCGCCTTGCGGAAACTGCCACGCGTGCTCGCGGATCCGTTTGCCCCAGAAGACAAGGTTCTTCGAGTTGACGATGACGATAGCGACGTTCGGGCGATAGCCGTCACGGTCCAGCATCACGACCACCTGTGATTCAGCAAAGTTAGCTCCATTTTTCCACAGATCGGGGCGATTGCAAAGCCTGCGCGCCCCCGCGCCGCGGGGCTTCCTGCGGTCGACGCGCGAAGGATGCGTGTTGCAATCCAGCGGCAAGGAAGCCGCCGCGCCCGCTTTGCCGGAAGGGCCGACCTGCCGAACGGCGCCTTCAGGCGGGCGCCGACTCGCGCGGCGTTACGGACAGCGCAAGTCGTCGATCGCGCCGCAGCACGATCACCTCCAGCGCGTCGTCGATGCGGCCGCCTGTCAGCAACCGCTGCAGATCATCCACGCCGGTGACCGGCGCACCGCCCAACGCGACGATGATGTCGCCGGCGCGCAATCCGCCGCGCGCCGCGGGCGAATCGGGCGCCACCGTTTCGATCCGGGCGCCGGATTCATGCGTGAGATCGAAGTGGCGCACGACGCGACGCGGCAGCGGAAGATCCTGCGCGCCGATCCCGAGATAGGCGCGCCGCACGCGTCCTTCGCGGATCAGCGCAATCGTGACGCGTTCGGCGGTATTGGCAGCAATCGCAAAGCAGATGCCCTGCGCCGGCAGAATGACTGCGGTATTCACGCCGATCACGGCGCCCGCCGAATCGACAAGCGGCCCGCCTGAATTGCCCGGATTGAGCGCGGCGTCGGTCTGTACGATGTTGTCGAGCAAGCGTCCCGTCGCACTGCGCATGGACCGGCCGAGCGCGCTGACGATACCCGCGGTCACCGTGTGCTGAAAGCCGTAAGGGCTGCCAATCGCAATCGCGATTTGACCGACGCGAACGCGCGACGAATCGCCGAGGCGCGCATAGGCAAGGTTATCGGCTCCGACCTTGACCAGCGCGAGGTCGGAGTCCGGGTCATCGCCGACGAGCTCACCCGCAACGATGCGGCCGTCGGGCAGCGTTGCCTGCAGCGCGACGGCACCACCGGCGACGTGGCTGTTGGTGATGAGATAACCGTCGGGCGTGATGATAAACCCGGATCCCGAGCCGCTCTGCGCCGTCCCGCGCCGCGCCCGGCGCTCCACGCCGATGTGCACGACCGAAGGCCGTACGCGTGCGACCGCCCCGCTCACCGCGCGCGAATACGCATCGAGCAGCTCGTCATCGGGTTCGTGGTCAGGTGAACGCGGGGGCGGGTGCAGCGCGTCGGCGCTCGAATCGTCGAGCACCGCTCGCCGCGCGGACGACGGCAGACGGTCGAAGGGCGCCATATCGCCTCAATTGGCGACCCCCCACGGGAATTTCAAGCCGGCGGAGGCGCGCTCCCGTTCCTGTCGCGCAGGCTCAGTCGGCGATGTTCGGTCGCCGGCATCGGCGGCTCGCGCAGCAGCGCCGCATGCGCGAGGGCGAGCAGGCGGATCACGCCGCTCGAATGTGCGTCCCAATATTCGGCATGGTCGACATCGACGCGCAGAAGCGCGAGCCGCGGGTCGAGCGGCCCTTGTCCAAACCAAGCCTCGAGCTCGTCGTCCCAAAGCGCGAAGACGCGATCCGGGTCGTGAATCAGCCGCGCATACCCGGACATGGCAACGTATACGCCGCGCGCGAAATCGCTGTAAGTGGCACAGACGCGCGGATTGAGCTCGACGTCGTGCGCAAGCGTCCCATCGCTCGGGACGAAGAACCATAGCGCACCGTCGTCATCGAGTTGCCGCGTCATCAGCGGCCGACTCGTGGGCAAGCAACGGCCGTCCGTCGCGGTAAGCATCGCGATGGACAACTCGCCAATCTTCGCCCTCAGGCGCCCCACCGCGCCGCGCACATTGGCGTCGTGAACACGAGCTTCGGCGGCCTTTGTCTCGGCGGTCATTTCGTCATCCCGGGATGGAGGTAACGCAGCGATCGGCGCTGCGCTTCATGCAACGCCGACGCGGCGGCCGGTGGTGGCCGCCGCGTCGGGACCCTCGTCGATGCGAGCGTTGCTGCTACTGGTGGTACTTGAGTTTCGCGTCCTTGACGCACTTATCCTTCGCGTCACCCGTCAATGCGTCGCACTTCTCCTTGGCGACCTTATATTGCGCGACCATCGTGTCCTCGCGAGCGTCCGCCTTCGCGTCCTTGGACTTCAGATTCGCCTTCGCGTCGGCCACCGCCTTGACGTGCTCGGCCTTGGCTTCCTTCATGCACACGTCACGGTCATTACCCTGTTTGGGCTTGCACGCGTCCTTCGCAGCCTTGTAGTCGGCATCGGCCCGTGCGACCGCGGCTTTGTATTCGTTTTTCCTGTCCCGTTCGGCCGTGCCCGCGGCATTGACACTGCCGATCGCAAACAGGCACAGCACCGCGGCGCAAATCGCTTCGGGTATCGTCAGTCGTCTCAACATGGTCTTGTCTCCTTCGAAAGGTCGTCCACAACGTTGCCGCCGGCAGCGGCGCGTCGCTTAGGTCTAGTTCAACTTTTCCCAATCCTTGACTTGGCGGTCGGCCTCGTCGCGGGATATCCCGTAAGCTTCCTGGATCTTGCCGACCAATTCGTCGCGCTGGCCGTTGATCTGCGCGAGCGCGTCGTCGGTGAGCTTGCCCCACTGCTGCTTGACCTTACCTGTCATCTGCTTCCAGTTTCCTTCCACACGATCCCAATTCATGATGCGCTCCTCGTTTTGATGGATACTGCGCGCCTGGGCGCGACAATCGCTATTGTGCAATGGGCATGCCAGAGATATTCCCATCGTTAAAACAAGATGTTGCACAAGTACTACTCGCGCGTCCGCAGGAACCCGGTAATTCTTTCTCGTCGCCTGCCCGTGCTATCCGGTAATTCGTGCGCAACTTCACGGGCCCAGCAGGGCACCCCACCCGTGCAGCGGCTCGATGTGATCGCACGCCGTCTTAACCGCGACCATGATCGGCACGGCGAGCAGCAGTCCCCACGCACCCCATAACATGCCCCAGAACAGGAGCGAGATAAAAACCGCAGGCGCGTTCATTCTCGCCGCACGGCCCATGAGCCAGGTCTGCAGGCCGACCCCGAGCGCTCCGGCGATCGCAAGCACCAGCCCAATCGCCGCGAGCGCGGAGGCGACGCTGCCGAGCTGAACGTAGGCGGCAAGCCCGGCCGCGGCGGCGAGCGCGGCCGCGCCGAGATAGGGAATCGTATGCAGGATGGCTGCGGCCACGCCCCACACCAGCGCTCGATCGACACCGATCGTGTACATCGCGATACCTGTTGCAAAGCCCACGGCAAGATTGACCACGAGGACGACGGCAAAGTAGTGCTGGTTGAGCTTATGCATATCGTCGAGAATCCGCAGGGTGATCTTCCGTCGTTCGAATGACGGCCCGACGACCTGCATCAGCTTGCGGCGGAATAGATGGCCCGCGGCGAGCAGAAAGAAGGTCAGGAAAAAGACGGAAACAATTTGCCCGGCCGCGATGATCGCGCTTCCGGTGCCTACGACGAGCACGGAGCGCATGTCGATGGCCGGTGCGGCAGGAGGCGTAAGTTTGGGCGCACGGCCGGCCGTAGGGGGTTGCGCGGCTACGGCAAGCTTCTCAAGCTCCGCTGCGGTCTCCTGCACGTGGTGCAGAGGGTTGACGCCGTCCCGTTGCCATTCGGTAAACGACACGCGCACTTTCTCGACGGCTTGCGGCAACAGCTCGAGCAGGTCGACCGCGTCGCTGCCCGCGCGATACACGGCAGCGCCGCACAAGGCGACAAAGGCGAGCACGACGAACGCGGCGCCGAGCGCGCGCGGCACGCGCCAGGTCTCGAGCCGGGCGACCAGCGGCGAGAGCGCGTAGCTCAAAAACACGCTGATGACCAGCGGGATGAAAAATGCTTCGGCGATGCGAATCGCGGCCAGGACGACGACCAGTGCGATGACGACGAGCGCAGTCGTCCGCAGCTCGGGTCCGGGCAGCTCAGCGGTAGCCGTGGACGCGTTCTCAGTCGCAGTCGCGTCACGCTCCGCGCTCGCGACCAGCGCTGGATTCCCCGCGTCCAAGGCCTCCGTCGTTTCCAAGGCGGATCCCGGGGCGGCCCGGGCCGCGGGCAGCGCACGCCGCGAGCGACCCGGCTGCCGCCGCTACAGCTTCTGTTGCACTTCCTTAGTTTCTTCCTGAATCTTCTGGCCGCCCTTCTCGACGTCCTTGCCCACGCCCACCATCGTGTTGCACGCACTGAGCGCGAGCGCGGTCGCCAATGCGGCGAAACCATAGATTAGCTTCCTGAACATGGCAGCCCCTTCGCCGTTGTTGAAATAATGATGACTTTCGCCACCCAACAATCTGATTAGCAATCCACGTGCCATCATGCGCGGCGAGGCGCTCCGCCGCGCCGCCGATCTGACTGGGCGCTCGGCGCCCTCACCGGATCAGGCGCCCGGCAAGATAGCCGGCAAAGAGCGCGATGCCGATCGCGACCAAAGGCCGCTCGCGGATGGAGCTGCGGCAGCCGTCCATCAGCTGCTGCTGTTGCACCTTCAACTGCTCCGCGCTCTGATTGAGCCAATCCGCCGCCGGCCCCGCCGCTTGAGCGACCTTGTCGACGGTGTCATGCGCGGCGCGCCCACGCGATCGATTGCCGGCGCTGCTCTTTCGCTGGCCTTTGCCGCGGCCGCATCGACTGCATCGTGCGCCTGGCCGGCCTTGCGTTCCACGCTGCTGCTCGTCAGTTCCATTTCGCTCTCCTCGATGAATCGGATAACGGTCCGATGACTGGCGTGTGCCAGTCACCGCTCCGCTGCCAAGCCCAGCAAGCATCATGCCATGCGTGGCATAGGGCGGCGCCGGTCGGGGTGCAGCGCGTTTCTTTCGCTCGGGTAACTGCTGCAAGAAAAAAACGCGGGCGGAGAACGACCGGAGGAGAGAATAACCACTCCACCCGCGTCTGAGGACACTTCGGTCAGAACAGAGCGATACCGGCGAGCACGCCGAAGATGAGGACGATGAGAAACAGAATGAGGAAGAGCCCGAACAGGACCCTCGCTACTGCCTGCGCTCCTACGGCAATGCCGGTGAAGCCGAAGATTCCGGCCACGACCGAAATCAGAAAGAAGATGATTGCCCAAGTCAGCATCGAAATTCCCGTGCGAGATCGCACGAGCCACCCCCGCGCGCGCTCATCGCCCGCATTTGCTAGCCTTCAGCGCCGCCGCGCAAGCTAGCTGCCGCGCCGGAAAAGCCCCAAAATCAGCGATACGATAAACAGCACCAGAAAGATGAAGAACAGCACCTTCGCGATTTCTGCGGCACCGGCGGCGATGCCGCCAAAGCCGAACAGAGCAGCGATAAGCGCTATGACAAAGAACACCACGGCGTAGTGCAGCATGATCGCCCCTTTCGCATAACGAATTGACTGCCAAATTGGGCGAACTACCGTCGCAACCGGCGGCGCGCCCCACATCTGCCGAAGATGACGCAAGCCCCGTGCCAGTTCATCGCAGGCAGCACGCGTGTTGACGACAGCGAAAGCGGTACGGTGGAGATGCGGACCGAGCTTGCGGGCGTTCGCGCCCGGGGAACGACGCGGCAAAGATTACAAAAGTGGCAGTTATTGCGCGGCTGAAATCGACGCCCCTGGAGCGCCGCAGGGTTTAGCTGACCCGCTGCAGGGTCTCGAGGAAACGATCGTACTCGCCGGACTTGTCGAAGAAATCGTCGGCGCCGACCAATTCGCACTGGCGGCGGTATTCAGCGTTGGCGTAATTCGAGAGCACGTAGATTCTCGGGCGGCACGCAAAGGCCTTTTCCCGGAGCTGCCGGACGACCTCGATGCCGTTGCCCTCTTTGAGGCGAATGTCGGTGACGACGACATCCGGTTTCATCTCGACGATCGCCGCGACGGCCGGGCTTTCGGCCTCGGCAAATCCAACCACATCGAATCCGCCGAGCGCATGCAGGTTGTCGATGATCCGCTTCCGGATCAAAGGAGAATCCTCGACGATGAAAACTCGCACGGGTGAGCGCATGCGAACGCGAAGCCGCGTCAACCCATCAGGTTGTGCTTCAGCGCGTACGCCGTCAGATCCGCATTGCGGGAGCAATCCATTTTCTGCAGGATGCGCGTCCGATAGGTGCTGATCGTCTTGACTGAAAGATGCACTTCGTCGGCGATCTGGGTCACGGTCTTGCCGCAGGCGAGTTGCACGAAAATCTGGAACTCGCGGTTGGATAGCTGTCGGTGCGGCGGCTCCGGCGCATGGCCGGACGCCTCGAGCGCCAGTGCCTCGGCAAGCGAGGGGCTGATGTACTTGCGTCCGGAAACGATGGTCCGGATTGCGTCCAGCAGATCCTTGGCCTCGCCGGCCTTGGGGAAGAAGCCGCTCGCTCCCGCGCGCAACAAGTTAACGGCGTATTGCTCTTCCGCGTGCATGCTCACGATTAGAATCGGCAGATTCGGCCGCCGCCGCCGCAACATTGTGACGGTTTCGACCACCGAGGCATCGGGCAGCGAGATGTCGAGCATGACGACGTCGAAGTCCTGCGCCATCGCCTGCTCGAGCGCCGACGCGGCAGTACCCGCTTCGCCAGCGACCACCAGATCTTCGGTATCGTCGATCAACTCGCGAAAGCCGGCGCGAACCAGCGCGTGATCGTCGACGACAAGAATGCGCTTCTTCCGTGTGTCCGCAACGCCTTCCATGTTCAGCCCCTGCCGGCGTTCGTCATTGGGTCCGGCCAGGAGCATTCTAGACCACCCGCGCAGAGGAAACCACGTCAGTTCGTCAAGCCGCGAGACGCACGTCGCCCGTTTCATCGGGCAACGCATCGAGCGGAGCGCGGGTGGCGCCGCCATAGGCATGCAGGCGGTTGTAGAGCGTCTTCAGGCTGATGCCGAGCACCTGAGCAGCCTTCGACTTGCTCCCATCGAGCGAACGCAGCGTCGCCATGATCAGGGCACGCTCCGCGAGCTCCAGCGATGTGCCCACTTGTATGGTGACCTCGTCGCCCGTCGAGGCCGCCGTCCGCGGCGCGGCGGCCGGTGCAACGGTTGCGGTGATATCGCCGCCGGTATCAACGTCGACTTCATCATCGGACATGACGTAGGCGCGATGGATGACGTTTTTCAGCTCGCGCACGTTTCCGGGCCAGCGATAGGACGCGATCCGTTGCCGCGCCTCCGCCGATAATGTCTTCGCAGTCCCGTTCTCCTCGTTGAGCCGGTCGAGGAACATCTCCGCCAGCAACAATGCGTCGCCACCTCGTTCGCGCAGCGCTGGAACCGAGACCGGAATCACGCAGAGGCGATACATCAGGTCTTCCCGCAGCTTGCCCGCAGCGACCGCTGCGCGCAAGTCGCGGTTGCTCGCCGCGATGACGCGTACATCGGTGGCAATTTCCTGATCCGCGCCGATGCGCGAGAAACGTCCTGCTTCCAGAACGCGCAGCAGGCGCACCTGCATGTCGACCGGCATCTCGGTAATTTCGTCGAGGAAAAGAGTGCCGCCGTTGGCGCGTTCGAAACAACCGCGATGCGTTCGCGCAGCGCCGGTAAAACTGCCGCGCTCATGACCGAAGAGCTCGCTCTCGATCAGCGTTTCCGGCAGCGCGCCGCAGTTCACGGCGATGAACGGTCGCTGCCGTCGCTCGGACAGCTGGTGAATCGCGTTGGCGACCAGCTCTTTACCCGATCCGCTCTCGCCCAGAACGATCACTGTAGCGCTCGCATCGGCGATCTTATCCAGCGTGTCGAATAACACGCGCATCGAATCGCAGGCACCGTAGAGCTCACACAGGCGTTGCAGTCGCCCATGCGAGCGTCGCTTGGGTCGGGGAACGTCGGGTCCCGCGGCGGCGCCCGGGGGCAAGGTTTGCAACTCGGCGCCGAATACGGTGGTCGGCTCGAACATGGCTCTCTCCGGTCATGTGTGCAACGGCGCCATGTTCGCCTTTGAGCTATGTTCCCGGTATCGGCGTGCGTCCGTTTCTGGTGTAAGCGGCTGCGTCGGCCTTGTAAGACCTGGTCCTACAGGCGACGAGAATCTTTCGCAGGCCGCGATTCCGCCGCGCAACGTGCCGCTGCGGCGACCTCACAGCACCTACGCGAGCTGAATCGACGCATGTGCAGCGGTTGGATCGATCGCCCCGGGTCGAATCGAGCACGGGAACGCTGCCTCCATCACCCAAACGCCGCCGATACCGCAAAGCTCCAATGCAGTAGCGACGCCGATCGCGGTGACCGGCGTATCGCCAAGCGGCCCCCAGGCGCCGCTCCATATCGTCCCCAGAGCGATGACCGCTAAGATCGCAGGAAGAAATACGCCGGGATTCGCGGCACCATGCTGCGCGTGCCAGCGCCAGGTGCGCAACGCCGCCCCACCGGTCAGCAGGCCCGTCGCAAGCATGCGCAGCCCGTCCAGGTGCGAGAGCGGCGCGTGCACCAGCATCGCGGCGAATACCATCCAGCTCGGTGCGAGCGCCGCCCAGCCGATTCCGCGCCAGACGCGATTACGATCGGACGCCGCGAGCTCGAACAACCCGGAAAGCGCCGCGCCGGCGCTCAACGCGAGCGCAACGAGCGCGCCAAACAGCGATGCCGTCATCGCCGTTGCGCTGCCGGCTGCGACCGCCGCGACGATGGCAAGGACTCCAATCGACGCCTTGAACGCGCGGCAATCGAGCGTCATCGAGGCTTGGCTCATCGCCCGGTCCATGCTCGTCTGCGTTTATTGGGGCAGCGAGGCCAGCGTTCGGCCCAGCGCGGGCGCGAGAAGGGAAACGCTTCGCTGGATGCTGGCCCGCTGCTTTTTCCATCCTCGCAAGCAACGTGCCATCGATCCCGCGCGGGGGCAGAGGCCATCAAGCCCTCGCGAACTTCGCGCACATTGGAACATTTGCGGCATCGTTTTTACAAACAGAGGCGAATGCGTGTAGCACTCCCGCCTTGCGCCGAAGGTGCGTGCGCCCCCGCAGAGCACCGGCGGCGAGGCTGTCGGGTCGCAACGCTCGCTTGAGGTAACATCGGTGGCGTCTCTTCGTTTCCATACGCCACTGCTTGTGATCCCTCTCCTCGACCGGGTACGCGGGTTTTCCTGGGCTATCGCGGTGCTCCTCGTCAGCGGCCTCATCGCCGCCGCGATCGGTGCCTGGTGCGTCGCCTCGTGGCACGAACTGATCACGCCGCCAGGTTTCGAGCGGCTTCAGTACGACGCGTCATGGGCATTCGTGTTTGCCGGCCTGGCGCTCGCCGCACATGCGCTCGGCCTTTCCGCCATTGGCCGCTGGTGCGCTGCGGTCGCCATTCTATTCGGCGCTGTTCGTCTTGCCGCCTTCGGCGCACCGGGCTGGATCGACATCCATCCGATGGCGGCCAATCCATGGCTTCCGCATGGCCCGGGAAATTACAACGACATGGGTGTGTTGACCGCGGCCGTATTCGTAGCACTCGGCTGCGCGCTCGCAGCGCTTGGTCCGAAAGTGCACGGGCCGGTACGCTCCGTGCTGGTATCGCTGCTCGCCTCGATCGCGATCGCGCTCGCCTCGGTCCTGCTCTTTGCCGCCTGGACCGGCGGCGTGATCGCGTCGCAGTGGCTGCTCCTGACCGGCGGCGAACGTGTGGGTGCGCTGCTTTTCGTGCTGCTCGCGGGGGGTGTGCTCGCCGGCGCGCTGGTCCGCAGCGAGGACGAGCAACGCGCGATCCGTCGCTGGATGCCAGGCATCGTCTGGTTCGCCGTCTTCGTTTGTGCGCTCGTGCTCTGGCAGGCGCTGCTCGTGCAGGAGGCACGTTTCATCGATAACAGCACGCGCCTGGTCGCCACGGACGTCAAGAATCGAGTGGAGCGCGCGTTCGCCGTGCGGATCCGCCAGCTGGAGCGATTGGCCGACCGAGCGCTGATCTATGGATTTGTCGACGATCGGTGGCAACGCGATGCCAGCACGCTGCTCGACGAAACGCCCGAGTTCCAGGGCATCGGCTGGGCCGGCGAAGATCTGCTCGTCCGATCAGTCGTCCCGCAGTCGCAGGCAAGTGCCATCGGCTCGAGCCTCCGGTCGGATCCCGAGCGGGTGCGCGCGGTCGATGCAGCCATTCTATCGCGTCGACCAACCTTGTCGCCCTACATCGATCTACGCCTTTCGGGACGCAGGGGTTTTGTGATCTACGTTCCCGCATACTCGGACGGGACGCTCCGCGGCCTCGTGGCCGCCGCGCTCGGCGCAGAATGGCTTCCCCCGATGCTCGGGGAGCGCTTTAACGATTACGAGATCGTCCTCCTGGATGGCGGCGAGGTCGCCAATCGGGCCGGCGCCAACGGCGCGGGACCGGAACGGACGCAGGAGCAAAGCGTCAACATCGCCAATGTACGCTGGACGCTCCGCGTAACGCCGACGGACGAATACCTGCGGCGTGAAGATTCCGCCTTGCCCGAGGCGGCACTCGGTCTGGGCGCGGTGCTGGCGACTCTGCTCGCATTGTGCACCTATCTTTTCCAGACCGCCCGCCGTCGCACCCACGAGCTCGCAGCGACCAACGCGCGGCTGCTCGAGGACATTCAGGCGCGACGCCAGGTCGAGCAGGCGCTGCGCGAAGGCGAGCAACGCACCCGGCTCATCATCGACGCGATCAAGGATTATGCGATCTACATGCTCGATCCCGAGGGGCGCATCGCCAGCTGGAATCCGGGCGCCGAGGCGCTCAACGGCTACACCGCGCAGGAAATCATCGGCCGGCACTTCTCGATCCTCTATCCGCCCGACCGGCAACAACCTGCCGAGAGTGACCTCGCCGTCGCGGCGCGCCAGGGCTGGTTCGAGGAAGAATGCTGGCATCTGCGCAAGGATGGGACGCGCTATTGCGGCGACGACATCATTTCCGCGATCCGCGACGAGGACGGCGCCATGCGGGGGTTTTCCGTCATCACCCGCGACGCCACCCTGCGGATCGCCTTGCGCGAGCAGACCGAACGCTCACGCGATTTCTACTTCGCATTGTTCTCCGGATTTCCCAACCTGGTCTGGCGCTCCGACGCGCAGGGCTCCTGCGATTATCTCAATCAGGCCTGGCTCGATTACACGGGGCGGTCGCGAGAAGCCGAGTTAGGCAGCGGATGGATGGAAGGAATCCACCCTGACGATCGTGGCCGCTGGCGCGCAGCCTTCGATCGCGCTTATGGCGCAATGCAGCCGTTCGAAATCGAATTTCGGCTGCGCCGTGCCAACGGCGACTATGGATCCATGATTTGCGTCGGCCGGCCATATCACGATATGCAGGGACAATTTGCCGGATATCTATGCTCCTGCTACGACAACACGACGCGCCGCGCCATGGAGGTCGCGTTGCGCGAAAGCGAAGCCCGCTATGAGGGAATGACCGCCAATGTTCCCGGGATGGTATTCCAACTCCTGCGCGACCAAGCCGGCCGCATTTCGTTCTCATATGTAAGCCAGGGCTGCGAGGCTTTGACCGGCTTGCCTGAGGCGCAGCTCAGAGCCGACGCCGAATCGTTTTTCCGGCTGGTCCCGGCTGCCGAGCGTACGCATCTTACTGCCACGCTGGACGCCTCCGCGACGCAGTTCACGACCTGGAATTGGGCGGGAAGACTCCTTCCGCCGCATGGCGCAACCGAGAAATGGATCAACCTCCGCGCGCGCCCCCGCCGACTCGACAGCGGCGATGTCCTCTGGGACGGATTGGTATTCGACGACACGCAAGGACGCCTGGCGCAGCTCGAGATCGAGCGCTCGCGAGAAGAATTGCGTGCGCTGTCGCGCCACTTGCAGACGGTACGCGAAGAGGAAAAAGCGCGAATCGCACGCGAGGTCCACGATGAGCTCGGCTCGACCCTCACTGCGCTCAAGATGGATCTCGACTGGCTAGGTGAGCATCTGGAGAGCGCTCCGGGTCCCATCGCGCAGAAACGCGCCACTATGGGCAAGCTCGTCGAAGCGGCGGTCGCCGCCACCCGCAGGATTGTGACCGACTTGCGCCCGAGCGTTCTGGACGATCTCGGCCTTGCGGCGGCGCTGCGCTGGCAGGCGACCGAGTTCGCCAAACATACGGGCGCCCGCGTCGACGTCGACGCGCCGGAGACGGGCCTTCACATCGACCGCGACATCGCGCTGGCTCTATTCCGGATCTTTCAGGAGACGCTCACCAACGTCGCGCGTCACGCAAAGGCCACCGAGGTTGCGGTGAAGCTCTCGTCGAACGACGGCGCCCTTGTATTGCAGATTCACGATAACGGCATCGGCTTGTCCGAGGAAGACTTGCGCAAGCCAACCTCGCTCGGAATCCGCGGCATGCGCGAGCGCGCACAACAACTCGGCGGCGACATCTCTGTCTCCGCCGAGGCGGGATCGGGTACAACGGTCATCATCTCGATCCCGAGAACGAAGCGCGCGGCGTAGGCCGCCGGCGCTCCGGCAAAATGTCTTTACCCCGTCTTGACGCTCAGATTGTCAACGACGTTCTTGACGCCCTCAGTCGACATCGCGATCTGCTTCGCGCGATCACGCAGCATATCCGACTCCACGTTGCCGCTCAGCGTGACCGTTGCATCCTTGGTATCGACATTGATCTGCAGGGACTTGAGTCCCGGCTCGGCCAGAATAGCCGCTTTCACCTTGGCCGTAATCGCCGTGTCGTCCGCCGCCATTGCAACCTTGTCGGCGGCCTGACTAGTCTTCGCCTCGATCTTCGCGGTCGTCGTCTGATCGGCCGGCCGGCTGGCGGCGGTATTCGTGCCGGCGCCGCGCTGCTCACAGCCAACCGTCAGCAGCGTCGCGGCCGCGAGCGCGGTTACGAGTAATGTCGGTTTCACGTTCATGTTGCACTCCTCAACAAGAATCCCTTCCCGTATCATCGGGCCGCGATTACCGGCCCCTTCAAATCGCCCAGAGCAAGTGTGCCCTCCACGGCGCGCTCGGTGTATCGGCAGGCATCCCTTTTTCTTGTGGGATATGCTGCATCTGCCGTCGGACCGCGTCCTACGTGCAAGGCATCCGCGTGCTATGCCGCGAGCAGGACACCCGAAGTCGGAGTTTGCAGGCGCACGAGTTGCGCAGCGCTGTCCGACGGCTCGACCAGCGGGCTCAGGCGGCGCAGGCGCGCAGTTCCGAAGAGTGTCGCGAAGGCGACGTCCGCTGCATCGCGGCCAGTACCGATGCGCACGATGCTGTCGATCGGCGCGAGCTCGGTCGGATCGAAGAGCTGCCACCGGCCGCCCAGGTACGCCTCGAATACGGCGTGGAAATCCTGCGGCGGGTCGTCGTAGCGCGTATACCCGGTGACGAACCGCGCCGGAATATTGAGCGCCCGGCACAATGCGATTGCGAGATGGGCGAAGTCGCGGCATATGCCGGTGCGATTCGCTAGCACGTCGCGCGCGGTGGTAGCGGGCGACGAGGTTCCGACGCGGTAGGCGATGTTGCCACGTATCCACCTGCAGACCGCTTCGACCTGGGCGTAGCCCGGAGCAATGTTGCCGAACTCCCCGCACGCCAGAGCGAACAGCGCTTCCGCCTCGCAATAGCGGCTGGCAAGAACGTAGGGGATCACGTCCGGAGGAAGAACCGTCAGTGGAGTCCGGTCCGCGCTCGGATCGATCGCCGGCGCGTCGAGATCGACCGCGGCGAGATAGCGGATGCTGAAGTGGCCCGGTTCGACGTTGACGCGCAGGAGGCGGTTGGCTCCCGTCGCATCGCAGAACTCGTCGAATTGCACTGCCGGCTCCAGCGTGATCGATTCGCACCGCACTCGCTGCCCCGGCGCCGCCGGCACCGCGATATTGAACAGAAAGAGCGTCTGCTGCAGGATGTCGTATTCCAGCTCGCAATCGATGCTGAAGGATTTCACTTGCGGCTCCATTGGCTTAAGCAATCGCGCCGGGGCGGCGGCGCTCGGTGTCCGCAGCGTCTAATTCCTCAGGTCCTTGGGCAGGTTCTGGAGCAGGTCGGCGAGGTCGTCGGCGTGCTCCTCCTCCGTCGCCGTGATCTCCTCCAGCATCGTGCGCGTGGTCGAATCGAACGGCGCGAAATAACGGATCATCTCGCGATAGCTGTCGATGGCGATCCTCTCGGCGACAAGATCCTCCTTGATCATGTCGACCAGCGAATTTCCCTCGACGTACTCGGAGTGGCTGCGCGCCGAAAGGCCGTCAGGAGCGAAATCCGGAGCGCCGCCGAGCTGGACGATGCGCTCAGCGATGCGGTCGGCGTGTTCCTGCTCCTCGCCGGCGTGCTCGAGAAACTCCGCGGCGACCGGTCCTGAATGAATGCCTCTCGCCATGAAGTAATGGCGCTTGTAGCGCAGCACGCAAATGATCTCGGTCGCCAACGCGGTATTGAGGACGTTGACCGCCGTTTCGGTGTCGCCACCGTAGCCTTCGGTCACGGCGCCGCCGGCGATATGCTGCCGCGCCCGCTCGCGCAGCGTCTTGACATCGGTCAGAAATGGCTGCTTCTCCGACCGCTTTGCGTCGCTCATTGCTGGTTTCCTGGACATATCCCTTCTCCTCGTCGCTTCATGCGTTCGTACAATATGCGCTACCTCCGGCACTGTTGCCGAAAGCGAGCAGGATTCGTGCCGGTGAGACGGAGCAAACCTCACTCGCGTACACTCGCGGGCGTCCGGCAGCATACCGCAACGCCCCGTGCAATTTCTACAATGCGCGCGTAAGAGTCTCTAAGAAGCGGCGCGTCAGACGAGTGCGCGCTGGCGCTCGACGTTGGCGTCGACCACGGTCAACGCCGTCATGTTGACGATCCGCCGGACCGTTGCCGACGGCGTGAGGATATGCGCCGGCTTGGCCACGCCGAGCAGTATCGGACCGAGCGTGAGTCCGCTTCCGGCAGCGCTCTTGAGAAGATTGAACGATATGTTCGCGGCATCGAGCGTCGGCATGATCAGCAGATTCGCGTCGCCCTTGAGGCGCGAGTTCGGGAAAACGCGATCGCGCACCTCGGCCGACAGTGCAGCGTCGCCGTGCATCTCACCATCGACTTCGAGCTCGGGTTCCATCGCGTTGATCAGTTGCACCGCCGACTGCATCTTCTGCGCCTGCGGGTGCGCGCTCGAACCAAAGCTCGAGTGCGAAAGCAGCGCGACCTTGGGCGTGATCCCGAAACGGCGGATCTCTTCGGCGGCGAGAAGCGTGATCTCGGCGATCTGCTCCGCCGTCGGATCGGCATTGACATAGGTGTCGGCGATGAAGAGCGTGCGGTCGGGCAGTATCACGGCGTTCATCGCCGCACAGGTCCTGACGCCCCGGCGCAGCCCGAATACCTGCTCGATGTAGCGGCGGTGCGAATCATGGGTGCCGTAGGTGCCGCAGAGCATGCCGTCGGCGTCACCCAGGTGAATCATCATGGCACCGATCAGGGTCAGTCGCCGGCGCATCTCGATCTTGGCGAGCTGCTGCGTGATACCTCTGCGCTGCATGAGACGATGGTACTCGGTCCAGTACGCGCGGTAGCGCGGATCGTCCTCGGGGTTGATGATCTCGACGTTGACGCGAGGCTCGAGCCGCAGACCATGGCGCTCGATGCGTTGCGCGATCACCGCGGGGCGGCCGACGAGGATCGGCATGGCCAGGCCTTCGTCGACGACGACCTGCACAGCGCGCAGCACGCGCTCGTCCTCGCCCTCTGCGAAGACGATTCGCCTCGGCGAATCCTTCGCAGCCTGAAAGATCGGCTTCATCAGCAGGCCGGAGTGATACACGAACTGCAGCAAACGCTGGTGGTACGCAGCGAAATCGGCGATCGGTCGCGTGGCGACGCCCGACTCCATCGCGGCCTTGGCCACCGCCGGCGCGATGTTGACGATCAGCCTGGGATCGAATGGCTTGGGAATGAGGTATTCGGCGCCGAACTTCACGTCCTCGATACCGTACGCTGCGGCGACGATGTCGGACTGTTCGGCCTTGGCCAGATCGGCAAGCGCGCGCACCGTGGCGAGCTTCATCGCTTCGTTGATCGTCGTCGCGCCGACGTCGAGCGCGCCGCGAAAAATGAACGGAAAGCAGAGAACGTTGTTCACCTGGTTCGGAAAATCCGAGCGGCCGGTGGCGATGACCGCATCGGGCCGCGCCGCCTTGGCGACGTCGGGCATGATCTCGGGCTCCGGATTGGCGAGCGCGAGGATCAGGGGTTTGTCGGCCATCTGCTTCACCATTTCCGGCTTGAGCACGCGCGCGGCCGACAGGCCAAGGAAAATGTCGGCGCCGCCGATGATGTCGGCTAGCTTCCGCGCCTCGGTCTTCTGCACGTAGCGCACCTTGTTGTCGTCCATTTCCTCCTTGCGCCCGGCGTAGACGACACCGGCGATATCGGACACCCAGATATTCTCGCGCTTGATGCCGAGGCTCACCAGCAGGTCGAGGCACGCGAGCGCCGCCGCGCCGGCCCCCGAGCAGACCAGCTTGACCGTGGCTATATCCTTGCCGACGACTCGCAGGCCGTTGAGCACCGCGGCGCCGACGATGATCGCGGTGCCGTGCTGGTCGTCGTGAAACACCGGAATCTTCATGCGCTCGCGGCACTTGCGCTCGACATAAAAGCATTCGGGCGCCTTGATGTCCTCGAGATTGATGCCGCCGAAAGTCGGCTCGAGCGAACAGATGATGTCGACGAGCTTGTCGGGATCGAGCTCTGCGATCTCGATGTCGAAGCAATCGAGACCGGCAAACTTTTTGAACAACACCGCCTTACCTTCCATGACCGGCTTGCTTGCCAGCGGCCCAATCGCGCCGAGTCCCAGCACGGCTGTTCCGTTGGTAACCACCCCGATCAGATTGCCGCGCGCAGTGAGATTGCGCGCTTCGCTGGCGTCGCGGACGATTTCGTCGCAAGCGGCGGCTACGCCCGGCGTGTACGCGAGCGCAAGATCCCGCTGATTGGTCAGCTGCTTGGTCGGAAGGATCGAGATCTTGCCCGGCGGATGCGCTCGATGGTATTCGAGCGAGCTCTGGCGGATATTTTGGTCAGACATTGCGGCGCCTCCGGGGAGAACCGCTCTGACGGCGGTACGAAATCATGATAACAGACGGCCGCGCCTACGGACCGGAATGCGTTCCTGGTCGCCGCAGGCGGGCCGCGCCGCGCGAGTGATGCCGGCGTCTGCCGGTATAATGCCCGAGCATCGTCGGCGCCTGCAGCGCTGCCGGATGCAGTCCGCATACTTTCCGCCCTGGCACCTCCTTAAGAATGCTCGTATTCTGGTCGCTTGCCGCGCTGCTCATCGCTGTTACGCTGGCACTGCTGCTCAGGCCGCTGTTGCGCGCGAGCCACGTGGCGGCGGCGCCCGATGCCGACGCCGCGGCGATCTCGGTGTACCGCGACCAGAAGCAGGCGCTCGACGCCGACTGCGCGGATGGCGTTATCACACCCGCCGAGCGCGACGCCGCGGTGACGGAGCTCGCGCGGAGGCTGAGCGACGAAGTGGCGACGGTCCGCAGCATCGAGACGAACCAACGCGTGCAGCGCCGCGCATGGTTCGCCGCCGCGGCGCTGTTGCTGTTGATCCCGACCGCCGCCGTAATCCTTTACGCACGGCTGGGAAATCCGGGTGCGGGAGCGGCCGCAGTCAATACCGCAACGGATGGCCGGAATGCACACCAGATTTCCGACGCTCAGATCGCTGCTATGGTCGATAGTCTGGCGCAGAGACTGAAATCGCGTCCGGACGATGCAGACGGCTGGGTGCTGCTGGCGCGGTCGTATCAGGCGCTCGGCCGCTTCCCGGACGCAGCCGATGCGTACGCGCACGCCGACGCGCTGATCCCGGACAACGCTGCACTGCTTGCGGATTACGCCGACGTGCTGGCGATGACGCAGGGGCGCAAGCTCGCCGGCAAGCCAGCCGCGCTGGCACAGCGCGCGCTGGCGATCGATCCGATCCACAGGAAAGCGCTGGCGCTCGCCGCGACGGCAGCACTGGAGGCGCGCGATCTCGACAGCGCGCTGTTGTACTGGCGGCGTCTGCTCGCGCAGTTTCCGCAAACGTCCGACGACGCGAAGCAGATTTCGACGATCATCGCGGAGGTCGAGTCCGCTAAACGCGAAGGCAAGGGTATTCCTGCCCCCGGCGGCAAAGTGCCGCGGGGCGCGGAATCGGCAGATGCGACCGCGCCGGCCACCCCATCGACGGCTGCGGCGATTGCCGGCCGCGTCGACATCAGCCCTGCGCTTGCGACCAAGGTCGCGCCTACCGATACGGTGTTCATTTTCGCCCGCGCCGTCGACGGCCCGCGTATGCCTCTCGCAGTGCTGCGCATCGCGGCGAAGGACCTGCCGAAGGAATTCACGCTCGACGACAGCATGGGCATGGCGCCTGGTGCGAAGCTCTCGGGGGCCGCGGCGGTCATCGTCGAGGCGCGCGTCTCCAAGAGCGGCAACGCGCTGCCGCAGTCCGGCGATTTCTCCGGCAGGAGCGCGCCGGTCAAGCCTGGTACCGCGGGCGTTAAAGTAACCATCGATCAGGTCGTCCCCTGATGCTCGAAGCGCATGACCTTGCCGCGCGGCGTGGCGACGCGCAGCTTTTTTCGGGCGTGAGCTTGTCGCTGCCGCCTGGCGCCGCGCTCTTCGTCCGCGGTCCCAACGGAAGCGGCAAGACGACGCTGCTGCGCATTCTCGCCGGCACGACGCAGGCCGCGGCGGGCCGGGTTCTCTGGCGCGGCGAGCGGGTCGGTCCGTTTCATCCGGCGCTCCGCACCTGTGCGGTTTTCATCGGGCATTCGCCGGCGCTGAAGGATGAGCTGACGGCCGAAGAAAACCTGGCCTCGTTGACGACGTTGCAAGGCGTGCCCGTCGAGCGCGCCGCCGTGCTCGAAGCGCTGAATGCGTGGTCGCTGTCGCGGCAGCGCACCCTCCCCGCTCGCGTTCTGTCACAGGGGCAGCGCCGCCGAGTAGCCCTCGCACGTCTGTGGCTGGTCTCCCGGCCGCTGTGGCTGCTCGACGAGCCGGCAACCGCACTCGACGACGCAGGCCAGGTCACATTGCGCGACGCGCTGGCGGCGCACCTTTCCGCAGGCGGAATCGCGGTGATCGCAACGCATCAGGACCTGCCGGTCGCCTCTGGCGCGCACCGATCGCTCTTGCTCGCATGAGCGACGCCGTTGCGCAACCGCCGATCGAGCGCGGTGCCTGGCCGGGCATCGCGTGGGCGCTGCGGCGCGATCTGCGCCTTGCGCTGCGCTCCAGGGCTGAGCTCGGCGTGCAGCTTTTGTTCTACATTATCATCGTCACGCTGTTCCCCTTGGGCGTGGGCGCGGACCCGACGCTGCTGCGCGCCCTGGGTCCCGGCGTGCTGTGGGTCGCTGCGCTGCTCGCGTCGCTCCTGTCGCTGCCGCGGCTGTTCGCGGCGGATTTCGTCGACGGCACGCTGGAGCAGATTGCGCTCTCACCCTATCCGCTCCCAGCGCTGATCTCCGGTAAAATACTTGCCCACTGGCTGACGACGGGAGTACCGCTCGCAGTTCTCTCCCCGGTGTTGGCACTGCAGTTCGGGCTCGACGGTAGCGAGCTCGTGGCGCTGGCCGCGGGACTGTTGTTGGGCACGCCGACGCTATCGCTGCTGGGGGCCATCGGCGCCGCGCTGACGCTCGGATTGCGCGCTGGCGGCGCGTTGCTGGCGCTGCTGATTCTGCCGCTGTACGTTCCGATTCTGATCTTCGGCGCAGGTACAGTCGAAACGTTGCGCGCTGGGCTGGCGGTAGGCGGCGGGCTCTCGGTGCTGGGCGCCGCATTGCTCGTCGCGGCCATCGGCGCGCCGCTGGCATCCGCGGCGGCGGTGCGTATTGCTTTGGATTGAGATGAGCTTTCGTTCGATCAACTGGTTCAAATTCGCCTCGCCGGCGTCGTTCTTCCCCGTCGCGGGACGCCTGGCGCGCTGGTTCGCCGGGCTGGCAGTACCCCTCGCCGCCGCGGGACTGTGGCTCGGCCTCGTCGTCGCTCCGACCGACGCGCAGCAGGGTGACGCCTACCGGATCATTTTCATTCACGTTCCGGCGGCGTGGATGTCGATGTTCATCTATCTGGTCATGGCGGCGTGGTGTGCCGTATCGCTGACGCTGAACGCGCGGCTGTCCGCGATGATGGCGCAGGCGCTCGCGCCGACCGGCGCGCTGTTTACCGTCATTGCGCTGTGGACGGGAGCGCTCTGGGGCAGGCCTGCGTGGGGCACGTACTGGGCCTGGGATGCGAGGATGACTTCCGAGCTGATCCTGCTGTTCCTGTATCTGGGCTACATGGCGTTGCGCCATGCGATCGACGAACCGCGCCGCGCCGATCGCGCAAGCGCTGTACTGGCGCTGGTCGGCGCCGTCAACGTGCCGATCATTTATTTCTCCGTCAAATGGTGGAATACGCTGCACCAGGGCGCGACCGTCAGCCTGACAGCAGCGCCGAAAATGGCGTCGATCATGCTGATTGCGATGCTGCTCATGACAGTCGCCGCCTGGTTCTACGCCATCGCGGTGGCAATGGTCCGTGTGCGCGCCATTATTCTCGAGCGCGAGCGTAGGACGAGCTGGGCGGGGGCGCTCGCCGGAGCCGCGCGATGAGCCTCGCCGACTTCTTCGCCATGGGCGGCTATGGTTTCTATGTCTGGGGCTCGTACGTCATGACCGTCGTGCTCGTCGCAATCGAGATCGTGGTCGTACGCACGCGCTTTCGCGCCGCACGCATCGCGGCACAGCTTGGCGAGAACGGATGAAGCCGCGCACCCGGCGTCTGGGCTGGATCATTGGCGGCCTCGCCGCACTCGCCATCGCTGCCGCGCTGGTGCTCAACGCCTTCCAGTCGAACCTTGTATTCTTCTTCACGCCGACGCAGGTCGCGGCGCGCGAAGCACCGCAGGGCCGGCCGTTCCGCGTCGGCGGATTGGTCGAAGCGGGGAGCCTCGCACGCGAGCCGAACAGCCTGACCGTGCGCTTCCGCGTCACCGACACGGCACAGACGATTCCGGTGACCTACACGGGCCTGCTGCCGGACCTGTTCAAGGAAGGCAAGGGCGTGGTCGCACAGGGCACACTCGGCCCCGACGGTGTGTTCCGCGCGAGCGAGGTGCTCGCCAAGCACGACGAAAATTACATGCCCCCGGCCGCCGCGGATGCGGTCAAACAGGCGCATGAGGCGATGTCGACCAAGACCTTGGTCACCAAGCAGGGCGAGAGCAAGTGATACCGGAGCTCGGCCACTTCGCGTTGATCCTTGCGCTGCTGGTCGCGATCGCGCAGTCCACGCTGCCGCTGGCCGGCGCCGCCAACGGCGAGCCGCGGCTGATGGCGCTTGCGAGACCTGCGGCGCGCGCGCAGTTCCTGCTCGTCGTGACGGCTTTCGCCTGTCTCGCTGCGTCTTTCGTCGGCAATGATTTCTCGGTCCAGAACGTGGCGACGAATTCGAATTCCGAACTGCCCTTGCACTATCGTTTTGCGGCGACCTGGGGTTCGCACGAAGGCTCGCTCCTGCTTTGGACGCTGATGCTGGCCGGCTGGACGTTCGCCGTTACGCTGTTTTCGCGTAACCTGCCGCCGGTGCTGCTCGCCCGCGTGATCGCCGTGATGGGATGGGTGAGCGTGGGGTTTCTCCTCTTCCTGCTGTTCACATCGAATCCGTTCGACCGGCTGGTGCCGCCCGCGCCCGAGGGACGCGACTTGAATCCGTTGCTGCAGGATCCGGGCATGGTGATCCATCCGCCAATGCTCTACATGGGCTACGTCGGTTTCTCCGTCGCGTTCGCGTTCGCGATCGCGGCTTTGCTCGGCGGACGGCTCGACGCGACATGGGCGCGCTGGTCGCGGCCCTGGACGACCGTCGCCTGGGCATTCCTCACCATCGGCATCGCGCTTGGCAGCGGCTGGGCCTATTACACGCTGGGCTGGGGCGGCTGGTGGTTCTGGGATCCGGTCGAGAACGCCTCGTTCATGCCCTGGCTCACCGGCACTGCGCTCATTCATTCGCTCGCGGTCACCGAAAAACGCGGCGCGTTCAAGAGCTGGACCGTGCTGCTCGCCATCCTCGCCTTTTCGCTGTCACTCCTCGGAACGTTTCTCGTGCGCTCTGGGGTATTGACGTCGGTGCACGCCTTCGCGACCGACCCCGCGCGCGGCGTGTTCATCCTGGTATTCCTCGCGCTCGTCGTCGGGGGCTCGCTCACGCTCTTCGCCTGGCGCGCGGGCAAGGTCGGCCTGGGCGGCATTTTCGGCGTCGTTTCGCGCGAATCCACACTGCTCGCGAATAACATCCTGCTCATCGTCGCGATGGCAAGCGTGTTGCTGGGCACGCTCTATCCGCTGTTCCTCGACGCGCTCAACCTCGGCAAGATATCCGTCGGGCCGCCGTACTTCGATGCGGTGTTCTACCCGCTGCTCGCGCCCGCGGTATTCTTAATGGGCGTCGGTCCGATGGCACGCTGGACCAAGGCTTCTCTGCCCGACCTGTGGACGCGGCTCAAGTGGGCGCTGGGCGTCGCCGTCGTCGCCGCGGTGATCCTGCCGTTCATCCTCGGGCGCTGGTCGCCGCTGATTGCCGCGGGGCTGTTCCTTGCGCTATGGATCGTCGTGACCAGTATCGTCAACTTGCGGGCGCGCCTCGCCGGCTCGCACCGGCAGGGACTCATAGCGAGACTCTCAGCGAATTCGCCTTCCTACTACGGCATGCTGCTCGCGCATCTTGGCGTCGCGGTGTTCATCGTCGGCGTGACGCTGGTCAAGGGCTACGAAAGCGAGCAGGACGTGCGCCTCGACGTGGGGCAGACCGTGGAGGTCGGCGGCTACGCGTTCAAGTTCCTCGGCGTCGTTCCCGGTCCCGGACCGAACTATCGCGCGTTGACGGGCACGGTCGAAGTGCGCAAGGACGGCCGGGTCATCGAGACGCTCAAGCCCGAAAAGAGGATCTACAACGCTTCGGGCCAGACGATGACGATCGCCGCGATCGATATCGGCCTTCTCGGCGATCGCTACGTATCGCTGGGCGAGCCGCTCGCCACCGATGACATCGACGGCGCCTGGGGCGTGCGCATTTACCTGAAGCCGTTTATCGACTGGATCTGGATGGGCGCGTTTCTGATGGCGCTGGGCGGGATCGTCGCGGTCTGCGACCGGCGCTATCGACTCGCGATCCGGCGCAGGGTCGGCGCTATCGGCTCCGCGGCCAGCGCGGGCGCGGCGGCGGATTGACCGTGGGACAGGTGATGAAATCGTTTCGCTGGTCGCTTCCGCTGGCGATTTTCCTGATCCTGGTCGCCTTCCTCTGGGTAGGCTTGAGCCGCGATCCGCGCGAAGTACCCTCGCCGCTTATCGGCAAGCCCGCGCCTGCGTTTGAGCTTGCCAAGCTACACGCGCCGAGCGAGACGCTGGCCACCGCCGACCTCAAGGGCACGGTGTGGCTCTTGAACGTATGGGCCTCGTGGTGCGTGTCGTGCCGCGTCGAACATCCCCTGCTCGTGGAGCTCGCCAAGGCCAAGCTCGTTCCCGTCTATGGCCTGGATTACAAGGACAAACCCGACGACGGCCGCGCGTGGCTCGCGCAGCACGGCGATCCGTATACGGCATCGATCGTCGATCGCGACGGACGCGTCGGCATCGATTACGGCGTGTACGGCGTGCCGGAAACGTTCCTGATCGACAAGGCCGGCGTCGTCCGGTACAAGCAGATCGGCCCGCTGACGCCCGAGGCATTGAAGCAAAAAATTCTGCCTCTGGTGCGGGAGCTGCAGAAGTGATCGCACGCGCCGCAATTGCCGCGCTGCTGCTCGCCTGCGCTGCCGCCACGTCCGCATCGAACCCGGTATCGCCGAACGGTGAAAACGCGGCCGGCATGAGCGCGCTCGACATGAGGCTCAAGCGCCTCGAAGCCGAGCTGCGCTGCCTCGTCTGCCAGAATCAAACGCTTGCCGATTCCAACGCTGACCTGGCCGACGATCTCCGCCGCGAGGTGCGCTCGCTTGCGCTCGCGGGCAAGAGCGACGACGACATCAAGGCGTACCTCGTCGCACGCTACGGCGACTTCGTGCTTTACAAGCCGCCGGTAAAGCCCATCACATGGATGCTGTGGTTCGGGCCCTTCGCGCTCCTCGCGGGCGGCGGCGCCACATGGTGGGTGGTGTTGCGGCGCCGCGCGCGCAGCACAACGCCGACTGCGACCAACGCGGACACCGCCGGCGAGATGCGCGCACGCAAGTTGCTGAACGGCGAGGACGACGTTGCTGCGTAGGTGCGTAGCCCGGGCTGAGCGCGAAGCGCGATGCCCGGGACCGCGTTTCATTGAGATGTTGCCCCGGGCATTCCCCGGATCAAGTCCGGGGTCAGCCCGGGCTACGAGAGCTGCAGATCGGCGCCGCAGTGCCAGCAGAGGTCGAAGGTGGCGGGATTGTCTTCACCGCACTTTCTACATCGCACGCTCCCCGTTTTCCGCCGATCGGCCTGCAGCGCGGCCAGCACCGCCTCGGCCTGCGGGCGATCGCGGGCGCGTTCGAGCCATACCTGAGGTTGCGCGACGTCGGGCGGCACGTCGCCGACGATGCTCTGAACGTGCTCGTTGAAAACGTGTGCAGTGATGCCTGCCTGCTGCAACCGATGCAGCAGCAAATAGGCGTCGAAGCGGTTGAAGGCGTTGTAGAAGCGCTCCATATCACGCAGCGTTCGAAGCTGCCTCAGGCGATTGCGCAGTGCGATCTGACCACAATGTCTCAGGCGCAACCATGCGCGTCAAGCGTTGGAAGCTAAGGAACCTAAGCCCAGCGCACGACGCGGCCGCCGCGCACGACGCCCGCTAGAGGGTTCGCTCCGACGGCGTACGCGAGCTCCACTGTCGCGCCGATATCCCACAGCGCGACATCCGCGCGGGCGCCGACTGCGAGCCGCCCGCGGTCGTTCAAGCCCAGCGCCTGCGCGGCATGGCGGGTGACTCCGGCCAGAGCCTCCTCGGGCGTGAGCCGAAACAGCGTGCAGGCCATGTTGAGCATGAGCAGAAGCGAGGTGACCGGCGAAGTGCCCGGATTGCAGTCGGTCGCGATCGCCAGCGCGACGCCGTTCGCGCGCAGCGCGGCGACCGGCGGGAGACGTGTCTCGCGCAGGCAATAGAACGCGCCCGGAAGCAGCACTGCGACCGTATGCGCACTCGCCATCGCGGCGATGCCGGCTTCGTTCGCGTGCTCCAGATGATCGGCCGAGAGAGCGCCGACCTCGGCCGCGAGCGCCGCGCCGCCGCTATCGGAGAGCTGGTCGGCATGCAGCTTGACGCGCAATCCAGCCGCGCGCGCGGCGTTGAAGACGCGGCGTGTCTGGTCCGGCGAGAAAGCGATACGTTCGCAAAAGGCGTCGGCGGCGTCGGCGAGCCGGTCGCGCGCCGCCGCAGGAATGATCTCCTCGCACACCAGCGCCACATACTCGGCGGCGCGGCCCGCGTACTCGGGCGGCACCACATGCGCGGCCAGCAGCGTCGTCTGCACGTCGACGCCGTTTGCGCCGCCGAGACGGCGCGCGACTCGCAGCAGCTTGAGCTCGTTGGCAAGATCGAGCCCGTAGCCCGACTTGATTTCGATGGTGGTCACGCCTTCGTGGAGCAGGCGCTTCAATCGCGGCTCGCTTTGGCGCAGCAGCTCTTCTTCGGATGCCGCGCGCGTAGCGCGAACTGTTGCTTGTATGCCGCCGCCCTCGCGCGCGATGTCTTCGTAGCTCGCGCCGGCCAACCGCCGCTCGAACTCTCGGGCGCGGTTGCCCGCGTAGACGAGATGCGTGTGACAGTCGATCAGCCCCGGTGTCAGCCAGCCGCCCCTGCCGTCGATCTCCTCGCGCGCGCGGAGCGCAGGCGGCAGATCCCTGCGCGCGCCGACCCACGCGATGCGGCCGTCGCTGACGGCAAGCGCGCCGTCGCGAATCGCGCCGCAGGCCGGCCCGTCGGCCATCGTCGCGAGTCCGGTGTTGACGATCAGCAAATCGCAGTCTGTCATTGATGGACCCCCACGCTTGCGGCTGCCGCCGCTGCGCTGCCCCCGGAGGGGGCCGAGTGCCGCGGCTCCGTGCCGGCCTGCGCCGGCACGGACGGCACGAGGAGGCGTTGCGTCTCGCAACCCCGCGGCCTGCAAGGCCACCCGCGCCTTGGCTCTGCGGCGCTCATGCGAGCAGGCGCTTCAGCGTCTGACGATAACGCATCAGGATGGTCTCTTCGTCCGCATGGTGTCCTTCGCCGATCACCCAACGTCCCGCGACCATGACGTCGCGGACGATCTGGCGACCGGGCCCGTAGATCGCCGCGTCGAGCACGGTGGATGCAGCATGCTCCGCCAATCCCGGATCATCGCCGTTGAGCACCAGGAGGTCGGCGCGGCAACCCGCGGCGATGGCCCCGACCGGTTGCGCCAGCGCCCGCGCGCCCCCGGCGAGCGCCCTCTGGTAAAGGCTGATCCCGCTGGATTCACCATCGCGCGCGAGCACGTTCCGTCTCTCAAGCGTCAGCCGCTGTGCCGAGTCGACGAGGCGCAACTCGAGAAACGGGTCGACTCCGACGTGACTGTCACCGCCGATGCCCAGGTTTCCGCGGGCGGCCAGGTAATCGACCGCCGGGAAGATGCCGTCGCCGAGATCGGCTTCGGTGGTTGGGCACAGTCCGACGACTGCTCCGGTCGAGGCGAGACCTCGCGTTTCTTCCGCTGTCATATGCGTCGCATGGATGACACACCACCGCGCGTCGATTCCGGTGTGTTCCAGCAGCCATTCGACGGGGCGCGCGCCGCACCAGGCGAGGCAATCGTCGACTTCCTTGCGTTGCTCCGCGGCGTGGATATGGATCGGCGCGCCGACGAGCTTGGCGCGCGCGAAGGCGACGATCTCGGCAAGCTCCTGCGGCGCAACCGCGCGAAGGCTGTGCGGTGCCACGCCGACAACCTGCCGTTCGTTCCGCGCCAATTCGGCAACCAGTCGCAAAAAGCCGTCGGTATCGTGGACGAAGCGCCGCTGTGCCGCCATCGGCGCCGCGCCGCCGAAATCGGAGTGCGCGTAAAAAACCGGCAGCAGCGTCAGCCGAATGCCGGTTCCCGCAGCCGCGGCGCGAATACGCTCTGCCATCTCTCCCGGGTTGGCGTAAGGCTGCCCGGCAGGGTCGTGATGCAGATAGTGAAATTCGCCGACGCTCGTATACCCTGCTTTCAACAGCTCGATATAGAGCTGCGCCGCGACGGCTTCCTGTTCTTCCGGTCCGATCCGCTCGAGGAAGCGATACATTTCCGTGCGCCACGTCCAGAAGTTGTCCGCTCCGGGTCCGCCGCGCTCGGTAAGCCCAGCAAGCGCGCGCTGGAAGGCGTGCGAATGCACGTTCGGCATGCCGGGGATGAGCGGCCCGCAGACGCGCTCGGCGTCTGCGGGCGTAGCGAACGCGACTTCGACGGCGCGAATCGAGCCGTCGCCGGCCACATCGACGAGGACGTCGTGCGCCCACCCCGAGGGCAACAGCGCATCGCGGGCGAATAGCTTCATGATGATCGCTTAGGCCTCCCGTCCCGCGCGTCGATCGGTTGGGTCGCGTAACGCGGCTCGCGGCGACATTATGCCGCGCGAGCCCGCAGCGTCGCCAATCGCCCCGCGAGCAACGCGAGCGGGGATCGCGCGTGGCGAGTCGCGGCGGCGGCCGACGCGCGACATCACGTTCGACGAGTCGCGTTCAAGGAGGCCGCCAAGCGAGTCCGCAGCGTCGCCGGGTCGCCCCGCGGCGCGGTGCTGCCGGTGCGGATTGACATGGCGCCGGCGCGCAGTGACCATCCGTCCATGCTTCGCCACTGGCTTCCGGTCGCCGCGATCGCCGCCGCGGTTGCCGGATGCGTGACCGTTCCCGTACAGCAGCATGCGCTGCTTCTCGACGCGGACGGGACGATCACGCAACGCGCGATAGCCTGCGCGCAGGCCGGCGCTGCAGACTTAGCGGGCGAAGGCGCGCTCGATACGCATGCCGTCCGCATCGCATCATGGAACGTGCACAAGGAAGCCGATCCGGGCTGGCAAGCCGATCTCGCGGATCTGATCGGCCGCACCGACGTGCTTCTGCTGCAGGAGGCCGGGCTGGTACCCGAGCTGCGCGCCGCCATCGAGCGCGGCGGCTTGCGGTGGGTGCTCGCGAGCTCTTTCGCGTATCGGGACGCCGAATACGGCGTCCTCACGGCAACGCGGGTGGCGCCGGCCGCCGCCTGCACCTTGCGGGCATACGAGCCGCTGCTCGGAATCCCGAAGTCGGCGCTGATCACCTATTTTCGCCTGATCGGGCGCGATGCAACGCTTGCGGTCGCCAATCTCCATGCGATCAACTTCGCGGCGGGCAGCATAGGCTACCATGCCCAGCTCGAAGCGCTTGGCGACGCGCTCGCCGCCCATCCCGGTCCGCTCGTCGTTGCGGGAGACTTCAATACCTGGAACGAAGCCCGTGACGACGAAGTGCGCGCGCTCGCGGCACGCTTGTTGCTCAAGCCCGTCGCTTTCCCGGTCGACGTCCGGCGCCGGTTTTTCGGCCGGGTCGTCGACTGGGTCTACGTGCGAGGTCTGGAAGTTCGTGACGCGACCGCATGGGAGGTGACGTCGTCGGATCACAACCCCCTGCTCGTCACCTTCCGCATTCGCTAGAGCGCGATCGGTAACGCGGCTGCGCTAGCTCAAGCCGACCCGTTCGCCGTGGACTTTCCAGCGCCACGCGTCGGCGCAGATCGCGTCGAGATCGAGACGCGCGCGCCAATCCAGCAGCGCGTTGGCGCGCGCGGGATCGGCGTAGCAGATCGCAACATCTCCCGGCCGGCGCGGTGCCGCCCGGCGCGGCAACGGCTTGCCGCAGGCGCGTTCGAATGCGGCGATCACTTCGAGCACGGAGCAACCGCGGCCCATTCCCAGATTGAGCGTGATGACGCCGGTTTGCCGCGCGAGATGGGTGAGCGCCGCCACGTGCCCAGCGGCGAGGTCGGTGACGTGGATGTAGTCGCGCACGCCCGTACCATCGGCGGTCGCGTAATCGTCGCCGAACACGTCGACGCAGGGCCGGCGGCCCGCTGCGACGTCGGCCAGAATCGGCACCAGGTTGTTCGGGGCGTTCGAAGGCGCCTCGCCGATCTCTCCCGATGCATCGGCGCCGGCGGGATTGAAATAGCGCAAGAGGCCGATACGCCACGAGGCGTCGGCCGCCGCGAGGTCCTCGAGAATCAGCTCGACGGTGCGCTTGGTGCGCCCGTAGACGCTTGCAGGTTTGAGCGGCGCATCTTCCGCCACGGGGTTGCGCTCGGGTTGACCATACACCGTTGCCGATGAGCTGAAGATGAGAGTGTGCACCCCTGCGGCGATCATTGCCTGCGCCAGCGCGATGCTGCCGCCGACATTGTTGTCGTAGTAAGCAAGCGGCTGCGCCTCGCCGTCGCCGACGGCCTTCAGCCCGGCGCAATGGACGACCGCTTCGATGGCGTGCGTGGAGAACGTGTGCGCCAGCGCCGCGCGATCGCGGACATCGGCAGTGATCAGCGGCAGCTCCGCTCCGGTCAAGCGCTTGAGCCGCGGCAGGACCGTCGCGGAGCTATTGGCGAAATTGTCGAGGACGATGGGAGCATAGCCCGCGCGCGCCAGCGCGACGACGACGTGCGAGCCGACATAGCCGGCGCCGCCGGTGACCAGAACCATGCCTCCCATATTTTTCTATTTTACGCGACAACGATTCGCACGACCGCACGCCGCAAGAGTCGCGGGTGGCATGTATGATTGCAGCCGCAATCGCTTCTGTTCACAACCGGCTGGCGCCATACGCAATGACCGCCGCACCCGAGCTCTACCTCGATTATCTGAACGGTCAGGACATCGCCGCGCTCTCGCTCACCGACGACGACATTCTCACCGCCGTCGAACGAGGATTGCTCGCGCAGGGCCGCGGCGAGACCGTGATCGAGCCGCGCGTGCACCTCACTCCGGACCCGGTGTTTCGCGGGCACTTCAACGTTCTGCGCGGCTACGTTGCGCCGCTGGGCTTTGCCGGCGTCAAGGTGGTCAGCGACTATGTCGACAACTACCGGCAGGGATTGCCTTCGGAGATGGGCCTGTTGAGCCTGTTCGATCCTCGGACCGGGGCGCCGATCGCGGTCATCGACGCCGCGGGATTGACCGACATGCGCACCGGCGCGGTCACGGCGATCGGCGCCAGACATCTGGCGAAGAGATCGAGCAAGGTGCTCGCCCACATCGGCGCCCGCGGAACCGCGTATTGGAACGTGCGCCTGCTCGACCACATTTTCGATTTCTCCGAGATTCGCGTGCATTCGCGCCGGAGGGAAAGCCGCGACGCATTTGCCGCACGCCTGTCCCGCGACCTGGCGAAGACCGTCGTTGCGACCAAAGACTGGGAAAGCTGCGTACGCGGCGCCGACATCATCGTCGAAGCATCGCGGCTCGAGCGGCCGGCGCCGCTCCTCGAGACGGCTTGGATCGAGCGCGGCGCGCTGGTCGTCCCCTACGGCACGATGAGCGCGGTCGAGCTGTCGCTGACCGACATCATGGACAAGATCGTCGTCGACGATTGGGGACAATGCAAGACGGGGCCCTTCGGCAGCCTGCGCGCGCATGTCGAAGCGGGCAAGCTTTCGGAGGCCACACTCCATGCCGAGCTGGGCGAGATCGTCGCCGGCTTGAAGCCCGGCCGCGAGCGGGACGACGAGACGAACCTCTTCTGGCACCGCGGGCTGTCGCTGTCGGACATAGCGCTCGGCGCCGCAATGCTCGACAAAGCGAAGAAGCTGGGCATCGGCCAGCGGCTGCGATACGCATAGCCGCGCTCTCGCGCGAAGGCACAATGCTGATCGCCAACGCCCGCATGTACTCGGTCAACGCGCAGACAGCCACGGCCTGGCGCAGCTTGCTCGAATGGGTCATCGAACGCGCAGGCGTGGACGCCGAGGCGATCGACTACCCGCCGCCACAGCCGTTGTCCTCGCTCTGGGCGCGGCCCGACCTTGGCTGCGCGTTCATCTGCGGCTATCCGTATGCGCTCGCCGCGCCGAAGCCGGCGTTGCTCGCGGCACCCGTGCCGAGTCCTGGAGCGTACGGCGGCAAGCCCGTGTACTGGAGCGATATCGTCGTCCGCACCGATGCGCCGTGGGTCGAACTCAACGATGTATTCGGACACCGCCTCGCATACACCGTCGAGGACTCGCAATCGGGGTATCAGGCAGCGCGCGAATTGCTTGCGCCGTACGCGCGCGAGCGCGGTGGCCGGTTGTTCACGGCGACCGTCGGGCCCCTGATCACGCCGCGCCGGGTTGCCGAGGCCGTCATTGCCGGCGAAGCCGACGTGGGCCCGCTCGACAGCTACGCGCACGATCTGATTCGAGCGCATGAGCCCGAGCTGGCTGCGCACTTGAGAACGATCGCGACGACGGCGCCGACACCGATTCCGCCGCTGGTCGCGGCACCGGGCATCGCCACGGCGGACGCCGAGCGCTTGCGCGCGGCGCTGCTCGATATCGCGCAAGCCGGCGAGCTGCGATCGATCCGCAGCGCATTGCTGCTCGATGGATTCGAGTTAGTCGAGCCCGAAGACTACGGTGTGCTGCTCGAACGCGCCCGCGCCGCCGATCGCCACGGCTACCCTCGCCTCGCCTGATGCTCCGATCGACTTAGGTCTGCCACGATTGACACGCTCACGCTTCGCCCCGAGAATGGTCTGACGCGCCTCGCTTGTCATTCGCGGGCTCTTACCGAGAGGAAATGATTATGCCTGTCGCCCAGCTTGTTCGCGTTCTCGCGCTCGTCACGGCAACCGTCGCGCTGACGGCAACGACTGCGCTCGGTCAGGTTCGCGTCGGCTCGAAGAATTTCACCGAGCAATTCATCGTCGCCGAGATCTATGCGCAGGCGCTCGAGGCCGCCGGCATCAAGGTCGAGCGCAAGATCAATCTGGGCGGAACGCTGATCGCGCACAAGGCGCTCGAGGAAAAGCAGATCGACCTCTATCCCGAATACACGGGAACGATGCTGCTGGTGGTCCTCAAAGCCGAGCCGATGACCGATCAGAAGGCAGTCTACGACAAGGTGCGCGCCGAATACGCTGGCAAGGGCCTCGTCGTCCTCAACCAGGCGCCGCTGAACAATACTTACAACATGGTCGTCCGCCCGGAAACCGCGGCGCAGTACAAGCTGGAAACCTTGTCTGATCTCGCCAAAGTCGCGAAGGAGCTGAAGCTGGGCGCCGGCCCCGAGTTTCGCGACCGCAAGGACGGCCTGCCCGGGTTGAAGGCCAAGTACGGCATCGAGTTCAAGGAAGATCTGCAGATGGCGATCGGCTTGCGCTATCAGGCGCTCGCGAACAAGCAGATCGATGTCGTCAACGGTTACGCGACCGACGGCATGATCAGCGCGATGAAGCTCAAGCGCCTCAAGGACGACAAGAACCTCTGGCCGCCCTACTACCTGGTGCCGGTCGTACGCAAGGACGCGCTCGACGCCAATCCGAAGATCGCGGATGTCCTGAACCGGGTGGATGCGCTGCTCGATGAGGCGACGATGGCCGAAATGAATTACAAGGTCGACAACGATAAGGAAGAGCCCAAGGACGTCGCGCGCGCCTTCCTGAAGTCGAAAGGCATCGTCGGCTGACTGGCAGGCTAAAGCCCCTCTGGTGGCGCGGGAGCTTTCTTTGAATCCCGTCCCACGCGATCCGCCGCCAAAGCCAGGGTCCGCAAAAGGGGTTCCCGGCCGCGCCAAGGGCGGCAGAGACGCGCCGTCGGAGGCGCCGATGGTCGTGCTTGAAGGTCGTGGCGTCACGCTGGGCGACGTGGTGCGTGTCGCCCGCAGTCGTGTGGCAGTCGCCCTGGGTGCGACGGCGCGCGAGCGCATACTCGCGGCGCGCGAGACGGTCGACAGGCTCGCTCGATCCGAAGAGCAAATCTATGGCCTGACGACCGCGCTCGGCGCGAACACCGGCCGGGCGATCCCGGCGGGCGAGCTCGCGGCGTACCAGCAACGCGCGGTACGCGCGCGTGCGGTCGGTGTCGGACCGCGCCTCGCGAACGATGCAGTGCGGGCGATGATGTTCGCCCGCCTCGCGGGCATGGCCGTAGGCGGCTCCGGAGTTTCACCGGCGGTGTTCGATGCGCTCGTCGCGATGCTGAACGCCGGTGTGCATCCCGTCGTGCCCAGCAAGGGTTCGATCGGCGTCGCCGATCTGGCGCCGCTGTCGCATATGGCGCTGCCGATGCTGGCAGAGGGCACTGCCGAGTATCGCGGCGAAATCCTGCCCGCTGACGCAGCGCTTGCCCGCGCCGGCCTAGCACCTGTGACGTTGGCTCCGAAAGACGGGCTGGCGCTGATCAGCTCCAACGCGGCGAGCGTCGGCTGCGCGGCGCTGGCGCTACACGATGTGACGGCGGCACTTGATGCGCTCAACGTCGCGGCCGCGCTTTCGTTCGAGGGTTTTCGCGCCAACTTGAGCCCGCTCGATCCGCGCGTGCAGGCGGCGCGGCCGGCGCCCGGGCAGCGCGAAGTCGCCGCGCGCCTTGTCGCACTGCTGGACGCCAGCGCATTGTGGTCGCATGGCGCGGCGCGCCGTATCCAAGATCCCATCTCGTTCCGCTGCGTTACGCAAGTCCACGGTGCAGCCTTCGCCGCCGCCTTGTCAGCGCGCGAGCAAGTCGAGCTCGAATTGAACAGCGCTGCCGACAGCCCGTTGGTATTGTCCGAGTCCGGTGAAATGCTGTCGAACGGAAATTTTCATGTGCCTGGGCTCTCGCTCGCCTTCGATGCGCTGGGCATCGGGCTCGCCCAGGCCGCGGCGATCTCTGTCGAACGCTGCCTGAAGCTATTTTCGCCCGCGTTTTCCGACCTGCCGTTGCAGCTCACGCGTCACGGTCCGATGCATTCGGGTTTCGCGACAGTGCAGAAGACGTTGACCGCGTTGTATAACGAAATCCGGCATGCGGCGAATCCGGCAAGCCTCGATTTCCTGCCGGTGTCCGAAGCCGTCGAAGATCATGCGACGATGACCCCGCATGCGATTGCGAAGAGCGTCCTTATCGCCGACAACCTGCGTTATCTGGCCGCGATCGAACTGCTCGCTGCGGCGCAGGCGGTCGACCTGCGCGGCCTGGATCCGGGCGCGCTGGGACGGGGCGCGAAGGCAGCATACGACGCTGTCCGAAAGGCCGTGGCCGCGCTCGACAACGATCGCCCGATCGGGCCGGACATCGAAGCGATCGAGCGTCTCGTCGCCGCCGGCGCGATCGGCAACCAGGGAATCGGCGTGCGATGAAATGGCTGATCAATCACTGGGAGGACGTGTTGATCGCGCTGGGCGAGCACGTGGCGATCGCGCTGACCGCGCTCACGATCGCGTCCGTCGTATCGCTCGCGATCGGCATCTGGGCCGCGAAGAACGATCGCGTCTATCGCGTCGCGCTCGCAGTGAGCGGATTTCTGTATACGATCCCGACGCTCGCGTTCCTCGCGCTGCTGATCCCGGTCGTCGGGTTGGGCAAAACCAACGCCATCATCTGCATGGTCGCATTCTCGCTGATGATCCTGATCCGCAACGTCGCGACCGGCATTCGCGAGGTGCCCGAAGAGGTCACCGATGCCGCGCGCGGCATGGGCATGCGTCCTGCCGAAGTCCTGGTCCGCGTCGAGCTGCCGCTTGCGCTGCCGGTGATCGTCGCCGGCTTGCGCATCGCTGCGGTGACGGTGATCAGCGTCACGGTCGTCGGCGCGTACGTCAACGCCGGTGGCTTGGGGACGCTGATCTTCAGCGGCATGAGCAACGACTTCGCGCCGAAGATCTGGACCGGCGCGATCACCGCCTGCGCGCTCGCCGTCGCCGCCGATCTCTCGCTCGCGCGACTGGAGACCCGACTCAAGGCTCGCGCGGTTTAAGGCCGATGTTCATCGAAGCCTGGGACTATCTCGCCGGCCATCAGGCCCAGTTCCTGGCGGCTTTGTGGCGGCATATCGCGCTTTCCGCATCGGCGCTGGCAATCGCCGCGGCGATCGCGGTGCCGCTGGGAGTGCGCCTCGCCGATAGCCGCGGCACGGCGCTCGTCGCGATCAACGCGGCCAACATAGGCCGCACGCTGCCATCGCTGGCGGTGCTGGCGCTGGTGATGCCGATCATGGGAACCGGATTCGCGCCGTCGCTGTTCGCGCTGACGCTGCTTGCGCTGCCGCCGATCCTGATCAATACCTACGCTGCGATTCGCCAGGTCGACCCCGATATCGTCGATGCGGCGCGTGGCATGGGCATGACTGCGCTCGAGATCGTGCGCAAGGTAAAGCTGCCGATCGCGCTGCCGGTGATGTTCGCCGGCATTCGCACCGCCGCCGTACAGGTCGTGTCGGGCGCGGTGCTCGCCGCGTATATCGGCGGCGGGGGCCTGGGCGACTTCATCACCGCCGGCATCGCGATGATGGCGCTGCCGCAGCTGCTCGTCGGCGCGATCCCGGCGACGCTCTTGTCGCTGGGCACGGACGCGCTTTTCGCGTCGATTCAGCGCGCTCTGACGCCGGCGGGTTTGCGTGCGCGATGATCGATCTCGAAGCGCTGACGAAATCGTTTCCCGGCGCGCCGCGTCCCGCCGTGGATCGGCTGACGCTGACCATTCCGGCGGGCGAAGTATGCGTGCTGATCGGCCCCTCCGGCTGCGGCAAGACGACGACGATGCGCATGATCAATCGCATGATCGAGCCCGATGCAGGGACGATCAGCGTCGAGGGCCGGAATGTCCTGCACATCAACCCCGTCGAGCTGCGGCGGAGCATCGGTTACGTGATCCAGCAGGTCGGCCTGTTTCCCCACTGGTCGATCGCGGATAACATCGCTACGGTGCCGCGGCTTCTGCGATGGGAACCAACGCGTACCGGCGCGCGCGTCGACGAGCTTCTGTCGCTGGTCGGCATGGAGCCTGGGCAATACCGGCAGCGGTTCCCGCGCGAGCTCTCCGGCGGGCAGAAGCAGCGCGTCGGCGTCGCGCGCGCACTCGCCGCCGATCCGCCGGTAATGCTGATGGACGAGCCGTTCGGCGCGCTCGACCCGATCACGCGGACGCGTCTGCAGTCCGAATTCCTGCGTATCCTGCGCGGGCTGAAGAAGACCATCGTGTTCGTGACCCATGACATCGACGAAGCGATCAAAATGGGCGATCGCATTGCGATCATGAAGGATGGCGAGCTCGTGCAGTACGATACGCCGGAGCAGATTCTTGCGCGGCCGGTGGACGCCTTTGTCGACGAGTTCGTCGGCAGCGACCGCGCGCTCAAGCGCCTGGCGCTGATTCCGGCCGCGGACCTCATAACAACCGACGTCCGCGTCGGCGACGCGAGCCCGAGACTCGCAGCAAATGCGAGCGCGCGCGACGCGCTGTCGGCGATGCTGGCGGCGGGTGCGGACAGCGCGACCCTCATCGACGGGAATGGCGTGCCGCGCGGGACGGTTACCCTTTCCGTGATGCGTGCACGGCTGACCGCACGCGACGGCATCGCTGGCGAATCGCGCCCGTTACCTATCGAGTGACATTCGGGGACTTCCAGCCATGCGTGTCATCGCTCTGCTCGGGTTTTGCCTACTGCAGTCGGCACTGTTCGCCGACGCGACCGCCGCCGACGTGTATCCGGCGAAGGCTCTGCGGCTGATCGTGCCCTTCCCGCCGGGTGGTCCTGCCGATGCCCTCGCCCGGCTGGTCGGCGACAAGCTCTCCGCCAGTCTCGGCAAGGCCGTCGTCGTCGACAATCGCCCGGGCGCCGGAGGAAACATCGGGATGGAGATCGGCGCCAAGGCCGCGCCCGATGGCTACACGCTGGTGCTGGCGCCTGCCGGAAACCTCACCGTCAATCCGTTTCTCTATCGAAATGTTCCCTACGACGTCGCACGCGACTTTGCCCCGGTCACCGTGATCGCCGCGGTTCCTAACGTGCTGATCGTCCATCCGTCGGTACCGGCAAAGACGGTCGCCGAGCTGGTCCGCTATGCCAAGGCGCATCCGGGAACGCTCAACTATTCTTCGCCGGGTAACGGCAGCGGCGCGCATCTCGCCGGCGAGCTTTTCAAGAGCATGGCAGGCGTCGACATCGTACACATCCCCTTCAACGGCATCGCGCCTGCCGTCACTGCCGTCGTCGGTGGACAGGTGCAGATGATGTTCGCGGGCGCGCCATCGGCGCTGCCGCAAGTCAAGGCAGGCAGGGTCGTCGCGCTGGGCGTTGCGAGCCTGAAACGCACTGCCGCCGCGCCCGAGCTGCCTACGCTCGCGGAATCCGGCTTGCCGGGATTCGATGTGACGTCTTGGTACAGCATCGTCGTTCCAGCCGGCACGCCGACCGAAATCATCGCCGGGCTTCGCTCCGAAATCGCAGCCGCACTCACTCAATCCGACGTACAGGAAAAATTGACCGGCCTCGGCGCCGAACCGATCGGTAATACGCCCGCGGAATTCGCGGCAATGCTCAAGGTCGAGACCGCGAAATGGGGCAAGATCGTCAAGGACGCCAATATTCAGGTCGAGTAAGCCCGTAGACGTCCGCGCAGCGACAACGCGCCGACGCTGTACGGATCTCCGATCGCCGATCCGGCGATCCAAGAGCCTCTAAGGAAAAGGCCGGGCTTTGCCCGGCCTTTCTTGTCGGTGGCGACGGTTATCTATGCTGCGGCTTTGGCTTCTTTCGCCTTCTTCGTCTTCCGGGTCGTCTTGGGAGCCGGAGTTTCCTTGCCGGCCTTCGGCGCCTTGCCCGACTTGGCCGGCTTGGCCTCTTCGGTCGTTTCTGGGGCAGGCTCCGGCCGGTCCATCAGCTCGACCAATGCCATCGGCGCGTTGTCGCCGACACGAAATCCGAATTTGAGAATGCGCAGATAGCCGCCGGGACGCTTGGCGTAGCGCGGACCGAGCTCATTGAAGAGCTTGTAGACCGCGTCCTTGTCGCGCAGGCGATCGAACGCTACCCGGCGGTTGGCAAGCGTCGGATTCTTGGCCAGCGTGATCAAAGGCTCGGCGACGCGGCGCAACTCCTTCGCCTTGGGCAGCGTGGTTCGGATCGCTTCGTGCGTCAGAAGCGAGTTGGTCATGTTCCGCAGCATCGCCAGCCGATGGCTGGTGGTACGGTTCAACTTACGCAGTCCGTGGCGGTGACGCATGATTCTTTTTCCTTACGGCCGGTCGAGATTCGGCGGCGGCCAGTTCTCGAGCTTCATCCCTAGCGACAGACCGCGCGAAGCCAGCACTTCCTTGATTTCGTTCAGCGACTTGCGGCCGAGGTTCGGAGTCTTCAGAAGCTCGGTCTCGGTGCGCTGTATCAGGTCGCCGATGTAGTAGATGTTCTCCGCCTTGAGGCAGTTGGCAGAACGCACGGTAAGCTCGAGATCGTCGACCGGCCGCAGCAGAATCGGATCGACCTGCGGCATCGAACGCTGCTCGATCGGCGCCTCGGTACCCTTGAGATCCGCGAATACGCCGAGCTGTTCGACCAGGATGGAGGCCGCATAACGGATCGCCTGCTCGGGCTCGATGACGCCGTTCGTCTCAATGTCCATCACCAGCTTGTCCAGATCCGTGCGCTGTTCGACACGGGCGCTTTCGACCGAGTAGCTCACCCGCCGCACCGGCGAGAACGACGCATCGAGCAGAATGTTGCCGATGCTGCGGCCGCCCTCGGGCTTGACGCGCACGGTGGCAGGCTGGTAGCCGCGACCCTTCTCGACCTTGATTTCCATCTCGATCTTGCCACCCGCGGTCAGATGCGCGATGACGTGATCGGGATTGATGATCTCGACATCATGGTTGGGCTCGATGTCGGCCGCCGTGACCGGTCCCTCACCCGTCTTGGCAAGCTTCAGCGTGACGTGGTCGCGATTGTGCAGCTTGAGGACGACGCCCTTGAGATTGAGCAGCACATCGACGACGTCCTCCTGGACGCCGTCGAGCGCCGAGTATTCGTGCAAGACGCCGGTGATCTTGACTTCGGTGGGCGCGTACCCGGGCATCGACGAGAGCAGCACGCGTCGCAGCGCATTGCCCAGCGTGTGGCCGTAGCCACGCTCGAACGGCTCCATCACGACCTTGGCGTGAAACGGCGACGTGCTCTGCACGTCGATGATGCGCGGTTTCAAGAAAGCATTGCTCTGCATGCGGAGTCCTTACGAAACCTGGCCAAACGCGGCCGAATCCGATTACTTCGAATACAACTCGACGACAAGGCTCTCGTTGATGTCCTGACCGAATTCGGAGCGGTCCGGGGCGCCCTTGAACGTGCCGGCCATTTTTTTAACGTCGACCTCGACCCACGACGGAAAGCCGATCCTCTCGGCGAGCTGCAGCGCATCGACGATGCGCAGCTGCGTCTTGGCCCCTTCCTTGACTGCGATGACATCTGCCGCCTTGACCAGCGCCGACGGGATGTTGACGACCTTGCCGTTGATCGTTACCGCGCGATGCGTCACCAGCTGCCGCGCCTCGGCACGGGTCGAGCCGAAGCCCATGCGGTAGACGACATTGTCCAGCCGCGATTCCAGCAGCCGCAGCAGATTCTCGCCCGTCGAGCCCTTGCCCTGCGCCGCCATCGTGAAATAGCGTTGAAACTGACGCTCGAGGACGCCGTAAGTCCGGCGAAGCTTCTGCTTCTCGCGCAGCTGCTTGCCGTAGTCGGACATCCGCATCCCGGACTTCACGCCGTGCTGGCCGGGCTTGGAGTCGAGCTTGCACTTGGAGTCGAGCGATCGGCGCGCACTCTTCAGGAAAAGGTCAGTGCCTTCTCTTCGCGCCAGCTTGCATTTGGGTCCGATATATCGAGCCACTTTAGTCTCCCACTAAATCCGGCGCCGCTTCGGCGGGCGGCAGCCGTTGTGCGGGACGGGCGTTACATCCGAAATGCTGCTGATCTTGAGGCCGAGCGCGTTCAAAGCGCGCACCGCGGACTCGCGCCCCGGCCCCGGGCCCTTGATGCGCACCTCGAGGTTCTTGACGCCGCATTCCTGCGCCGCCCTTCCTGCCGCCTCGGCGGCAACCTGCGCTGCAAACGGCGTCGATTTGCGCGAGCCCTTGAATCCGGCGCCGCCCGATGTCGCCCACGACAGCGTGTTGCCCTGGCGGTCGGTGATCGTGATGATCGTGTTGTTGAACGACGCGTGAATGTGCGCGATCCCTTCGGATACGCTCTTCTTCACCTTCTTGCGGACGCGCGCCGCCGTCGTAGGCTTGGAGGGTTGCTGTGCCATCGTTCGTTCCTATCAAGTCTTCGCCGTGGTCGGCCTGTTGAGCGCGATCTGCTTGGCCTTGCGCGGCCCTTTGCGCGTGCGCGCGTTGGTGCGGGTGCGCTGGCCGCGGACCGGCAGCCCCTTGCGGTGCCGCACGCCGCGGTAGCATCCGAGATCCATGAGACGCTTGATGCTCATGGTCACCTCGCGACGCAGATCGCCCTCGACCGTGTACCGGCTCACGAGCTCGCGCAGCTTGTCCATCTGCGCATCGGACAGGTCCTTGATCTTGGCCGAGTGCTTTACGCCACCGGCATCGCAGATCAAACGCGCACGGGCACGGCCAATGCCGTAGATCGCCGTCAGCGCGATCTCGGCATGCTGGTGATTCGGAATGTTGACGCCTGCAATGCGGGCCATTTCGTTAGCCTTTAGTCCGGTTCAAATCGTTAACCCTGCCGCTGCTTATGGCGCGGGTTCGTGCAGATCACCCGCACGACGCCCTTGCGCCTGATGATCTTGCAGTTGCGGCAGATCTTCTTCACCGATGCCAGTACTTTCATGTCACCCTCGCTGCGACGCTACTTTGCGCGGAAAATAATCCGCGCCCGGGACAGATCGTACGGCGTCAGGTCCACCGTTACCTTGTCGCCCGGCAATATCTTGATGTAGTGCATCCGCATCTTCCCGGAGATATGCCCGAGTACGACGTGGCCGTTCTCCAGCTTTACCCGGAACGTCGCATTGGGCAACGTTTCCAGGACTTCTCCCTGCATCTGGATCGTCTCTTCCTTCGCCATGCCTTACCCAGCCGCGCAGCGGCTCATTTTGTTCCCCTCGCCCGCTTGCAGGAGAGGGGACAGGGGTGAGGGCATTGTGCTGGCAATGTTCCTCATCGTGTCGGGAGCCCGCCCTTGAAGTTCGCCTTCTTGAGCAGGCTCTCGTACTGCTGTGACATCAGATACGCCTGCACCTGTGTCATGAAATCCATGGTCACGACCACGATGATCAGGAGCGACGTGCCGCCGAAGTAGAACGGCACGTTCTTCCACGCGATCAGGAAATTCGGGATGAAGCACACGACCACGAGGTATGCAGAGCCGATCAATGTAAGGCGCAGCGTGATCTTCTCGATGTATTTCGCCGTTTGATCTCCGGGGCGATATCCGGGGATGAAGGCGCCGCTCTTCTTCAGGTTCTCCGCGGTATCCTTGGGGTTGTACTGCAATGCTGTATAGAAGAAACAGAAGAAGACGATCGCCGCCGCGTAAAGTATCTCGTGCACCGGCTGTCCGGGCGCGAGCGTCCCCGCGAGGTCGCGCAGCCAGATCGTGTTCTCGCTCGATCCGAACCACTGCGCAATCGTCGCCGGAAACAGGATGATCGATGAGGCGAATATCGGCGGAATCACGCCCGCCATGTTGAGTTTGAGCGGCAGGAACGATTGCTGGCCCGCGTACACGCGGTTGCCGACCTGGCGCTTGGCATAGTTCACCTGGATCTTGCGCAGCGCCCGCTCGACGAAAACCACGAAGGCGGTAACCACGACGACCAGCGCAGCGATGCCGATGACCAGCAGCACGGAATAGGCGCCGGTATTGACCTGCTCCAGCGTCTGGCCGATCGCGCGCGGCAAGCCGGCCGCAATGCCGCTGAAAATGATGAGCGAGATGCCGTTGCCCAGGCCCCGCTCGGTGATCTGCTCGCCGAGCCACATCAGGAACATCGTTCCCGTGACGAGCGTCACTGCGGAGATCAGGCGGAACGCGAGCCCGGGGTCGATCACGAGGCCGGCTTGCTGCTCGAGCGCGATGGAGATGCCAAGGCCCTGGAAGAACGACAGCCCGAGCGTCGCGTAGCGGGTGTACTGCGTGATCTTGCGCCGTCCCGACTCGCCTTCCTTTTTCAGCGCCTCGAGCGTGGGAACGACCACCGTGCAGAGCTGCATGATGATCGACGCCGATATGTAGGGCATGATGCCCAGCGCGAAGATCGAGAAACGCGACAGCGCACCGCCTGAGAACACGTTGAACAGCCCGAGGATGCCGCCCTGCTGGCCGCGGAACAATTCGTCGAGTACCGACGCGTTGATTCCCGGCACCGGGATATGGGTCCCGATCCGGTAGACGACGAGCGCGCCGAGCAGGAACAGCAGCCGCTTTTTCAGGTCGCCGTACTTGGTGCCGCTCTTTTGCGCCGGATTGATCGTAGCCAACTTCAGTCCTTGGTCCGTTCTTGCGCCGGGGCCTGGTCACCTTTGGGGCGCCCCTCGCCTTTCGCGGTCTTCTCGGTTTTCACGGTCTTCTCGGTTTTAGCGCTTTTCTCGGGCGTGGCCGCTGCTGCGGCGGCCAAGTTTTTCTGCCAGGCCTTCTCTTGCGGGGTCTTCTCCGGCCTGATGGGCTCACCGCTAATGGTGCCGCCCGTCGTCTCGATGACCGATCGGGCGCCCTTGCTCACTGCAAGGCCGGAGAGCTTCACCGCCTTTTCCAGCGTGCCGGTCTTGATCACCTTCGCCGTTTTCGCCGCCGCCGGCACGAGTCCCGCGGCTTTCAGCGCGAGGATGTCGATCTCCGCGATCGGCAGCTTGCTCAAATCGGACAACCGCACTTCCGCCGTCAACTCGCGCAACGGCGACACGAAGCCGCGCTTGGGCAGGCGGCGCTGCAGCGGCATTTGGCCGCCCTCGAAGCCGACCTTGTGGAAGCCCCCCGCGCGCGACTTCTGGCCCTTGCTGCCGCGCCCGGCCGTCTTGCCCAGACCGCTGCTGCTGCCGCGTCCGACGCGGCGGCGCGCGCGCTTGCTGCCGGCAGCCGGCTTGATTGTGTTCATTCGCATTGCTCTGTCCTAAGCGTTTCGCCTGTTCATCAGCCTTGTCCTCGGTCGCCCGCGCTGACGCTCAGCATGTAGCCCACCTTGCTGATCATGCCGCGCACCTCCGGCGTGTCGTCGAGTTCGACCGTGTGGCTGCGCCATTTCAGGCCGAGGCCGCGCACCGTCGCGCGATGATCGTCCTTCTTGCCCCGCAAGCCCTTGATGAGCGTGATCCTCAACTTTCCCAGTTGCTTGTCCGCAGCCACGATTTCAAGCCTCCGTCAGCTGCTCGACCGTCAATCCGCGCTTGCTCGCGATATCTGCCGGTGCATTGCCATTCTCCAGGGCGTTGAGCGTCGCCCTTACGACGTTGTACGGATTGGTCGGCCCGTGGCACTTGGCAAGGATGTTGGTCACGCCCACAACCTCGAACACCGCGCGCATCGGACCCCCGGCGATGATGCCGGTACCTTCGGACGCCGGCTGCATGAAAACCCTGGTCGCGCCATGGCGGCCCTGAACCGCGTGATGAAGCGAGCCGCTTTTCAAGCGCACTTTGATCATCCTGCGGCGCGCCTCCTCCATCGCCTTCTGAACCGCGACCGGGACTTCCTTCGCCTTCCCCTTGCCCATGCCGACCCGCCCGTCGCCATCGCCGACGACCGTTAACGCGGCGAAAGCCAGGATGCGCCCGCCCTTCACCACCTTCGTGACGCGGTTGATGCTGATCATTTTCTCGCGCAGCCCATCGCCCCGATCCTCTTGCTGCTGCCGGTTCTGCTGCTGCCTACCCATTGGCTTTGCCATATTCGGCCTCGTCTTCCGCTCTGCGCTCTAGAACTTGAGACCGCCCTCGCGGGCGGCGTCGGCCAGCGCCTTCACGCGGCCGTGATACTTGAATCCGGAGCGGTCGAATGCGACCGCCTCGATGCCGGCCGTCTTGGCCTTCGCCGCGATGCGCTTGCCGATCACCGTCGCGGCCGCACGGTTGCCGCCGTTTTTCAGGTCCTTGCGCACCTCCGCCTCGAGCGTCGAGGCGCTGACCAGCACCTGGTCTCCTGACGGCGCGATAATCTGCGCGTAAATATGGTTGCTCGACCGCCCAACGACGAGGCGATGCATGCGCTGCTCGGCGATGCGCAGCCGGGTCTTGCGGCTGCGGCGGGCACGAGCGTCCTTCTTGTTCATGATGCGAGTCTCCGGGATCTTTCGTTGCTTCGCGGCGATTACTTCTTCTTTGTTTCCTTGAGCGTCACCTGCTCATTGGCGTAGCGAACACCCTTGCCCTTGTACGGTTCGGGCGAGCGGTACGCGCGGATCTCCGCCGCAACCTGGCCGACCTGCTGCTTGTCGACGCCCTTGATGACGATTTCGGTCTGCTGCGGCGTCTCGACCTTGACGCCTTTGGGCATCTTGTGCACGACGGGATGCGAGAAACCCAGCGAGAGATTGAGCTTGTCGCCCGCGGCCTGCGCGCGGTAGCCGACGCCAACCAGGGCGAGCCTCTTCTCGTAGCCGGCAGTGACGCCTTTGACCATGTTGGCGACGAGCGCCCGCACCGTGCCGTGCATCGCATTGGCTTGCGGGTTCGCGGCCCTGAACGTCAGCGTGTCGCCGTTCTTTTCGATCGCGATGCTTTCGCTGAACCGCTGCGACAGCGAACCGAGCGGACCCTTGACCGAGATTTCGCCCCCCGCCAGGGTCACCTCGACCTTGGGCGGGAGCTTGATCGGGCTGTTTCCGATGCGCGACATGGTTGTCTCCGTCAGGCGACGATGCAGATCACTTCGCCGCCGACCCCGGTCGCGCGCGCCTTGCGGTCGGTCATGAGGCCGCGCGAGGTCGAAACGATGGCGATGCCGAGCCCGTTCATGACGCGCGGAATATCGTCCTTCCCCTTGTAAATGCGCAGTCCCGGCTTGGATACGCGCTCGATCTTCTCGATGACCGGGCGGCCCGCGTAATACTTCAATGCGATCTCCAGTTGCGGCCGGGTTTCCTCACCGACTACGGTGAAGCCCTCGATGTAGCCCTCGTCCTTCAGCACCTTGGCGATCGCCACCTTGACCTTGGACGTCGGCATCTGCACGGTGGCCTTTTCCGCGAGCTGCGCATTGCGGATGCGCGTCAGCATGTCGGCGATCGGATCAGTCATGCTCATGTGTCACCTCAATCCGAATAACGCGCCGCAGGCGCGCACGAAGTTCCCCTCGCCCGCGAAGCGGGAGAGGGGCCAGGGGTGAGGGCAGCGTCGGAACGTACATGGTCCCGCCTACCAACTCGCTTTGACGACGCCCGGGATCTCGCCACGCATCGCGATCTCGCGCAGCTTGTTGCGCCCGAGCCCGAACTTGCGGTACACGCCGCGCGGCCGGCCGGTGAGCCTGCATCGGTTGCGCAGCCGCGTCGCGCTCGAATCGCGCGGGAGCTGTTCGAGCCTGCGCCGCGCCGTGAGCCGCTGCTCGTCGGAGAACTTGGCGTTGCCAATGATCGCCAGCAGCTCGGCGCGTTTCTTCGCGTATCTCTTCACCGTCAGCCGGCGCTTCTGGTCGCGGTTGATAACAGCCGTTTTCGCCATGGCTTTCCTCAGTTCTTGAACGGGAATTTGAATGCGGCAAGCAACGCCTTCGCCTCGGCATCGGTCTTCGCCGTCGTCGCGATAGTGATATTCATGCCTCGCAGCGCGTCGATCTTGTCGTATTCGATTTCCGGAAAAATGATCTGCTCCTTGACGCCCAGATTGAAGTTACCGCGGCCGTCGAAGGATCGTGCCGACACACCGCGAAAGTCGCGGACACGCGGCAGCGCGATCGACACCAGTCGGTCGAGAAACTCGTACATCCGATCCTGCCGGAGCGTCACCATGCAGCCGATCGGGTAGCCGGTGCGGATCTTCCACACTGCGATCGACTTCTTCGCCTTGGTAACCACCGGCTTCTGGCCGGACAGCTTGGTCATGTCGCCGACCGCGTTCTCCAGAATCTTCTTGTCGGCGACCGCTTCACCCACGCCCATGTTAAGCACGATCTTCGTCAGGCGTGGCACTTGCATCGTCGACTTGTAGCCGAATTGCTGGATCAGCGCCGGCACGACTTCCTTCTTGTAGATCTCCTTCAGACGCGCCATGTCAGACCCCGATCATTTCGCCGTTCGACTTGAAGAAGCGGACCTTGCGGCCGTCTTCCAGCTTGCGGAAGCCGATGCGGTCCGGTTTCCGCGTCACCGGGTTCCAGATCGCGACGTTCGAAACGTGGATCGGCACTTCCTTGGTGACGATGCCGCCCGGCTGGTTCTTCATCGGGTTCGGCCGCGCGTGCTTCTTCACCTGATTGACGCCGGCGACGAGCACATAGTCCGCGCCAACGGTCCGCGTCACATCGCCACGCTTTCCCTTGTCTCGGCCGGCGATGACGATGACGTTGTCGCCCGTCTTGATCTTGCGCATGCTCAAAGCACCTCCGGTGCGAGCGACACGATCTTCATGAACCGCTCCGTGCGCAACTCGCGGGTTACAGGCCCGAAAATTCGCGTCCCGATAGGCTCCAGCTTGGGAGTCAGCAGCACCGCCGCGTTGGTGTCGAACTTGACCTTGGCGCCGTCGTCGCGGCGAACGCCCTGCCGCGTGCGCACGACCACAGCGTGATAAATCTCGCCTTTTTTCACGCGACCTCGCGGGGCTGCGTCCTTGATGCTGACCTTGATCACATCGCCGATGTGCGCGTATCTGCGCTTGCTGCCGCCGAGCACCTTGATGCACATCACTTGCCGGGCACCGGTGTTATCGGCGACCTCCAGCATTGTTTGCATCTGGATCATTGCAATCTCCAACTTAATCCGCCCGGCGGCGTCTGAAGCCTCGCGCCTCAGCACCGCCCGCGTCCTGCGTCACTTGCGGCGGCCAGTCTTGGAACCCGTCCGGGTAACGCCGCCGGCGCGGCCGATGAATGCGGCCTGCCCGCGGCGGGCAATCCAAAATTATGGCAGGATTTATGCTTTCGCGCAACTCTCTTCGTTCAATCAGTATCTTAGATGACCTTAGCCTTCTCGATCAGGCGTTTCACCCGCCACGCCTTGGTCTTGGCGAGCTTCCGGCAGGCCTCGATCTCGACCAAATCGCCTTCCTTGTATTCATTGTTCTCGTCGTGCGCGTGATATTTCCTCGACCGTCTCACGACCTTGCCGTAAAGCGGATGCTTTACCCGATGCTCGACGAGAACGGTCACGGTCTTGTTCATTTTGTCACTCACCACGCGCCCGATCTGCGTCTGGATCAGGCTTCCCTTGGCGGCGGGCGCAGCCGCTGGAGTTTCGATTTGTTCGCTCATGCTTGTCCCGTCTTCTGATTAAGCAATGTCTTGACGCGTGCGATGTCGCGCCGGACGCGCACGATCTTGGAGCTGTTCGCAAGCTGCTGCGTCGCCTTCTGCATGCGCAGCCCGAACTGCTCCTTCAGTAGCGCGCCGAGCTCGATCCGGAGCTCGTCAGGCGACTTGTCGCGCAGGTCCTTCTTGCGTTCCGAAAGCTTCATGTTCGCTTCCTTCTATCCGAGCAGCCGATGCACGAAAGTCGTCCGGATCGGCAGCTTGGCGGCGGCGAGCGCAAATGCTTCGCGCGCAAGCGTCTCATCGACGCCGTCCATCTCGTAGAGCACCTTGCCCGGAACGATTTCGGCGACGTAATATTCCGGATTGCCCTTGCCGTTGCCCATTCGTACTTCGGCCGGTTTCTGCGACATCGGCTTATCGGGATAGATGCGGATCCAGATCCGACCGCCGCGCTTGATGTGACGGGTCATCGCCCGCCGCGCGGCCTCGATCTGGCGGGCGGTCAATCTGCCGCGCGTGACCGCCTTGAGTCCGTACTCGCCAAAGCTCACCTTGGCGCCGACCGTCGCCACGCCCTTGTTGCGGCCCTTCTGCTCCTTGCGGTATTTCCTTCTAGCTGGCTGCAACATTCTTCACTCCTGCGCTCTTGCGGGCGCGCTTCGGCGCTTCAGGCGCCGGCGCCGGGGCGGCCTGCGGCTCGCCGTTGTGCGGCAGAACCTCGCCTTTGAACACCCAGACCTTGATGCCGATCACGCCGTAGGTCGTCTTCGCCTCGGCAAACCCGTAGTCGATGTCGGCGCGCAGCGTATGCAGCGGCACGCGCCCTTCGCGATACCATTCCGTGCGCGCGATCTCGATGCCGTTCAGCCGGCCCGAGCTCATAATCTTGATGCCCTGCGCGCCGAGCCGCATCGCGTTCTGCATCGCGCGCTTCATCGCGCGGCGGAACATAATCCGCTTTTCAAGCTGCTGCGCGATCGAGTCGGCGACGAGCTGCGCATCGATTTCGGGCTTGCGGATCTCCTCGATGTTCAAGCCCACTTCGGTGCCCATCATCTTGCGCAAGCTCGCGCGCAACGTCTCGATGTCCTCGCCTTTCTTGCCGATGACCACGCCCGGCCGCGCGCTATGGATGGTGATGCGCGCATTTTTCGCCGGCCGCTCGATCGTGATCTTGCCGACGGACGCGTGGGCCAGCTTCTTGCGAAGATAGTCGCGGACCTTGATGTCTTCGTTCAGCGTCGCCGGGAAATGCTTGCTGTTCGCATACCACTTCGAAGCCCAGTCGCGATTGACCGACAGACGAAAGCCGGTCGGATTGATTTTCTGTCCCATGTGTCTTCCTTATTTCCCGTCGCCGACGGTGACGTGGATGTGGCAGGTCTGCTTCAGGATGACGTTGCCGCGCCCCTTGGCGCGCGCGGTGAAACGACGCAAGTTCTCCGCCTTGTCGACGCAAATCGTCCTGACCTTGAGCTCGTCGATGTCGGCGCCTTCGTTGTGCTCCGCATTGGCAATCGCCGACTCGAGCACCTTCTTGATGATCTTCGCGCCCTTCTTCGGGCTGAAGGAGAGCAAGGTGAGCGCCTTGTCGACGGGCAGCCCGCGAATCTGGTCGGCGACGAGCCGGCCTTTCTGCGCCGACAGGCGTACGCCGCGCAGGATCGCTTTGGTTTCCATGATTGGCTCCTTACTTCCTCGGCGGCGTCGTTGGGGCGACGACTTTCTTGTCGGCCGAGTGCGCTTTGAACGTCCGGGTCAGCGCGAACTCGCCGAGCTTGTGTCCGACCATGTTCTCGGAGACGTAAACCGGAATGTGCTGCTTGCCATTGTGAACCGCGATCGTCAGGCCGACAAAATCCGGCGTGATGGTCGAGCGCCGCGACCAGGTCTTGATCGGCCGCTTGTCGGATGTCGCCCGCGCGGCTTCGACCTTCGCCTGAAGGTGGTGATCGACGAACGGGCCCTTCTTGATTGAACGTGCCATCTCTCGCTATCCCTTCTTCACCGCATGCCGGCGCCGGATGATCATGCCGTCGGTGCGCTTGTTCTTGCGGGTGTGATAACCCTTGGTGGGCGTGCCCCAGGGCGAGACAGGATGCCGGTTACCGCGGGTCCGTCCCCCGTGAGGGTGATCGACCGGGTTCATCACTTCGCCGCGGACCGTCGGACGGATGCCGCGCCAGCGATTGGCACCCGCCTTGCCGATCGAGCGCAGGTTGTGCTCTTCGTTGCCCACCGACCCGATGGTCGCCCGGCAGTCGACGTGCACCTTGCGAATCTCACCCGAATGCATGCGCAGCTGCGCGTGTGCGCCCTCGCGTGCCAATAGTTGCACCGACGCTCCTGCCGAGCGCGCGATCTGCGCCCCCTTGCCCGGCAGCATCTCGACGCAATGGACGGTGGTGCCGACGGGAATGTTCCGCAGCGGCAGGCAGTTGCCAGCCTTGATCGGCGCGTCCGAGCCGTTCATAAGCTGCGAACCGACGGTCAGTCCGCGCGGCGCGACGATGTAACGGCGCTCGCCGTCGGCATAGAGCAAGAGCGCAAGATGCGCGCTGCGGTTCGGATCGTACTCGAACCGTTCGACCTTGGCGGCGATGCCGTCCTTGTTGCGGCGAAAGTCGACCATGCGGTAGTGCCGCTTGTGTCCGCCGCCCTGATGCCGCATGGTGATGTGGCCGTTATTGTTGCGGCCAGAGCCGCGCTTCTTGCTCTCGGTGAGCTTCTCGAAGGGACGGCCCTTGTGCAGATCGTCGTTGACGACCTTCACGAGCCCGCGGCGGCCGGGCGAAGTCGGTTTGACTTTGATCAGTGGCATGATGGCGTCACGCTTCCTGGGCGAAGTTGATTTCCTGGCCGGGCTTGAGGCTGACGTACGCCTTCTTCCAGTTGCGGCGCCGGCCGGTATAGGCGCCGAAGCGCTTTTTCTTGCCGTGAACGTTCACGATCTGCACGCTCGCGACCTCGATTTTCTTCTCCTTCCACAGCAGCTCGACCGCCTTCTTGACATCTTTCTTGGTCGCATCGGGCCGGACGCGGAAGATGACCTGGTTATGGCGATCGGCGATCTGCGTCGCTTTCTCCGAAACGACCGGCGCCAGCAGAATCGTCATCAGGCGCTCTTCGTTGGCTTGCGGCGCCGCGATCTTCGGTACGGCTTTGGTCGGGCTCATCCCAGGATCTCCTCGAATTGCGTCACCGCCGCCTTGGTCAGGAGCACGTTTTCGAAGCGGACCAGGCTCACGGGATCGACCTCCTGCGCTTCCAGGACGAGCATGTGCGGCATGTTGCGCGAGGACAGAAAAACGTTCTCATCGACCTTGTCGGTGACGATAAGCACCGTGCCCGAAAGCCCGAGCGCCTTGATCTTCTGCGCGAAGAGCTTCGTCTTCGGTGCGTCGAGCGCGATCTGCTCAACGACCATCAGCCTGCCCTCGCGGACGAGTTGCGACAGAATCGACGCGATCCCGGCGCGGTACATCTTGCGATTGACCTTCTGCGAAAAGTTCTCGTCAGGCGAGCTCGGAAATATCTTGCCGCCACCGCGCCACAGCGGGCTGTTGGCCTGCCCCGCGCGCGCGCGCCCCGTGCCCTTCTGCTGCCACGGCTTCTTGTGCGACTTGTTCACTTCGCCCCGCGACTTCTGCGCCCGAGTACCGCTGCGAGCATTCGCCTGGAACGCCGTGACGACCTGATGGACGAGCGCCTCGTTGTACTCGCGCGCGAACAGCGCGTCCGAGGCGGACAGCGTCGCGGCCGGCTTGCCGCTATCGTTGATCAGCTTGAGCTCCATGATCAGGCACCCTTCTTCGCCGGTGCCTTGACCGAGGGCCGGACGACGATGTGACCGCCGTCGGCGCCCGGTACCGCGCCCTTGACCAGCAGCAGACCGCGCGCGGCATCGATACGAACGACCTTCAGCGTCTGCACGGTGCGCCGCACGTCGCCGTACTGGCCGGCCATGCGCTTGCCCGGAAATACCCGGCCGGGGTCCTGCGCCATGGAAATCGAGCCCGGCTTGTTGTGCGAGAGCGAGTTACCGTGCGAGGCGCGGTTCGAGCTGAAGTGGTGACGCGCGATCACGCCGGTGAAGCCGCGGCCCTTGGTGGTGCCCGACACATCGACCAACTGGCCGACGGCGAAGGTTTCGACGCTAATCGTCTCGCCGACCTTGAGCTTGGCGAGATCTTCCGCCGCAACCGGAAACTCTTTGAGGAGGTCGCCGGCCTCGACGCCTGCCTTGGCAAGATGCCCGGCCTGCGCTTTGTTGACGCGGTTAGCGCGGCGCTTGCCATAGGTTACTTGCACCGCCGCGTATCCGTCGGTTTCAGGCGTTTTGATCTGCGTCACGCGATTGTTGGCGACGTCGAGCACCGTCACCGGGACGGCGGCGCCATCGTCGGTGAAGACCCGGGTCATGCCTATCTTGCGACCTACCAATCCCAGACTCATGTTTCGTTATCCTTTCACGCCTCGCCGATTGCGATTGACCAGCGAGCTCATGTTGGCTACTGCAGTTTGATCTCGACGTCGACACCTGCCGGCAGGTCGAGCTTCATCAACTGATCGACCGTCTTGTCGGTCGGATCGATGATGTCCATCAGCCGCAAGTGCGTGCGGATCTCGAGCTGGTCGCGCGAGGTTTTGTTGACGTGCGGCGAGCGCAGGATGTCGAAGCGCTCGATCTTGGTCGGCAGCGGCACCGGGCCTTTCACGACGGCGCCCGAGCGCTTGGCCGTGTCGACGATTTCCTGCGCCGATTGATCGATCAGCTTGTAATCGAAAGCTTTCAGCCTGATGCGTATCTTCTGGTTTTGCATTGGTTCACCTTTTGAACAACCACCCGCTCGCGCGCACGGGTCGCCGACGAATCACTCGATCACCTTGGCCACGACGCCGGCGCCGACGGTGCGCCCGCCTTCGCGAATGGCGAAGCGCAAGCCCTCTTCCATGGCAATGGGCGCAATCAAGGTCACCGTCATCTGAATGTTGTCCCCCGGCATCACCATCTCGGTG
>DASXQW010000267.1:0-1730 GCA_036506975.1 Casimicrobiaceae bacterium | reverse complement strand
GAAGATACTCAAGCAGGGCATCGCCAAAGGCGTCGCCAACTCCATCCTGATCAAGATCAATCAGATCGGCACGCTGACCGAGACCTTCGCCGCGATCGGCATGGCGACCCGCGCCGGCTACACCGCGATCGTTTCGCACCGCTCCGGCGAAACCGAGGACAGCTTGATCGCCGACATCGCGGTTGGCGCCAACGCAGGACAGATCAAGACGGGATCGCTGTCACGCTCCGACCGCATCGCCAAGTACAACCAGCTCCTGCGCATCGAAGAAGATCTGGGCGACGTTGCGAGCTATCCCGGCCGCGACGCGTTCTATCAATTGAAGTAGGGCCAAGGAACCTAGGTGCGCATACTTGCCCTCGTTTTCGCGCTGCTGATCCTGGCCCTGCAATATCCGATGTGGCTCGGCAAGGGCGGCTGGCTCCAGGTGCGCGAGCTCGATCGGCAGGTGGAGGCGCAGCAGCAGGCCAACGCCGAGCTCAAGGCTCGCAACGCTGCGCTCGACGCGGACGTTCGCGATCTGAAGCAGGGATACGAGGCCATCGAGGAACGCGCCCGTTCCGAGCTGGGCATGATCCGCCAGGACGAAGTGTTCTTTCAGCTTCCCGCGGACACGCCGGCTCCCGACGCGACGAAGGCTCCGGCCGTCCAGCGCGTACGCTAGGCTCCTAGCGTTACTTCACAAAGAGATGCCGCGCATTACTTCGCGCGACAACCCGCGCCTGAAAGAGGCTGCGCGCCTGATCGCCTCGTCGCGCGAACGGCGCAAGGCGGGGCGCTGCGTGCTCGAGGGCGAGCATGTCGTCGCGGCGTATTGTCGACGCCATGGTGCGCCCGAAATATTGCTCATCGCCGAAACCGCACTCGACCGTCCCGCGATCCGGGCATTGCAAGCAACCGTTCCGGCGGCACAGACGCTGATCGTCACTCCGTCCGCATGGGCCGAATTCTCGCAGCTACCCGCCGCGGTCGGCGCATTGGCGGTCGTGGCGACGCCCATGCCGCGCTTCGAGCGCGCGGCGGACTTCTGTCTGCTGCTGGAAGACGTACAGGATCCGGGTAATGTCGGCTCGATGCTGCGCAGCGCCGCGGCCGCCGGCGTCGCGCAGGTATTTCTGTCGCCGCAATGCGCGTTCGCCTGGTCGCCCAAAGTGCTGCGGGCGGCGCAAGGCGCGCACTTCCATCTCGAGATCTACGAAGACGTCGACCTCGTAGCCTGGGTGCGCAACTATCGAGGGCGCACGGGCGCAGCGGTTGCCGCCGGCGGCGAACCGCTCTATTCCGTCGATCTCTCCGCACCGATCGCGATCGCGGTCGGCAACGAGGGCGCAGGATTGTCTGCGGCGTTACGAGATGCGGCGACCCTTTGCATGACGATTCCGATGCCGGGTCGTTTCGAGTCGCTCAACGCCGCGGCCGCTACGGCGATCTGCCTGTTCGAATGCGTACGGCGCCGGGAAAAACCCGCGGCGACCTCAGAGCAAAACCGCTGAGAACTGCGCAGTCTTCTAACAGCTGCCGTTCAGACATCGCAACTGCCGGTCGCCTTTCACGCCACCGGCCCGTTGACGTCTCCAGCGACCGCTTGCGGACCCAAAGCGGTCACACAACTTTCGCAGAAGCAGACATCGCGTTGGGACCGCGCGGAGTCCTATGGGGTAAATCAGCGTAGCTCGAGCATCGCTGCCACGAACTCGACGTATGCCCGAACTTTTGCGGGCGTGTTGCCG
>DASXQW010000266.1:0-2085 GCA_036506975.1 Casimicrobiaceae bacterium | reverse complement strand
CGTCACGGTGGCGTGCAGGCTACCCTCGCCGTTGGCGTATCGTAGGGCCGAATTCATTCGGCCGTCGCGTGCGATGTAACGCCGCGTGCGAATAAATTCGCACCTACGAAGCATCAATCCTTTCGCGATCTTGGCCGTCGCTTAGGCCGCAGCAACATCCGAAGTCGCTTCGTCGCCTGCTCGCGATCTATTCTGGACGCGGCGATGTCCCACGCCAGCGCCTCCCAGGCATCGACGGCCCTGCTGGGCAAACCCGCATCCGGCAGCCGACCGTTCACCTGCAGAAAGACCAGACACGCGGCGAGAGCGGTGCGCTTGTTCCCATCGACGAACGGATGGTTGCGCGAGAGATAGAACAGGTATGCCGCCGCCGCACCGACCGTGTCCGCGATCAACGGCTTGCCAGCATGTGAAGCCTGAGGCGCCGCGACGGCGGACTCCAGCAGCGCGCGATCGCGTACGCCAGGCCGACCTCCGTGCGCAGCAATGACTTCGGCGTGTACCGCCAGCACGGCTGCCGCGTCGAGATGAACCAACGCGCGCGTGCGACGGCGCGGCACTCTCAGGCCAGGCGCTTGAATAGCGACGAGTTGCGGCGGATCAGCTTTTTGGCCGCGGCGGCCGCGTCGTCTCTGCTCAATGTTGGACGCATGGGCGTGACGACAATGGCCCCGCCTTCGTGCACGGTAATATTCACCTGGTCTCCCGCCTTGAGGCCCGTTAACTCTCGCAGCGCCGCGTCGAAGATGAGCCCTTGCGAGTTGCCGACCTTGCCTATCTTTTTCAACACGGTCCTGCCTCGTAAAACAATGTTTGACAACCGTACCACCGTACCGGCAGGGACTCAACTGCTCCCATTTCCGGACCTTTAAATCGCTGCCAGCCGGTCGACCGTATCCGGATAGCGTTTGACGAGATTGATGAGCAAGGCTGCCTGTGCGTTAGGTTTGGCTCGCCCCTGCTCCCAGTTTTCCAACGTGCGCACGTTGGTCCTCAGGTAAATCGCAAAGAGCGCGCGTGAAAGCTTCAACCGCTTGCGCACGCGAATTAACTCCTTCGGCGTGACCCGCGGCGCTGGCTTATACTCGACAGCATGGGTTCGCAGCGTTCGCTTGCCGATGCGCGCTTCGGCGAGCGCATCCAGACCCTCGCTCAGCTCTGCGAATAGGTCGCGCCTGGCGGCACGCGCCGCCTTGGCTCTGCCCTTCATGATTTTCTCCGCGCCTCCAGTTCGGCCTTGATCATCGTCCTGAGCTTATCGCGTTGCAGCGAAGTCAAATCGGACAGCTCATCTTTGTCGTAGAGCGTAAATAACCAGAATTGCATTCCATCCTCCCACCAGTAGTAGATCACGCGCAGACCGCCGCGCTTGCCCTTGCCTCTGCGCGGATCGCGGAATCGAACCTTGCGCAGCCCACCGGTGCCCTGGATTGTGCGACCAGCCTCCGGGTCGCTTATTAGCATTAGCTGGAGTTCAAGCATCGCGGCGTCGTCCAAATAGCGCTCGCGATGCCGCTCGAACGCCGGCAGCTCGACGAAGACAGCGTTCATGATGAATTATACGCAACTTGCGTATGATTGCAAGGCAGACGTCCAGGGGGGTCGCCATGAATAGGCCGACCGTACCGCCTAGTCTCCCGCAACTTTTGCGGTCCGTTTCGGCCGAAAGTCGTAGTGGGGCCGCACCATGCCGACAAGATTCAATCGCGATCGGCAAACCCGATGACTGATCCCGCCCTCACGATGCACGCGCCGAGCCGGCCGCTCGCGCCCGGCCAACTCCGCGCCGTTGCTCACCCCGGCGGCTCGCTCCCCGCCGGCAAGTCATGCCCAATCAACGTCGGCTCGAGCTTGCGCGCCTGCACCTCATCGGCAGCGACCTCGCCATCTCCGCGCGCCTGGGCGATCGCCTCCTTCGCATCGGCCGCCACCTCGACGAGATCATCGCCGAGGAAGCCGCCGCTCTGATGCGCCCACAGCCGCGCGTACAGGCCGTCGCGCGCGAGAAGGCTGCGGTGATCGCCCTCTTCCACGACGCGCCCGCGGTCGAGCACGATCAGCCGGTCCATCGCCGCGATCGTGGAC